>SCRJ01000072.1 GCA_004298115.1 Acidobacteriota bacterium
GCTCTTCCGATCTTGAACTCGTCCGGGGTCATGTGGTAGCTCGCCCGGGGAACTTCCATGTTCCCACCCCCCTCGCCCGGCGCTGCCCGTCCCCGCGCCCGCCGGCGCGAAAACCCACGCTACCACTCCGGGCCGCCTCCCGACAGCCCGGCTTCAGGGCGAGGGGGCCGCGGCCATCTCGAGCATCCGTTCGAGGGGTTTGCGGGCCGCGACGCGGAGATCCTCCGGCAGCTCGAGTCGCGGGCCGCCGTCGCGCAGACAGGCGTGGAGGTTCTCCAGCGTGTTGCGGCGCATGTGCGGGCAGACGTTGCACCCGCACTCCCCGGCCCCGCCGGGGACCGGGATGAAGCGCTTTCCCGGGGCGAGCCTCTCCATCTGGTGGATGATCCCCGGCTCGGTGGCGATCAGGAACTCCGCCGCGGGACTCTGCTGCACGTAGCGCAGGATCGAGGTGGTCGAGCCGACGTGGTCCGCTTGCCGCAGGATGGCCTCGGGGCACTCCGGGTGCGCGGCCACGAGCGCGCCCGGATGCAGGGTCTTGAGCTCCGCCAGCGCCTTCTCGGAAAACTGCTCGTGCACGATGCAGGTCCCCGGCCAGAGGACCATCGTCCGCCCGAGCTTGCGCTCCAGGTACGCGCCGAGGTGGCGGTCGGGCGCGAAGAGGATCGCGGTGTCGGCCGGGACCTGGCGCAGGATGCGCTCGGCCGACGACGAGGTCACGATGACGTCGGAGAGCGCCTTCACCGCCGCGGAGCAGTTGATGTACGTCGCCGCGAACGCCCCGGGGTGCTCGGCACGCCAGCGAGCGTACGCCTCCGGCGGGCACGACTCCTCGAGCGAGCAGCCCGCCTCGAGGTCGGGGATCAGGACCTCGGCCGCCGGGTTCAGGATCTTCGCCACCTCCGCCATGAAGCGCACCCCGCAGAAGACGATCACCTTCGCCTGGGCCCGTTGCGCCGCGCGGGCCAGCTCGAGGGAATCGCCGACGAAGTCGGCCAGATCCTGGATCTCGGGATCCTGATAGTAGTGCGCCAGCAGGATCGCGCCGCGCTCGCGCTTGAGGCGGAGAATCTCCTCGCCGAGCGCCGCACCCGCAGGGGTCGCGCCAACCGCGTCGGTGGGCCGAACAGGCATCGTCGCTGATGTCAACGTGGGCTGCGGCATCCCTGTTCCCGTCCCGGCCTAGCGGCGGGCCACCATCGCCTCGACCGCCGCCGCGTCGCGCGGCAGCCCGGCGGAGAGGTTCTCGGCGCCGCCGTCCGTGATCAGGTAGTCGTCCTCGACGCGGATGCCGACGCCCTCGGCGGGCAGGTAGACGCCGGGTTCGACGGTCACCACCATCCCGGCTTCCAGCACCGGCCCCTCGCCGCCGGCGTCGTGCGCCTCGAGGCCGAGGAAGTGCCCGAGCCCGTGGATGAAGAAGTTGCCGAGCGTCCGCCCGCCGTCCCCCGCCACCGCGCTCCCCTCGAGCGCCGCGAACGCCGCCTTGCGCGCGGCGGCGATCGTCGAGCCCGGTTTCAGCGTCGCGGCTGCGGCCTCGTACGCGCCCAGCACCGCCCCGTAGAGCTGCCGCTGCCGCGGCGTGAACGCGCCGCTGGCCGGGAATGTGCGCGTGAGGTCGCCGCAGTAGTACCCGTGGCGGGCCCCGATGTCCACGACCACGAGTTCGCCGTCGCCGAGCACGCCGAGGTTGGCGTCGTAATGGAGGACGCATCCCGCCTGCCCCGAGCCGACGATCGGCGGGAACGACCAGCCCTCGGCGCCGGCCGCGCGCAGCGCGGCGAACGCCGCGCCTTCCACCTCACCCTCGGTCCGCCCGGGCCCCACCGTGGCGGCGGCCGCCCGCATCGCGGCGACGGTGGCCGCCACCGCCTTGCGCAGCAGCGCGATCTCCCCGCTCGACTTGCGCAGCCGCAGGTCGGCCAGCACCGGGGCCAGATCGCGGACCGCGAAGCTCGGCAGCCGGTCGCGCAAGCCCTGCGCCATTCTCTGCTCCGGCGTGAGCTCCCCGGTCGCCGAACCGCCCAGCACCACCCACAGCGCCCCGCCGGCCTGCAAGGCGCCGGCGATGCGGTCCATGTAGCCCGGGACGCCCCGGCGCCGGGCGTCGACGACCGCTTCGGTGGCGTCGCGGTCGCCGACCTCTGCGAACCCCAGCGCGAGCGCCGCCTCCTCCCCGGGGCCGAACTTCGGCCCGGTCCAGGCCTCGAGCGCCGGGCGCCGCGCCGGAAGCAACAGCGCCTCGTGCTCCTTTGCGAGCAGCAGAACCGCGCCCGGCAGCTCCACGCCCGTGAGGTAGAAGAAACCCGGTTCCTGACGGAACGTCCCGACGTCGCCGTACCCGCGCGCATCGCTGGCGCCGAGCACGACCGCGACGTCCCCCGGCTCGAGGCGCGCGCGCACCGACTCACGGCGCGCGCGGTACGCTTCGGGCGGCTCGACTTCGGCGGCGTACTGGCCGCCGCGAAACACTCGTTCCTCGATCATGCCAATCCTCCAGCGGCCTCTCGGACGAACCCCGCGGCCGGGCCCGGCGGCCGCGCCGTCCTAGCGGCGCTCGTCATCGTGGATCGCTTCGATCGTGAGCGCGGCTCGCCTGACGTAGTCCGCGCCAGAGATCACCGTGAACGCCATGGCGATGTAGAAGCACGCGAGCAGCGCCCGTTCGGGCACCGGCGTCACGTTGGCGACCAGGACGGCGGCGACCGTCAGGATGTGCAGAAACGTGGTCCACTTCCCCCAGAGCGACGGCGGAAACTCGCGCACTCCCGCTCCCAGGTAGAGCAGGAGCGCCACGAGGACGATCAGGAAATCACGCGAAAGGGCCATCACGGTGAGCCAGAGCGGCATCCTCACGGCGCCGGGGACCGGGAGCGTGAGGGCGACGTACGCCGTCACCAGCAGCGTCTTGTCCGCGATCGGGTCGAGGTAGCTGCCCAGCAGCGAGCGCATCCCGAGGAGGCGCGCGATCAGCCCGTCGAGAGCGTCGGAGATCCCCGCGGCGACGAAGATGCCCAAGGCGAGCCGGTGGTTGCCCTCCAGGATCGCGAGCACGAAGAACGGCGTGAGCGCCAGGCGGATCAGGGTGATGCCGTTGGGGATCGTGAACGGCCGCAGCGCCGCCCGCACCTCCTGCGCCGCCCGTTGCGCGACGGCGCCCGCTCGCACCCCGGTTCGCTCGCCGCCCCTGCTCCCGTCCGCGGACGCGGCGTCGCGCTCGCCCGCCGCCGGGACGGGGCCGTTGCGGCCGTCGCCGGACGCGCTCACTCCGCCGCCTCCGAGAGGACCGACTCCTTGAGGTAACTCATCTTCCCCTCGTTGACGACGAGCCCCCGCTGTTCCAGGTCGTTCATCAGACGGGTCACGGTCTCGCGCGAGGTGCCGATCGTGTTGGCGATGTCCTGATGCGTCGGCCGGCGTACCGCCACCCAGCCGTTCCCGAGGATCTGGCCGTGCTGCTTGGCGAGGTTGATGAAGTAGCGGGCGAGCCGCCCGACGACGTCGAGCGTCGCCAGCGATTCCATCTGCGCGTTCGACCGGCGCAAGCGTAGCGACAGCTCGCGGAGCAGCTTGCGGGCGATGGTCGGGTGCTGCTCGAGGAGCCGCTCGAAATCGGCGCGCCGGATGCGGTAGGCGACCGTCGCGAGCTGCGCCACGACGCTCGCGGAGCGGGTCGCGTCGTCGAGCAGGGCCATCTCCCCGAAGAACTGGCCGGGCCCGAGCGTGGCCAGGATCAGCTCCTTGCCGCCCGCCGAGGAGACGCACACCTTGACTCTCCCGCTCGCGACCACGTAGAAGCTGTCGGCCGGTTCGTGCGCTGCGAAGACCACCTCGTCCCGCTGGAACTCCTGGCGCTCCGCGGCCCGGGCGAGGGCCTCGAGTTCCTGCGGTTCGAGCTCGCCGAAAAGTGAAGCCTTGCCGATCAGGTCGGTCAACGCTGCGCACATGGGTCCCCCCCCTCGCCCGCGACCCGCCTTACCAGGTCGGCCGCCGTCCGGCCGTCCACGGCCTCCGGCAGTTGCAGGCACCCCTGCTCACCGCCTCCGCACCAGCGCGGCGCCGGTCGTCCCAGCGCCGTCGCCAGGCGGTCCAGCACGGCGGCCAGCTCCCCCGGCGACACCACCCGGTTGGGGGCGAACCGCCGGGCGATCGCGTCGCCCGGGATCACGCCGGCGCGTGCCACGACGACGATGTCGCGCCGCTCCTGTAGCTGCACCACGTCCTCGAACACCGGCACGGCGCCGGCGGCCTTTCCCGCCAGCCCCGGCGCCTCCCAGGCGATGATCGCCGCCAGCCCCGCGCGTCGCAGCGGCCGCGCCGAGAGCGCCCGGGTCAGGTACGGGGGCGCGTCGCTCAGTCGTAACCGCCTCCGCGCTTCGGCGATCAGCTCGCAACGGTTCGGGGTGTCGGCCGGCAGCCGGTTGTAGAACTCGAGCGCCAAATCCCACTGGCCGAGCGCCTGTGCCACGTTCCCTTTCAGCTCGAGACCCTCCGCCGTGTCCGGCAGTCCCGGCACCAACCCGGCCGCGCCGCGGCTGTCGTGCAACGCGAGCAGCGCGCGAACGGCGAGGGTCCTGCCGGTGACGACCCCGGGGGCGACCTCGAGCGCCTCGCGGGCGCGCGCCAGGGCGCCGGCGGCGTCACCCGACTGCAGCAACGCGCGGCCCCGACTGACCAGCTCGCCGACCACGGTACCCTCGAGCTCAACGGCCACCGGTCCCCACCCCGCATCGGGCTGCAGGCGCGCCGCGGTGCGCGCCGCGGGCAGCGCAGCCCGCGCGTCACCTTGGCGCCGCGCGGCCACGACCACGAGGCCCCACGCCGACCCATAGCCGGGGTTCGCCGCAGCGAGCGCCTCGGCTTGCCCGAGCACCGCTTCGCCCTGCAGGAAGCGCAGCTCGAGCTCGGCGAGCGCGCGCACGGGGTGGCCTTCGGGCAGCAGCCGCAGCCTCTCCTCGCCCTTCGCCGCCTGGCCGCTCTCGGCGGCTGCAACCGCCGCGCGGGCCGCTTCGAGCTGGGCCGGAGTCAGAGCCGCGCCCGCCAGCGGCGGTCCGGTCGGATCCGGCATCCGGCGGATCGGCGGCGGCGCGGTGCTGCGGCACGCGGCGAGGACCACCATCGCCGCCAGGGCGAGCCTACTCCTCGTTCTGCGCAAGGTGCTCCCCGTCGCCGCGGGCGAGGCAGACGGTGGCGATCGCGTGCTTGTAGACGAGATGCTCGAGCCCGTGACTCTCCACGATCAGGGCGTAGCGGTCGAACCGCCGGAGGACGCCGGTCACCCGCTTGCCGGTGAGGAGATAGACGTGGATCGGACGCCCATCCCGCCGCAAGGCGTAGAAGAAGCTGTCCTGCACGTTGACGCCGACCTTAGACCGCTCCTGTCCCTGTTCCACCGCGCGCCTCCCCTCGGGCGACCGCCTCGGCCAGCAGCTCGTCGCCGCTGCCGGCCAGCCACTGCACGCCCTTCTCCCCCCGCAACCACGTCAACTGCCGCTTGGCCAGCTTCCTGGTCGCCGCCGCCGCCGCCGCGACCGCCGTGATCACCGTCAACTCGCCGGCCAGCAGCCGGCACGATTCCCGGTAACCGATCGCCTTGAGGGCGTGAGCGTTCGGCGACAGACCGCCGGCCAGAAGCCCGCGCACCTCGTCGACGAGTCCGGCGGCGAACATCTGTTTCACCCTCGTCTCAATCCTAGCATGAAGCTCCGCCCGAGCCGGAGCGATGCCGAGCAACGTGAAACGATAGCGTGGATTACGCCTCGGGTGCTCGTGCCAGAGATCACTCATTGGGCGACCGGCGGTCAGGCAGACCTCGAGCGCCCGCAACGTGCGCTGACGGTCGTTGGCCGCGATGCGCGCCGCCGCCGCGGGGTCCAGTCCGGCCAGACGCAACCGCATCGCGCCGGGGTCGCGCTCCCACTCGCGTTCGAGCTCCTCCCGCAGCGCGGCGTCTTTCGGCGGCTCGGGGAACAGACCGTGCAGCAGCGCCCGCACGTAGAAGTGCGTTCCTCCCACCACCACCGGGACGCGGCCCCGGTCGCGGATGTCGGCGATCGCGGCGTCGGCGTCGCGCACGAACATCCCGGCGGAGTAACGCTCGGCCGGGTCCGCCACGTCGATGAGGTGGTGAGGGACCAGCCCGCGCAGCCGGGCGTCCGGCTTGGCCGTGCCGATGTCCAAGCCGCGGTAGACGGCGAACGCGTCGGCCGACACCACCTCCCCGCCGACCCGCCGCGCGTACGCCACGCCCAGAGCCGTCTTTCCCGATGCCGTCGGACCCACGATCACGATCAGCTCAGCCACCGCCCGTCTTCCTCCCGCGCGACACCCGGACCGGCGTCCCCGGCCCCAGCGTCAACCGCCCGGCATCATCCCACCCGACCCAGACCGCGCCGCCCCCCTGTTCCACCAGAACCGCCGGCAGGCCGACGACTCGCCGCGCCACCCCGGGGTCGGGGTAGGCGAAGCGCGGCCGCACCCCGGTGGCCGCCAGAGCGATCAGCGGCCGCACCGCCGCCAGGAACGCGGGCGTGGACGACGTCCGCGAGCCGTGATGCGGGAGCTGCAACACCTCCCCGTCCAGCCGGTCGCCGCACGCGAGCAGCGCCGCCTCCCCCCGGGCCTCCAGGTCGCCCACGACCACGACGCGGGGCCCGCCAAGGTCTACGCGCCCCACCAGGCTCGCGTCGTTGTCGACCCCCGCCATCGCGCCGGGCGGCCACAGGGTCTCCCAGCGCGCGCCGGCGAGCGTGGCCGCCTGCCCGCGCTCGAGCGGGATCTCCTCGACGCCGCGCAGGCGTGCGGCTCGCCGCAGCGGCACGATTTCGGGTCGGTCCCCGAGCGCCCGCGGGAAGGCGAGCCGCCGCACCTGCATCCGTTCCAGGAGCAGGGCGGCGCCGCCGGTATGGTCGGCATCCGGGTGCGTCAGCACCAGGGCGTCGAGGCGGCGCACCCTGACCCGGGCAAGCTCACGCCAGGCTTCGGTCGGCGAGCGGCCGGCGTCCACCAGGGCCGCGCGGTCACCGTTGCGGACCAGCAGCGCCATCCCCTCCCCCACGCCGAGCACGCGCACCTCGTACCGCCAGTCGGGGGATCCCGGGGCAGCGACCCATGCGACCGTCCCCGCGACGAGGAGCAGCGCCGCCGGCTGGGCGGCGCGTCCCCTGGTCAGAGCCGCAAGGCCGACGGTCGCGAGCACGAGCGCCAGGGAAGGCGCGAGCGGCGCGAACGGCACGCTCGCGACGCCCCCCACCGCCGAGGCGCGGTCCAGCAGCCACTGGCCGGCGGCGACGGCGTCCAGCGCCATGCCGCCCAGCCGGGACGAGAGCCCGGCGGCGCCGAGCGACCCGAGGCTCGCGCCCACGAGGACGAGTTCCAGGGGCGCGGCGAGGATGCTCCCGGCGATCCCCAGCAGAGGCAGCAGCGCGAAGGTGCCCCCGACGAGGGGGCTCGACGCCCCCTGGGCGACCACGGCCACGGCGACGGCCTGCGCCGCCCGGTGCGGCAGCACGCTCAGGGCGCGGGCCAGCGGTTCGACCCAGCGCACCAGCGCGAGGGTGACGAACGCCGAGAGCTCGAAACCGGGCTGCAGCAGCGCCGCCGGCTCGAGCAGCGCGAGCCCGGCGACGATCCCCCAGACGGCGGGGAGCCGCTCGAGAGGCCGGCCGAACCGACGCGCGACCAGATAGGCGACCGTTCCCGTCGCGGCCCGCCGCACCGGAGCGTTGCCGCCGGCGAGCAGGGCGAACGCGACCACCGCGACCGCCACGACCCACCGCCGCGCCGTGGGCGGGACCCCGGCGGCGTTCAGCAGCGCCCAGGTCAGGACGGCGACGAGGCCGACGTGGAGGCCCGACACCGAGAGCAGGTGGACGAGGCCCGAGCGCCGCATGCTGGCGATCTCTCCCTCCTGCAGCGATTCCATGCGTTGCAGCACGAGGGCGGCGGCCAGCCCTGCCGCGCGCAGCCGGCGGACGTCGGTCCCGGCGCCCGCCTCGAGAGCGCGGACCCCGGCCTCGCGGATGCGATCCACTCGCGACCCGCCGCCGGCCGGACGAACGAGGAGCAGCGTCTTCACGCGGAGGTGGCCGGCCGCGAGCGGCAGCGTGCGGTCGAACACCAGCTCGCCGCTCCCCTCCAGGCCGGCGCCCGCCCGCGGCAGCAAGGCCATGCCCGCCGGCGCCGTGACGAAGAGCTGCATCTCCCGGGGCCGCCGCAGCCGCCTGCCTTGCCACTCCAGGCGGTCGACACGCACCCGGTTCCCCCAGCCCCGGACGCCGCTCACCCAGCCGTCCCGCACCGTGACCGCGAAGCGAACGGGCACCGACTTGCCGGCCAGGCCGGCCGGGGTGCGGGCCGCCATCGCGCACGCGGCCAGGCCGAGGCCGGCCCCCGCGGTGACCCACCAGCCCCAGCGCCGGCCCTCTCCGGCGAGGCCGCGCCACCCGGCGAGGACGGCGACGACCGCGAGCGGGACGCCCCACACCGGCGCCGGCGGCGCGAAGTTCCCGGCGGCGACCGCGACGACCGCGCTCGCGCTCAGCGCGATCAGGCGCGATCCCGGCGCCTCAGCGGGCGCCGCGACCAAACGACGCCAGGACTTCCACATGGTGCGATCCGGCGAACAGGTCCCACAGCTCGACCGACTCGAGGACGTACCCGGCCGCGAGAAGGCGGGCGCCGTCGCGGCCGAACCTCGCCGCGTCGCACGCCAGGAGCACGACCCGCTCCGGCCGCCACCGTACGAGACCCTCCCCCGCGACGCGCGACAGGCCCGTCCGCGGCGGGTCGACGATCGCGAGCGTCCCGGACGCGGGGCCCGGCGAGGAGAGAAACGCCTCGGCCGGCGCCGCGGTCACCGTGACCTCCGGCAGGTTGCGGCGCGCCGCGGCGGCCGCCGGTGCGGACGCCTCCACCAGGGTCACGGCGGCGGCGCCGCCGTCCCGCGCTGCGGCCGAGAGGAACCCGACGCCGCCGTACAGGTCCACGACCCGGGCCGGTCCGACCGCCCGCACGATCTCGCTCACGCGCGCGAAAAGTCCGGGAACGAGGTGGCGGTTGCCCTGGAAGAATGCCCCGGCCGGGACGTGAAGCGGCCGCGGCAGCTGCATCACGACGCCGCGGTCGCCCCAGCCCCCCGGCGCGATCGCGGCGCCGGCGGCGAGGGGGTGGAACCCCGCCAGCTCGCCTACCGGCCCGTCCGGCACCGTACCGCCCCACCACCCCGCGACCGCCCTTTCCGCGGCCAGGTCCTCGATCCAATCGAGCTCACCGTCACGGGCCGCGCCGCGCTCCAGCGCGGCGGCGAGTTCCGGGAGGGTCCGCAGCAGCAGCGGCGACACCACGCGGCATGGCGAGATCTCCACCGCGGCGTGGGAGCGCCCGGTGCGGAAGCCGAGGACCTTCCGCGCCGAGTCCCAGTGCAGCCGGGCGCGCAGCCGCCACGCCATCTCCGACGCCCGCACCGGCGCCTCTCTCACCGCGTCGGCCAGGACCGGCGGCGAGTGCCGCAGCGCCCCGATCGCGATGTCGCGCAGCGCCGCCGACGCCGCCGCGCGGCGCACGTGAGCGAGGTCGCAGCCGCCGCACGCGCCCGCCACCGGGCACGGCGCCGGCTCGCGCGCGAGGCTCGCGACCACGACCTCCTCGGCGCGGGCCTCCACGATGCCGGCGCGCTCGCGCTCGACGCCGGCCTCCACGACCTCGCCCGGGAGAGCGCCGGCCACGAACCACACCTTACCGCCGCCCCGGGCGAGGCCACGGCCGCCGCCGGCGAACCCGGTGATCTCAAGACGCACGGGCGTCGAGCTCCAGGCGCGGCACGCCGACGAGCCGGCGCACCGCCTTGATCAGGAGGGCGCGCCGCGTGCGCTCGCGCACCTCGGGTTCGAGCCCGAGGCGCTCCACGCTCTCGCCCACTTCCACCTCGAGCGCCCGTTGCGCGTCGGGCGGCAGCGCGCGGGCGAGCGCGTCGAGAGCGCCGAACTCCAGCTCGGCCAGGGCCTTTTCGATCGCCGCCGGCTCGCCCTCGGGCGGCACGCTCGCCACCGCGCGCCCGAGGTCCTCGAGCACCGCCCGCACCGCCGCATCGGCGTCCCATCGCGCTTGGGCCTGGGCGACCGCCGCCACCAGCGCCGCGAGCGCCGCGGCGGTGTCGGGGACCGGGACGGCCGCGGCGGCGCCGGTGCGCGCCGCCGTGAGGCGCTTGGCGTGGCTGGCCACCGCATGCCGGCAGTACGCCAGCGACGACACCGGGTCCTCCCCCCGCCCCCGCCGTCGCTCCCAGGCCTCCGCGATCCCGGCCAGCACCGCTGCCAGCGGAACCCCCTCTCGCCACCACCGGCGCAACAACGCGAAGTCCTTCGGCGAGAACAGGAACGGCGTTCCCCGCAGGGACGCGAAGTGGTCCTCCACCGCGCGGTAGTAGGCGATCTCGGCTGCGTCCGGGTCGGTCATGGCGCCGCCGCGCCCTCAGGCTCGCTCCGGGCGGTTGCGCTCCCACAACAGGCGCAGCCCCTTGAGCGTGAGGTCGTCATCCACGGCGTCGAAGATCTCGGTGTAGCGGGCGATCACCCTGGCGAGACCGCCGGTCGCCACCACGCGGCCGCCGCCCAGCTCGGCGAGCACCCGGCGGGTGAGACCTTCCGTGAGGCCGACGTAGCCGAGCACGATGCCCGCCTGCATCGAGTCCACGGTACCCTTGCCGATCGCGCGCTCGGGCGCGGCGAGCTCGATGCGCGGCAGCTTGGCCGCGCGCGAGAACAGCGCCTCGGCCGAGATCTCGAGGCCCGGCGCGATCACGCCCCCGAGGAACTCGCCCTTGCCCGACACCACGTCCCAGGTGGTGGCCGTGCCGAAGTCCACCACGACGCACGGTCCGCCGAGCTCGGCGAACGCCGCGACCGCGTTGCAGAGGCGGTCCGCCCCGAGCTCGAGCGGGGTGTCGACTCTCAGCGGCATCCCCGACCGGATTCCGGGCGCCACGAACAACGGTTCGGCGTGCAGGTAGGTGTCGATCGCCGCCCGCATGGCCCCGTCGATCTGGGGCACGACCGAACCGACGATCACCCCGCTGATGTCGGCCGGCCTGATCTCCGCCCACTGGCACAGCTGGCGCAGGAAGATGCCGAGCTCGTCCACGGTGCGTTCGTGGACGGTCGTCAGCCGCCAGCGGCGGAGGATCTCGGTGCCGTGGAAGACGCCGATCGTCATGTGGGTGTTTCCGACGTCGAGGGCAAGGAGCATCACGCGCCTCCCGGAGTCTCGGCGGGTACGATCTCACCGACCGCGAAGCGCCGCACCCCCCCCGCCACCGCGAGTTCGAGGCGACCGTCGCGGCACAAGCCGTTGAAGCGGCCCTCCACCACCCCCGTCTCCAGCCTCAGCGCGACGGCGTCGCCGCGGCGGTACACCGAGCGCGCCTCCCAGTGGGCGAGGGTCGCGTCCGCCTCGGCGAGGGCCGGATGGATCCGCCGTAAATAGGCGCTTCCGATCGCGCGAAAGGCGTCCCCCGCATCGCCGGAGAAACCGAGCGCCGCGAGCGACACCGGCCGCGCGGCGGCGCCGGCGGCGAGCTCCGGGACGGTCGTCACGTTGATCCCGAAGCCGACGGTCGCCCACACGCTCTCCCCGCCCCCCCGGGTGCGGCACAACACGCCGCCGAGCTTGCACCCGTCCACCTGGAGGTCGTTGGGCCATTTCAGGCCGACGGCCGCGCCGGAGGCGAGCGTCTCGACGGCCTCGGCGAGGACCACACCGGCGGCGATCGGCAGCAGGGCCAGCGCCCCGGCCGGGATCGGCGCCAGCCAGTTGACGTAGAGGCCGCCGGCCGGCGACGCCCAGCGGTTGCCGCCGCGTCCCCGGCCGCCGGACTGCCGCGCGGCGACGACCAGCGTCTCGGGCAGGGGTTCGGCGTCGGAGGTCGGCCAGAGCTCCATGAGACGGTCGGCGAACGACGCGGTGGAGTCGATCTCGTCGAACCAGACCAGGTTGGCCGGCGGCGGCGGCGACAGGAGCGGGATCAAGGCCGCCCCAGGGTCCCCGCGAGCATCGTGGCCTTGTGCGAGAGCTCGGCGGCTCGTTCCCGCGCCCCCGCGACCACCTCCTCCGGCGCACGTGCGGTGAACGACTCGTCCGCCAGCCGCGCCCTCGCCCCGGCAAGTTCGCGCTCGACCTGCGCCAGCTCGGCGGCCAGCCGCGCCCGCTCGGCATCGCCGAGCGCGCCGTCGGGCAGCACGATCGCCACGTTCACCCCTCCCGCGATGTCGCGGATCGCGCCGGCCGGCAACGACGGCGGGTTGAGCTCGAGCGACGCGAGTCCGGCCAGACGCCGCATCTCGGGCGCGACCTGCGCCAGGGCGGCCGCGCGCTCGGGCGCGACGCCGGTGAGCGCGAGCGCAAGCGGCGTTCCCGGCGCGAGCCCGACCAGGTGGCGGTACGAGCGGGTCTCCTGCACCACCGCTTGGAAGGCTTCCATCAGCGCCAGCGCATCGGGGTCGGCGGGCCGGCTCCCCGCCGCCGGGTACGGCGTCGTGATCAGGAGGCCCTCGGAGCCGAGGTGCTGGGCGATCTCCTCGGTGATGAACGGCATCACCGGGTGCAGCAGCTTGAGCGCTTCGAGCAGGACCCCGCGCGCGACCGCCCGCACGTCGGCGCCCCGCCTGGCGCCGCCGCCGGTCGCCGCCGGCGACGCGTCGTCCTGCAGCGCCGGTTTGGCCATCTCGATGTACCAGTCGCAGTAGTCGTTCCACACGAACTGGTAGAGGGCGCGGCACCCCTCGTCGAAGCGGTACGCCTCCCAGGAGCGGTTGACCGCCGCGGTCGTGCGCTCGAGCTCGGCGAGGATCCACCTCTCCGGGAGCGCCAGCGGGCCGGCGTCAACCGTCTCGAGCGCCGGCTCCGCGCCGTCGAGGTGCATCTGTACGAAGCGCGCGGCGTTCCAGAGCTTGGTCGCGAACGCCCGGTATCCCTCCATGCGCTTGCCGTCGAGCGGCAGGTCCCGCCCGGGCGAGGCCAGCGCCGCGAGCGTGAAGCGCACCGCGTCGGCGCCGAACTCCCGCACCAGGTCGAGGGGGTCCATGACGTTCCCCTTCGTCTTCGACATCTTCTGGCCGCGCGCGTCGCGAACCAGCCCGGTCAGGTGCACGTGGGCGAACGGCGCCTTGCCGGTGAAGTGGCCGCACATCATGATCATGCGCGCCACCCAGAAGAACAGGATGTCGAACCCGGTGATCAGCAGGCTGGTCGGATAGAACGCGCCCATCTCCGGCGTTGCGTCCGGCCATCCCATCGTGGAGATCGGCCACAGCCCCGAGGAGAACCAGGTGTCGAGGACGTCCGCGTCCTGCTCCACCGGCTTGCCGCAGGTGGGACAGGCGGTCACGTCGCCCTCGGAAACGGTCGTGTGCCCGTCGGGGCAGTAGAACGCCGGGATCCGGTGCCCCCACCAGAGCTGGCGGGAGATGCACCAGTCCATGATGTTCTCGAGCCAGTTCTCGTACGTCGCGACCCAGAAGTCGGGGACGAGCGACACCTCCCCCGACCGCACCGCGTCGAGCGCCCCCGCGGCCATCCCGCGCATCGAGCAGAACCACTGCATCGAGAGGTACGGCTCGACGACCGTGTCGCAGCGCTGGCAGTGCCCGACCGCGTGGCGGTGCGTCTTGTCGCCCCGGCGCAGCCCCTTCTCCGCCAGCGCCGCGAGCACCGCCTTGCGGGCCGCGAACCGTTCCAGTCCGGCGAACGGCCCGCCGTTCTCGTTGACCTTGCCCTCCTCGGTCAGAATGTTGATCTTGGCGAGGCCGTGGCGCTCGCCGGTGGCGAAGTCGTTGGGATCGTGCGCCGGCGTCACCTTGACCGCGCCCGTCCCGAACGCCGGGTCGACCAGGGCGGCGTCGGCGATCACCGGGAAGGTACGGTCCACGAACGGGTGCCGGACCAGCTTTCCGACCAGGTGCCGGTAGCGCTCGTCGTCCGGGTGGACCGCCACGGCCGTGTCCCCGAGCATCGTCTCGGGCCGCGAGGTCGAGACGACGATCTCGCCGCCGTCCGCGAGCGGGTAGGCGAAGTCCCACATTCCCCCGTCGATGTCCTTGTGCACCACCTCGAGGTCGGAGAGCGCCGTGAGGCAGCGCGGGCACCAGTTGATGAGCCGGTGCGCGCGGTAGATCAGTCCCTCGTCGTGCAGCTTCACGAACGCGTGCCGGACCGCCCGCGACAGCATCGGGTCGAGGGTGAAGCGCTCGCGCGTCCAGTCGCACGACGCCCCCATCGCCTTCGCCTGGTGCGAGATGTTGTCCTTGTACTGCGTCTTCCACGCCCACATCCGCTCGAGGAAACGGTCGCGGCCGAGCTCGCGGCGGCTCGTCCCTTCCTTGGCGAGCTCGCGCTCGACCATCACCTGGGTCGCGATCCCCGCGTGGTCCGTGCCCGGCAGCCAGAGGGCGTTGAAACCTTGCATCCGTCGCCACCGGATCATCAGGTCCTGCAGCGTGAACTGCAGCGCATGACCGATGTGCAGCTTGCCCGTGACGTTCGGAGGCGGGATCAGGATCACGAACGGCGGCCGCTCCGAGGGCAGGGCCGGGGCGAACGCGCCCGAGCTCTCCCAAGCCGCGTACCACCGCTCCTCGAACGAGGTCGGGTCGAAGCGAGTCGGCATCGGTTCCGGACGGCTCACGCTTTCCTCCAGACTCCCTTGTGGACCGCGAGTCTAGCATTCCCGGGCAGCGGCGGACGGGCAGGTGCGGCTCAGAACAACGCGGAGAACGGGCCCTCTGGCGGGAGAGCTTGGAGCTCGGCGTAGACCGTCGCGGCCTCCACCCCTGAGACGGGCACGTCGAGCACCACCCCGCCCAGGCGCGGCAACACCCAGCCGACGCGTCCCCCCTCGCGCTTCTTGTCGCGCGCGACGTAGGGCGCCACGTCCCTCCAGCTCAGCGCCGCCAGGCTGGGGAGCGGGGCGATGGCGTGGATCCGGTCCGCCCACGCGAGCGCTTCCGCGGTGGAGAGCAGCCCCCGGTCGCGGGCCAGCCGCAGCTCGGCCAGCAACCCCCACGCCACGGCCTCCCCGTGGAGGAAGCGCGCGTAGGCGGTCGCGCCCTCGAGTCCGTGCGCGAGGGTGTGGCCGAGGTTGAGCGCCTGCCGCGGCCCGGCCTCCCGCGCGTCGAGAGCCACCACGTCGCCCTTGACCCGGGCACAACCGACCACCAGTTCGAGCGCCTGCAGCGGGTCCCCTCCTGCGACCGGCGCCAGGTGGCTGTCCAGCACGTGTTCGAGCGATGACGGGGCGATCATCGCCGCCTTGACGACCTCGGCGAGTCCCGCGTGCAGCTGGCGCTGGTCGAGGGTGGCCAGCGCGAGGGTGTCCGCAACGATCGCGCGGGGCGGCCAGAACGCTCCGATGAGGTTCTTCCCCTCGTCGAGGTCGATCCCGGTCTTGCCGCCCAGCGCCGCATCGACCATCGCGAGCAGGGTGGTCGGGATCGCCGCCCAGCCGATGCCGCGGAAGGTCACGGCCGCCGCGAAACCCACGAGATCCGTGACCACGCCGCCCCCGACCGCGACCAGCATCGCGGAGCGTTCGGCCTCATGGCCGAGCAACCATCGGGCGATCCGCTCGACCGACGGCCAGCGCTTGTGCTCCTCGCCGGCGGGCAGCTCGAGACAAGGCGCCCCGAGCCGTTCCGCGACGTTCGCGCCGTACAGCGGGCCCACCGTCGTGTCGGTGACGACGAACGCCCGCCGGCCGC
This sequence comes from Acidobacteriota bacterium, assembly GCA_004298115.1. Taxonomy (GTDB): domain Bacteria; phylum Acidobacteriota; class Thermoanaerobaculia; order Thermoanaerobaculales; family Thermoanaerobaculaceae; genus RBG-13-68-16. Next base: position 15,750 of record SCRJ01000072.1, read on the forward strand.
CCAACACCGGCCCGAGCAGCCCGGCGACCCCGCCCAGGAGCCCCTCGCCGATGTGGTAGGGAGCGCTTTCCCCGGCGGTCACGAGCGTGAGCGTGGTCACTGGCCCCCCCGTGCGCGCCGAAGGATGCGCGCGGCCAGCACGGCCGCGCCGAACCCGTTGTCGATGTTGACCACGCCGACGCCGGGCGCGCAGGCGTTGAGCATGGCGAGCAGCGGCGCCAACCCGCCGAACGCCGCGCCGTATCCCACGGAGGTCGGGACCGCCACCACCGGCGCGGGGACGAGGCCGGCGACGACCGCCGGCAGCGCTCCTTCCATCCCCGCGACCGCGATCACGACCCCGGCCCGGCGAAGCTCCTGCAGGTGGCCCAGGAGCCGGTGCAGGCCGGCGACTCCGACGTCGTGCACGCGGGTCACCGCCGCGCCGAGGGCCTCGGCCGTCACGGCGGCCTCCTCGGCCACGGGGAGGTCGGACGTCCCGGCGCAGATCACGGCGACCGTGCCTTCCACGTGCTCGGCGCCCGGGAGCACCACCATCCGGGCGTCCGGGTGGTGCACGGCGCCCGCCGTCGCCGCGACGATGGCACGGGCGTGCTCGTCCGTCGCCCTCGTCGCCAGCACCGGGCCGCCCCCTCGCGCCAGCGCCGCGAACGCGGCCGCGGCCTGTTCGGGCGTCTTGCCGGCGCAGTAGACGGCCTCCGACTCGCCCGTGCGCAGCGCACGGTGCGTGTCCGCCATGACGCCTTCGCCGAGAGCGAACGGCAGCGTGGCGAACCGCTCCGCGGCGTCGCCCGGAGAGACCGCTCCGCTGGCGACGTCTTGCAGCAGGCGATGCAAGGCGTCGGGCCGCATTCCCCGATGATACCTACTCGACGAGGCTGCGCGCCAGCGCCGGCGACAACCGCGCGAGGATCTCGTAGTTGATCGTGCCCGCGAGGTCGGCGAGTTCCTCGGCGCTCACGCGCTCGCCGCCGTCGGCCCCGATCAGCGTGGCGACGTCCCCCTCCCCGGCACCGGGGACATCCGTGACGTCGGCCATCAGGATGTCCATGCACACCCGGCCGACCACGGGAGCGGGCCGACCCCGCAGGATGACCCGCGCCCGGTTCGAGAGCGCGCGCGGGTACCCGTCGGCGTACCCCACCGGCAGGACGGCGATCGTGCTCGGGCGCGTCGGCCGGTAGGTCAGGCCGTACCCGATCGGAGCGCCGGCCGCCACCCGCTTGACCTGGCCGACCCGCGCCCTCCAGGCGAGCGCCGGCTCGAGCTTCACGCCGTCGCGACCGTGTGCGAGCAGCCAGGAGAGGTGCGTCTCCTTCGAGGGCCAGTGCCCGTACAGCGAGATTCCGATCCGCACCATGGTGAAATCCGCCTCGCGAAACAGCAGCGCCGCGGCCGAACAGGCCGCGTGCACCCAGGGGACGCGGCCGACGCGTCCCTCGACCGCCGCAACGGCGCCCCGGAACCGTTCGAGCTGGGCGAACGCGTAGGCGTGGTCCGTGGTGTCCTCGATGTTGGCGAAGTGCGTCGCCACGCCCACGACCGCGAGCCCCGAGTCGCGCGCGGCGGCGGCGAACTCGCCGGCATCCTCCGGCTCCACCCCCTGCCGGTGAGTGCCGGTGTCCACCTTCACGTGCACGGGGATGGGGGTTCCGAGACGCCTCGCATGGGCCGCGAGCGCCTCGACCACCGTCGCGGACGAGGCCAGCACGTGCACGCCGGGCCGCACGACGTCCTCGACCTGGGCCGGCGTGACGTACCCCATGAGGAGCACCGGCAGCCCGATCCCCGCCTTCGCGAGCGCGGCGACCTCGTCGGCGGTGTGGACGCCGAGCATGTCCACGCCTTGCTCGGCGCACACGCCCGCGACCTCGGCGATGCCGTGACCGTAGGCGTTGGCCTTGACCACGGCGAGCAGGCCCGTGCCGGGAGCGAGCAGGCCCCGAAACAGCGACAGGTTGTGCGCCACGGCCCCGCGGGAGACTTCGATCCAGGTCGTCAAGCCGGGGAACGGTTCGTTCGCCACGGACGGCAGTGTAGCGGATCGTCGCAACGGCCGCGGCCGCCAGCTAGAATGCGCGGCATGGAGGAACGCGACCGCGGCTGGCGCCAGAGCTTCAAACGTCGGCGCGACAGGACGGCCGCGATCGGCCGCCTGCTGCACCGGCGCTACTCGCGGCTGTTCTGGGCCGTCCACTCGACCTGGGCGTTGATCAGCGGCGGGATCGTCCTCGTCCTCGCCCACAACCGCTACGGCTTCCTCCCCTGGGTGGTCCTCTTCCTCACCCTGACCTGGGCCTCGACGCTCTTCTTCTCGCGGTTCGCCGCGCCGGGCGGCTCCGACAGGCTGCGCTTCGCGCGCGGTTTCGTCTCCTACCTCACCCGGGTGATGTACCAGGAGACGCTCTTCTTCCTCCTGCCGTTCTACTTCTACTCGACGACGTTCCCCTCCTGGAACAGCCCCTACGTCGTGTTCCTCGCCGCGCTCGCGGCACTGTCCTGTTTCGACGTCTACTTCGGCCGGTTGCTCCGCACGAACCGCTGGTTCGCCCTGGCGTTCTTCGCCTTCGTCACCTACTCGGCGCTCCAGTTCTTCCTGCCGCTCGTCCTGCACGTCCCGATCCACAACGGCGCCTACATCGCGGCCGGGGTCTCGTTCTTCGCATCGCTCCCGCTCGCCTACTCCGGCCCCGATCTCAGGCAATCGCGGAGGAAGGCGCTGATCTTCGCGGCCCTCGTCGGGATCATCGTCGTCCTCAAGGTCGGGCGCGCCTTGATCCCGCCGGTCCCCCTGCGCCTCGTCGCAATCTCCTTTTCGACCGGCATCGACCCCGCCACGCTCCAGCTCGAGAACGAGTTCCCGGAGGGCGGGGCGGTGCCGGCGAGCCGCCTGCGCGAGGGCCACCTGATCGTGCGCGCGACGATCTTCTCCCCGGGGCGCCTCCCCGTCCGCATCCAGATCAGGCTCGCGCGCGACGGCACCCTGCTGCGCAACTCGCGCACGCTCGACCTGGTCGCTCACAGCCGCGGCTTCCGGGTCTGGGACTCGCTGCGGATCGGCCCGGGCGGCCTTCTCCCCGGAACGTATCGCGCCGAGGTGTGGACGGGCGAGGGACAGCTCGTGGGCCGGGGGCAGATTCGGGTGGTCCCGGACCAGCGCCCGGCCGTCAGGCCCAAGAACTAGCGGGCGCCCCCGACGGCGGCCAGGGCGTCGGCGTACTCGGGCTCGTGCGTTACCTCCGGCACCAGCTGCTGGTAGCGCAGCGTTCCGTCCTTGCCGATCACCAGCACCGCGCGGGCGAGCAGGCGGAGTTCCTTGATGAGGAGCCCGTACGCGGCGCCGAACGACGCGTCACGGTGGTCGGACACCGTCTCGAGGTTGGCGATCCCCTCGGTGGAGCAGAACCGGCTCTGGGCGAACGGGAGGTCCATCGACACCACGATCACCTTCACGTCGTCACCGAGTCCGGCCGCCTCCTGGTTGAACCGGCGCGCCTGGGCCGCACACACGGGCGTGTCGAGCGAGGGCACCGAGTTGATCACGACGGTCTTGCCGGCGGTCTGCGCCAGCGTGAACGGCGACAGGTCGCCGCGCAGCCCGGTGAACTGGGGCGCCGGCTTTCCGATCTCCGGCGCGGAGCCGAGCAGCGTCAGTGGCGTTCCCTTGAAGGTGATGAAGCCGTGGCGTTCGTGCATGTCCGGGTCCTCCTCGCGGGCGGGCGAGCGCCCGCCCTGTCCGGGAAACGGTCGGGGCGCGGTATCATTCCGCGCCGTGGCCCAGCAACCTGTCGCGCCGCTCGTCGTAACCGCCGGCCGGGGCAACCGACGCCTCCGGGCCGTCGCCTGCCGTGCCGGCGCCGATCTCGTCGTCACGATCACCGGCGGGGAACGGCCACACGTCGGGTGCGTCGTCCTCGCCCAGCCGCACCCGGCCAGGGACGGACCGGCCCGGGTCCGCGTCACGAGCACGGTCGTCGCCATCCCGCCGCACCGCGAGGAGGCGCTCGCGCGCCCGTTGGCCGAGAAACTCGCGCGGGCCCTGGCCGCCACGGTGGTGGTGAGCGCCGGGGTTCACGACGACCGCCTGGCGCCCGAGGGCGTCGCCGCCTACCTCCGGCTCGGGGACCGGCTCGCGGCGGCGTTGCTCGCGGCGCTCGCGCCCTGAGCTCCTTCGACGCCGAGCCGTTCGCGGAGGAAGCGCACGATCTCGCCGGTATCGGTGCCGGGCAGGAACAGGCGTTCGACCCCGGCCGCGAGGAGCGCCGGGATGTCCTCCTGGGGAATGACGCCGCCCCCGAAGACGACGGCGTCGCCGGCGCCGGCGTCGCGCAGGGCGCGCACGACCGCGGGGAAGAGCTCGCGGTGCGCCCCGGAGAGGCTCGAGAGTCCGATCGCGTCGACGTCCTCCTGCACAGCCGCCTGCGCGATCTGCGCCGGGGTCTGGCGCAGGCCGGTGTAGATGACCTCGAAGCCGGCGTCGCGCAGCGCCCGCGCCACGACCTTGGCTCCCCGATCGTGCCCGTCGAGACCGGGTTTGGCCACCAGGATTCGCTTCGGTGCCGTCACTGCAACCCACCTCCGCCCCCAGTATCCACGTCGGCGGGGTTCGCGACAAGCCCGCCGCGCCCGGGCTTGATTTTCAACTCCCGTCGCCCGTAAGCTCACCCTCGTCGCAGCGAGGGAGAGCCCACACCCATGGAAACCGCCAGCCGCACCCTTCCCGAGAACGCCTACTCGAAGCTCAAGCCGGGCGAGCGCTACGAACCGGTCGTCCCGGCTCAGGCGAACATCCCGGAGTTCACCGCGCGCTCGCTGTGGCTCGGCCTGGCGATGTCGGCGCTCTTCTCGGCCGCCGCGGCCTTTCTCGGCCTCAAGGCCGGGCAGGTGTTCGAGGCCGCGATCCCCATCGCCATCATCGCCGTCGGGATCGGCGTCGTGCTGCCGCGGCGCTCGACCTTGCTCGAGAACGTCATCGTACAGTCGATTGGCGCCGCCTCGGGCCTCGTGGTGGCCGGCTCGATCTTCACCCTCCCGGCGCTCTTCATCCTCGGCCTCGACGTCAACCTGTTCAAGCTCTTCCTGGTGGCGCTCCTCGGGGGCACGCTCGGGATCCTGTTTCTCGTGCCTCTCAGGCGCTACTTCGTCAGCGAGATGCACGGGGAGTTCCCGTTCCCGGAGGCGACCGCGACGACGGAGGTCCTGGTCGCGGGCGAGTCGGGCGGCAACCAGGCGAAGGTGCTCGCGGTAGCCGCAGCGATCGGGGGCGCGTTCGACTTCGTCATCATCCATCTCGAGGGGTGGGCCGAGGTCTTCACCTCGCGGTCGGTGCCGTTCCTGGCCGGCCTCGCCGATCGCGCCAAGATCGTCTTCCGGGTCGACGTGCTGTCGTCGATCCTCGGCCTCGGGTACATCATCGGCATGAAGTACTCGGCGATCATCTGCGCCGGCTCGTTCCTCTCGTGGTTCCTCCTGGTGCCGCTGGTCGGACACTTCGGTGCTCACCTGAGCGTCGCCGTCCCACCTGTCGCCGACGGCACCCTGATCGGAGGAATGTCCGCCGAGGAGATCTTCCGCAACTACGTCCGCCACATCGGCATCGGTGGGATCGCCGCGGCCGGCATCATGGGGATTCTGCGCTCGTGGCGCGTCATCGCCAAGGCGTTCGCGATGGGGTTCACGGAGCTGTTCCGGCGCCGAAGCCGGAGCGCGACTCCCGCCGCGGTGGTTCGCACCGACCGCGATCTCCGCATGGGGCTGGTGATGGGCGGCATCCTCGTCACGGCGCTCGCCGCGTGGTTGTTCTTCCGTTTCGGCGTTCTTGCATCGCAACCGGGGGCGACGAAGCTCTCGCTCATCGCCCTCGCGGTCGTCATCGTCATCTCGTTCCTGTTCACCACGGTCGCGGCGCGGGCGATCGCGACCGTCGGCACCAACCCGGTGTCCGGCATGACCCTGATGACCCTGATCCTCACCTCCGTCTTCCTGGTCGAGGCCGGGTTGTCCGGCAAGGCCGGGATGCTCGCGGCGCTGCTCATCGGCGGCGTCGTCTGCACCGCGCTGTCGATGGCCGGAGGCCTCATCACCGACCTCAAGATCGGCTACTGGCTGGGCGCCACGCCGGCCGTGCAGGAGCGCTCCAAGTTCCTCGGCACCATCGTCGCGGCGGCCACGGTCGGCGCCGTCATCCTGCTCCTCAACCAGGCATACGGCTTCGTTCCCTCCGCGGCGCATCCTGCGGAAGGCGTGTTCGCGGCCCCGCAGGCCAACGCCATGGCCGCGGTCATCAAGACCCTGATGTCGAACGAGCCGGTGCCGTGGCTGCTGTACGGCGTGGGCGCCTTCATCGCGATGACGATGCAGATGATCGGCGTGCCGTCGCTGGCGTTCGCCCTCGGGATGTACATCCCGCTCGAACTCAACGTGCCGCTCGTCGTGGGCGGGCTGATCGCGCACCTCGTCCAGAGATCGGCCAAGGGCGACGAGAAGCTGGCGCACGCCCGGGGCACGAGGGGCACCCTGATCGCCTCCGGGTTCATCGCCGGCGGCGCGCTCATGGGCGTCGTCGCCGCCGTCTTGAAGATCGCGAACTTCTGGACGGGGGTGCGGGTCGGCTTCGGCCTGTTCGGCCACGGCACCGGCGCGGGCGCCGAGATCCTCGCCCTCGTGATGTACGTCGCCCTCGCCGTCTACATGTTCTTCGACGCCCGGCGCGGCACCGTGTAGCGCGCGCCCGCGGCCTCGGGTTCCCTCACTTCGGCTGCGGCGGCACCTGCGGCGCGCTCCCCATCGCCGTCGGGGACACCATCGCCATCGTGTTCGACGGCAGCGAGTTCGGTGAAACCGCCTGCGGCGCCTCGCCGGGCGTGACGGCGAGCGCGGCCTGGCCGGGCGCCCTCGGCTGGCTCGCGGCCGCCGGCTTGGCCGCAGGCGTCGGGACCGGCCGGATCTCCTGCCACGACAGATCCACGGCCACCTGCGGCGGCTCGGTGTCCAGGGCGACGCGGGCCGTGATCGTGCCCTGCTTGCCCGGGTCGAGCTTGGCCAGCGCCGAACTGGTGCCGATCGTCATCGGCTTGCCCTTGGCGTCGAGGACGCGCACCATGGCGCTGACGTTCTGCACCGGGTTCTGGCCCTGGTTCGCCACCGTCGCGGTGATCGTCCACTGGCCCTTGCCGGCCGGCTTCTTCTCGTACCCGACCAGGACTACCTGCCCGCCGGGGGCCGGCTCTTCGTCCTTCTTCGCGGCCTCGTCGCCCGCGGCCTCGGTGTCGACGTGCTTCACGTCGGCATCGGTGACGACCAGGCCGCCCGGCTTCGTCGACGCCCGTGCCCCGAAGAACGGGCTGTGCGGCCCCGAGTCCACCGCTGCCGCGGGTGCGGCGGGCGTCTGGCCGCTGGCCGCCTGGGTCGCCGACAGGTCGACGGCCGCGAGTGGGTACCACTCCTGGCGGCCGTCGGCGTAGCGCACGGTCACGTAGCTGCCGCTCACCGAATAGCCGCTGACCTCCAGCCGCTTACCGCCGGTCAGCACGACCGTGGCGGCTTGGGCCCCGACCGCCAGGACGAGTGTCGCCAGGAGCATCGTCGTTCTCTTCACGTCGCACCTCCGAACCGTACCCGACCATCATAGCGCCAGGGCGCAACCGCGGCCATCGAGGGGCCGGTCCTACTGCCAAGACGCCCCCAACCGCACGAAAAGAAACGCGCCCCGAGGTGGCCCCGGGGCGCGGATCGAGCTGAAACGAGAATCGGCTCAGTAGAGGACGACCAGGGTCACGCGGCGGTTCTTGGCGCGCCCCTCGGCGGTCTTGTTGTCGGCGATCGGCTTGAACTTCCCGTACGAGACGGCGTTCATGCGCGACAGCGGGAAGCCGTGCTGCATGTTGAGGTACCGGAGCACGGTCTCGGCGCGCGCCTGGCCGAGGACGAGGTTGGCCTTGTCGGAGCCGATGCTGTCGGTGTTGCCCTGGATCTCGATATAGACGTTCTTGTTCTCGTCCTTGACCTTCTGGGCAAACGCGTCGAGGGCGGCCTTGGCTTCGGCGGAGAGCTCGCTCTTGTTGAAGCCGAAGTGCACGGCGTCGTCGGTGAGCGTCACCTCGAAGAGGAACGAGTGGTTCGCGAGCTTGTTGGCCTCGTTGGCGCGATCCAGAGCTTCCTTCGTGGTTTCGGACAGCTTCGCCAGCTGGTCGTTCTGCATCGCATCGGACTTCTTCAGGTTCGTCACGTCCATCTGGGTCGCTTCGACCTGCTTCTGCACCTCGCCGATCTTGGCGTCGGAAGCCTTGGTGGCGGTCGCCACCTGCTCCTGGACGTACGTCTTCGTGGCACACCCCGTGGCGCCCAGCGCGCCGACCAACCCAACCGCGAGAACCCCCAACAGCGACTTTCTCATGAGCTTCCTCCCTTTGCTCCCGATCTCGGACATGTTATTGAATCACGCTCGCAGCAACGTGACAGTTATAGCACAGCTTTGCCGCGGCCTGTCAAGAGCGACCGCTCGCGTTCACGGCAGCGTCCCGCGGTACCCCTGGCGTGCCAGCACCGTGTAACCGCCGTCCACCTCGACGTCGAGCTTGCGCCACTTCACCATCCCCACCCCCGAAGGGTCGAACGTGATGATGTAGCGCATCGTCAACTCCTGCCGCAGCGCGCGGGCGAACTCGGGGAGCTTCGCCGCGGTGTCGACCCGCAGGTAGCGGCCGCCCGAGGCGGCCGCGAAGCGGGCAAGGGCCTCCTCGTAGCTGTCGGGCGGACCCTCCTCGGCCGGCGGCGGTTCGATCCCCAACGCGTAGAGGGGGTCCGTCAGCCCTTCGAGGATCTTCACGGCGTCCCCTGGCGACATCGTCGAACCGGTGTCCACCCCGTCGGTGAACAGGAGGATCACGCGACGGATGTTGTGCGCGCCCTCCATCACCTGCGGCGTGGCCGTCAACATGTCGTAGAGAGCCGTCGTGCCGTACCCCTTGAGCGACTCGAGCACCCGCGGCAACACCCCGGGGTCGGTGCCGAAGGCGAGCCGGCGCTTGACCTCGCCGCCCCCGAACGTGATCAGGCACACCTCGTCGTCGGCCCGCAGTCCCCGCATGAACTCCATGATCGCGTCCCGCGTCTTGGCGAGCCGCCGGCCGTTCATCGACCCCGACGTGTCGACGACGAAGGCGTAGGAAATCGGCAGCCCGCCCTCACGCCAGAACGACTTGATCGGGAACTCGATGCCGTCCACGAAGATGTGGAAGCTCTCCTTCCCGAGCGTCGCGACGAGACGGCCGCGGCGGTCCTTGACCGTGACCGGCACCAGGATCGACGAGACATCCGCCGAGGCCCGGAACATCCCCTTCTCGGGCGGCTGTTCTCCCGCGGCAACCCCGGTCAGACAGATGACCAGCGCGAGGGCGCCGGCCGGCGCCGCCCGCATCAGGCGGCAGGCTCGCATGCGCGCGTCAGAGGACGAACGTGAGGCCGAGCCCGACCTCGGTGAACGTCAGCCAGTTGCGGTCGTTCGAGCAGTCGTCCCACCAGCCGCAGTCGTGGCGGTTGTCGATGTTGACGCTATGGCCTCTCCAGTCGAACCGGAGGGCGACCTGAGGGGTGAAGAAGAGCTTCAGACCGCCGCCGAAATCGCCGACGAAGCGGGTGTCGGACGACAGGGTGCCTCCGGTGCTGGCGTCGAGCGTCGGTTCGAGCCGCATCGCCCCGATGCCTCCGGCAAGAAACGGGACCAGGCGGCTGTGACCGAAGCTGACTTCCATGTTGGCCTCGGCGGTCGTCATGTCCATCCGTCCGATCCGGCTCTGGCCGCCGAAGAGCTCGCGGTTGCCCGTGACGAGGTCGGCGCGGCCGCGCGCGAGGAACCCTTCGAACGCCCAGTTCGGTGTGAACCGGTACCCGATCCGGAGGCCGTACGACGGCGCGTCGTCGACGGTGACGTCGAACGGGACCGTGTCGATCGTGCCGCGTGAGATCGTGTCGCCGAACCAGTACCCGACAGTGGGGGTCAGTTCGACCGTGTTCGGCGTTCCCTGTGCGAACGCCTGCGGCGTGGCGAGTGCCAGGCAGAGCACAACGAGCAATCGGCGCATCTCATTTACCTCCCTTTCCCGAACGCTCGGCCAACAGCCCGAGCAACTGGCGGCGCATATCCTGCACCGACTCCGCCGAGTAGCCCGGATAGACCCGCACCACCTTCCCCTCGCGATCGAGCAGTACCGAAAATGGAATCTGGTTGATCCCCAGGGCCATCTGCGTCTTCCCGTCGACCAGGAAAACCGGCAGCGTAATGCCGGACTGTTTCAGGAAGAGCTCCACCCGCGGCTTGATCGCCGCAAGCTGCCCGGCGACCCCCTCTTCCTCCAACCGCGGGGGCAGGTCGACGTTCACCGCCAGGACGACGAACCCCTTGCCACCGAACTCGTTGGAGAGCTTTTGCAGTTCGGGCATCTCCATCCGGCACGGCCCGCACCAGGTCGCCCAGAAGTTGAGGACCGTCGCGGTGCCGAGGAGGTCCTTGAGCGGGACGGCCTGGCCGGCGAGGTCGGTGAGCAGGACGGCGGGGAACTCAGGGCGCGGCGCCTGGGCCGTCGCGGCCGCCGCGACCAGGACGCCTCCGATGGCAGCGAGGATCGAGCGTTTCCTCATCCGGTAGATCCTACCACGACGTTGACAGGCGCCGGCGCTTGCGCTAGATTTCACAATATGAGCGAACGTGAGCTGCATCGCATCGCGGTCGTCGGGGGCGGGATGATGGGGCGCTCGATCGCCACCCGCGTGTCCCAGGCCGGTCTCGGCGTCGTCGTCCGCGACCTCACCCGGGAGCGCACGGACAAGGTGGCGGAACTCCTCGCCGGCGACCTCGACCGTGAGATCGAGCGGTGGGGCCTGACGCAGTCCGAAAAGAAGGCGATCCTGGCCCGGGTCGAGTTCACGACCGAGCTGTCGAAGACGGCCGGCTGCGACCTGTTGATCGAGACGATCAACGAGGACTTCGAGGCCAAGAAGCAGCTCCTCGTGGAACTCGACGCCGTCCTCGAGCCCGAGATCCCGATCATCATCAACACCTCCACCCTTTCGATCAGCGAGCTCGCCCAGGGCCTGCAGCACCCGGAGCGCGTCCTCGGGATGCATTTCCTCTACCCTGTCACGACCACCAGGGTCGTCGAGGTCGTCAAAGGCCAGGTGACGTGCGACGACGCCTTCGAGACCGCCCGCCGCTTCGTCCGCATCCTGGGCAAGGTCCCGATCCAGGAGTTCGAGTCGCCCGGGTTCGTCACGACGCGGGTCATCATGCCTCTCATCAACGAGGCCGCCCACGTCGTCATGGAGGGCGTGGCCAGCGCCGGCGACGTCGACCTCGCGATCAAGCTCGGCTACGACTTCAGGTACGGCCCCCTGGAATGGGCCGACCGGATCGGGCTGCACCGCATCCTCAACTGGCTCGAGCATCTCTTCCGTGAAACCGGCGAAACGAAGTTCCGGCCATGCCCGATCATCAGGAAGCTCGTGCGGGCCGGGCACACCGGCGCACGGGTCGGCAAGGGGTTCTTCACCTACGACAGCGAGCGCAGCCGGCTCGACCGCCTCCCCGACGACTCCCCGAAGCTTTCCTGAGACGGGCCCGGTCCCGATCACGCTGCACGACGCTGGGAGCTGACGCATGAAAGTCCTCGTCCTCAACTGCGGTTCGTCCTCGGTGAAGTTCCAGGTCATCGAAACCTCGCTCGCGATGATCGAGGCCAACGCCGACATCACGCTCGCCCGCGGCGCCGTGGAGAAGATCGGGCTCTCGGACTCGCGTCTGACGCTCGACGTTCCCGGGTGCAAACCGTACCGCGAGATCGCCGAGATCCTCGAGCACCGCGCCGCCGTCGAGCGCGTCCTCAAGGTGCTGGTGAACCCCGACCACGGCGTCCTCGCCACCGTTTCCGAGATCGAGGCGGTCGGCCACCGCATGGTTCACGGCGGCGAGAAGTTCGCGTCTTCGGTGCTGGTCAACCCCGAGGTCGAGGCGATGATCGAGGAGTGCGTCGTCCTGGCGCCCCTCCACAACCCTCACAACCTCCGCGGCCTGACGGCGGCCCGCAGCCTGCTGCCGGGAGTCCCGCACATCGCGGTCTTCGACACCGCGTTCCACCAGTCGATGCCGCCGAAAGCCTTCGTCTACGGCCTCCCGTACGAGCTCTACACCCGTCACGCCATCCGCCGTTACGGATTCCACGGCACCTCGCACCGCTACGTGTCGATCCGGACTGCGAACCTGCTCGGGCGCCCGATCGAGGAGCTCAAGATCGTCACCTGTCACCTCGGGAACGGCTGCTCGATGGCCGCCGTCGATCGCGGCCACTCGGCCGACACGTCGATGGGGTTCACGCCGCTCGAGGGGTTGCTCATGGGAACCCGTTGCGGCGATCTCGACGCGGCCATCGTGCCGTGGGTCCTGGCCATGGAGGAGGTCACGCTCGCGCAGCTCAACGCCATGCTCAACAAGCACTCCGGCTTGTACGGCATCTCCGGCGTTTCCTCCGACATGCGCGAGATCGAAGCGGCGTGCGCCACCGGGAACCAGCGCGCCCGCCTGGCGCTCGACATCTTCTGCTACCGGATCAGGAAGTACGTGGGCGCGTACGCGGCGGCCATGGGAGGTCTGGACGCGGTGACCTTCACCGGCGGCATCGGCGAGAACTCGCCCCTCGTCCGCGGCGCCGCCCTGACCGGGATGGAGTTCCTCGGAATCGAACTCGCCGAGGACGCCAACCGCGACGCCACGCACGGCGAGGAGGTCCTCGTGTCCCGCCCCGGCGCGCGCGTGGCGGTGGCGGTCATCCCGACCAACGAGGAGCGCGTCATCGCCCGGGACACCGTCCGCGTCCTCGGCGGCGTCATGCCCTCGTTTGCGGTCGCCGGCAACGAGGCGCCCCGCTGACGCGACGAGACGCTCCCATCCCCCGCTGCGTCCGAGGCTGACGGCCCCTCGCCGAGCCGGCGCCGGCGCCCGTCAGCGGCCGACTCGCCACCCGGCGCCGGCCATGAACTCGCGGGCCGCCGCACGGCCCGCCGCGACGGCCGCGTCGATCGCGCCGTAGTCCGCCCAGTGCAGGTGGTTGACGGCAGGGGCGATGACCGCGTCGGCCTCGGCCAGGATCCGCCGTCGCAGCTCCTGCCATCCCATCGCCGCCACCCGGAACAGCACCTTTGGGACCTGGCCCGCGCCGCGGTCCAGCGGCGTGAGCGCCTCGCTCACCTCGACCGCGACGACGGGGCCGCCCAGCTCGCGGGCCGCCCCCACGGGGATCTCGGCAACCGCGCCGCCGTCCTGCAGCGGGCGGCCGTCCCAGAGGACGGGCTCCGCCAGGCCAGGCATCGCCGAGCTGGCGGCGACGGCCAGCCGCAGCGGGCCGCGCGTCAGCCGCACCTCGGCGCCGGTGGCGGAGTCGGTCGCCACGACCGCGAACGGCCGCGGCAGCGCCTCGATCGAGGTGTCGGGCAGGAGGGCCGCGACCCTGGCGACGAGCTCCTTGGCCGTCACCGGCGGCCCCCATGCCATCGCCTTCAGCAGCGTCGCGGCGTGCCGCACCCGTGCCCAGAGGTGGGTGCCGCGCCCGCGATCCGCGCTGCCTTCGAGGTCCGGCGCGTCGCCGTCGGACATCGCGGCCGCGAACGTCCCGACGGCCCGCAGCGCCGGCTCCGCGCCGCTGAGAAGCCAGAGCGCGCCCATCAGGGCGCCCGAACTCGTGCCGGCGATCCCGATGACCTCCACGCCGGCGCGTTCGAACTCGGCGAGCACGCCCAGGTGCGCGACGCCCCGCACGCCCCCGCCGCCGAGAGCCAGCACGATGCCGCGGGTGGGAACCACCCGCGTCATGCCCGCGCCGCTTCGCGCGGCTGCACGCGGTCCTTGTCGAGGACGATCGCCTCGAGGACCCCTTCGGCGACCCGTTGGGCCTTGTCGGAAATATGCTCGAGGTCGTCGGTGATGCCGCGCGGGTCGACGTCCCCGATCTTGTCCCCCGCCTCCACCGGCACGCCGTCGCGCAGCAACCCGCGGACGACGCCGGAGATGCGGGCGACGACCGGATACTCCGAGTCGACCGGCACGCCGCGGTAGAGGTCCTCGCGGGTCAGGATCAGGACGACCACCCCGATCTTCTCGCCCCGCTCGATGCGGTTGCCGATGTCGTGGTTGGTCCGGAAGATCCCCGGCCGCTGCGCCTTGATGACCCGCTCCTGGGTGAAGCCCATGATCTCCGCCGGCGGCTCCGGCACGAGTGACTGGCCGTCCGAAAGCACACGGCCGAGCTGCGGCCCCCGCACCGTCTCGACCACGGCGTGGCAGTCCTTGCCCGCCTGGTAGCCCGGTCCGAGCGCGATCACCAGAGACGCCAGCTCCCGCGAAAGCCCCCAGTTCGCCCGCTGCATCGCCGCATCGACCAGGATGTCGGGCGGCCAGGCGGCGAGGACTTCCGGGAGCGGCTGGGTCGTGATCGCGAGGTCCCCGAGTTCGTGCACGAGATCGACTTCCGACAGCAGCATCACGAAGCGCGCCGTGACGCCGTCCACGGTCTTCGCGTGGTTGAACACGGCCTCGGAGAAACATACGTTGCGCCGGACGGCCTTCGGGAACGCCCGCTCGACCATGAGCACACGGCCGAACCCCTGCCGCGCCAGGTGCGCCGCCACCCCGCTGCCCAGTTCCCCGGCGCCCCGGACCAGCACGCGAGCCTGATGCAGCCACTCCACTAGCGTGCCGCCACGGCTTCGACCTCGACCTGCGCGCCGCGCGGCAGCGCGGCCACACCGATCACCGCGCGCGCCGGCCTGTGGGAGCCGAAGAACTGCGCGTAGATCTCGTTGAACTCGCCGAAACGGGCCAGGTCGGTCAGGTAGACCGTGACCTTCGCCACCGCGCTCCGCTCGCACCCGGCCGCGCGCAGAACCGCGTCCAGGTTGGCGAGCGCCCGCGTCGCCTGCGGGGCGAAGCCGCCGCCCACCAACTCGCCGCTGACCGGGTCGAGCGGGATCTGACCCGACAGGAACACCCAGCCCCCGACCGCGAGCGCCTGGCTGTACGGGCCGATCGCCTTGGGCGCAGCGTCCGTTTGCACGACCTCCGCCGGGTCCCTCATGGTGTCGCCTCCCCGTCCGAAACGAACTCCCGAATCTCCGGAAGGTTACGGAAGCGCTCGGCAAAGTCAAGGCCGAAGCCGACGACGAACCGGTCCTCGATCTCGATGCCGGTGAAGTCGACCGCGACAGCAACCTTGCGGCGCGACGGCTTGGACAACAGCGCGACGACCTGCACGGAGCGCGGGTGGCGCGCGCGCAGGAGCGCGACCACGTCGGCGAGGGTCAGCCCGGTATCGACGATGTCCTCGACGACGTACACGTCCTTCCCGGCGATGTCCACCGTCACGTCCTTGATCAGGGTGACGGTGCCGGAGGACTCGGTCGTCGCGCCGTACGACGACGCCTGGATGAAGTCGACGACCATCGGATGCCGGATCCGCTGGGTGAGGGCCGTGAAGAAGTACACCGCCCCCTTGAGAACGCAGATGAAGACCGGGTCCCGTCCCTCCAGATCGGCCTCGATCGTGCGGGCGAGGGCCTCCACCGCCCGTTCGAGCTCGGCGCGCGTGATCACCGTCTCACCCAGCACCTGCCACCTCCCCTTTCCCTTCGCCACCGTCCTTGGTGTAGACTCGTCGGCGGAAGCCTCTTGATGAGCGATTTCGGCCTGCACGAGCTGAATCAGCGCTACGTCCGGTTGACTGACCGCTGTCGGTCGCAGTGGACGTTCTACCAGTACTTGCAGGGTCTGTTCAAGCACCTCTTCACCACCCGGTGCCCGATCGAGATCGATTTCCCGTCTCTGTTCAACGAGTTCCGCCAGCTCGGGTCGGAGCTCGGACACCCCGAGCCGGGCCGGACGGACAGGACGATGACGCATCTCGCGGGCACGCTCGACGCGCAGTCCCGCAAGCTTCTCGAGGTCGACGAACAGATCCAGCCTTCCCTCCTGCGCCGGTTCTTCGACCGGCTGCGCAACCAGGACGAGAAGGTCCTCCTCGCGATCATCAAGTTCTACCTCGACGGGAGCCACGGCGGCGAGGACACGCTCGACAAGCTCGATATCCTGTTCACCCGCCTCGCCGAGATCCCGCGCGGGGACCACGGCAGCCTCGTGCGCGAGCGTCACGAGATCCAGAGGCTCCTCCAGCCGCTCCTCCTGCTGCTGCCGCCGAGCGTGGTGTCCAAGCAGGAGATCGAGGTGTTGACCCAGGCCCTCGCGGACCTGAAGACCGAGGTCCTGGCCTGCCGCAGCTTCACCGAGCTCGCCGCGGGCGGGGCGCTCGACCGTTTCCGGACGCTCAAGCGCCGCGTCGGCGAGACGATGCTGCACCCGCAGATCCTGCCCGTCCTGCTCGAGACGACGGTCGCGATCAAGAACCGCTTCCGCGAGCTCTGGGAGGACGAGGAGACCGCGCTCCTCGCCGACACCAACAAGGTGCGGGAGCTCGAGAAGCAGCTCTCCGGCCACCCCGAGATCGCCACGCCGGACCTGCGCGAGATGCTGGAGACCTTCGCGTCGGCGCAGAAACGCTTCGACCAGGGGAAGGATACCGAGAACCTGCGCCGCGACGACGCTCTCAAGCTGAGGATGGCGCTCAACCGGATTCTCGAGCAGTTCGACGTCACTCAGTTCAGCGGGATCTTCCCGGCCCCGCTCGACCCCGCGACCGTACCGCCCTCGGCCGCGAGCCCGGATCCTGTCGCGCCTCCGGGCGAGGTCCCGGCCTCTCCGTTTCAGGCGGACGGTCTGTTGCAGGAGTACGTCAGCAAGATTCTGTTCGCGCTCGAGCTCGTGGGGGACGACCGGCCGGCCGCAGAGGCCGTCACGGCGAAGGAGCTCGCGTCGCTCAGGCTCGAAGCCTGCGAGGTCGAGGCGTGCCGCAGGCTCCTCGACGGCCAGCCGCCCTCCGCCTCGATCGCGTACGAGCGGGCCCGCCTGCTCGTACAGGCCGCGGCGCTGCGCATCCGCATGGACGAGGAGGCGCGCGAGGTGGATCGCCTTTTCCGCAGGGGCTCGGATCACCTCGCCGAGACTCTCGAGCGCGCATCCCAGTCGCTGCAGCGGGCATCCGAGATCGATCGTCGCTTCGCGTGGATCGTGGACGACGCCCTCTACCGCGGCGACACCAACAACCTCGAACAGCTCTACCGGTGCCGCTTCCGGTTGCTGCGCGCCTACTCCGGGCTCTGGCTCATCCACAACGAGCGTGGTGGAATCTCGCCCTTCTGAGCCCGCCCGCCTCCGCCTCCGGCTCGGCGAGGCGACGTTCGCCCTCGACAGCGACAAGCTCGTCATCGGCCGCAGTCGCTCGTGCGATGTCCGCCTGCGGGAGGACACGGTCTCCCGGTTGCACGCGGCGTTCGTCGTTCGCGATGGCGAACTGGTGCTGGAGGACCTCGGTTCCTCCAACGGCACCTACCTCAACGGCCGTCGCGTGCTGGCGCCCTGCGTCGTGGGCGCCGGAGACGCCGTCCGCTTCGGCTCCCTCCGCGGCAGCGTCGAGGCCGCCGACGCCCCTCGGCCGAGGAGCGGCACCGGCGCCGCTGCGGGCGGGGAGCGCGCGTCCGCCGACCTGCTCGATGCCGTGCCGGCCGGGTTCGGCCGCCGGATGCTGGCGGTCGGGGCCGACGCCGTCCTGCTCGCCCTCGGCTCCGTCGTGCCGTTCGCGCCGCTGCTGGCCGCGCTGTTCGTGGGGCGCTACCTCCTCCCCGCGGACACCCTGCCTCTCGGCCTTCAGGCCGAGTCCGTCCTGACCGGGGCATGCGTCGCGCTGTGGCTCGTGTACGCGTTCTACTTCCTCGTCCACGGCTGGGCGCGCCGCGGCGGCACGCCGGGCATGATGCTCTGCGGGCTCCGCCTTCTCGACTGGCGCGGGGGGCTGCCGATCGGCTACGGCCGGGCGTTCCTCCGCCTGGCGGCGTGCGTCGTCACGGCGCTCACCCTCGGGCTCGGCTTCCTCCTCGTGCCCATCCGCAAGGACCGGAAGAGCTTGCACGACCTCCTTGCGGGCACGATCGTCGTCCGCCGGCGGCCGGTTGGCGGGGCAGCGCCACCCGCGTAGAATCCCCACGTGAGCGAGATCCTGCAGGCGTTCGCCGCTACCGGCCCGGTGGCCAAGTCGGTCCTCGCGGTCCTGGCCGTCTTCTCCCTCTTTTCCTGGACGTTGATGTTCCTCAAGCTCGGCCAGTTGCGCCGCGCCGACGCCGAGAACCGCTCGTTCCTGGCGGAATTCCGCCGCGCCACCCGTCTTGCCGACGTCCAGGTCGCGGCGACCAGGAGTCCCGGCGCCCCGCTCGCGGGGATGTTCCGCGCCGGGTACCTGGAACTCGAGGCCCAGGTGCGCGTGATGGAGCGCGCGGGCCAGACGTCCGGACAGATCAAGAGCCTGGCCGCGGTGGAGCGGGCGCTGCAGCGCGCGATCGGCATCGAGGGGGCGAAGCTCCTGCGCTACCTCCCCTTCCTGGCGACGACCGCGTCGGCGACGCCGTTCATCGGGCTGTTCGGAACGGTGTGGGGGATCATGACGACGTTCCACGCCATCGCGGCCTCGGGCTCGACCTCGATCGTCACGGTGGCGCCGGGAATCGCCGAATCCCTCGTCAACACCGCGGCCGGCCTCGCCGCGGCGATCCCCGCCGTCGTCGCGTATAACGCGTTCCTCGGGGCGTTGCGGCGCCAGCGCGGGCTCATGGAGGACTTCCTGCTCGAGTTCCTCAACCTGACCGAGAGGACGTTCACGTAGACCCGGGACGCCGGCCGCCCGCGGCCGGCCGGAGATCGGAAGAGC
>SCRJ01000073.1 GCA_004298115.1 Acidobacteriota bacterium
CCGAACCACGCGGCCAGCCGCCACTGCCCAAAATCCTCCTCATCCCAAACCTCTTGACCCCCCACCCCAACCGCGACCCGTGCCCTTGACACCGGGCCGCAACATAGAAGGGGCGGCCCAGTGGCGGCGCAGCGCCGCTCAGGCGCTGCGCGCCGTCGCGGCCGCCGGCTGGTAGGTGCCGGCGGGCGAGCGGAACGCGATGGCGAGCCGGTTCCACGCGTTGATCGTCACCACCGCGAGCGCCAGGTCGGCGAGCTCGGTCTCGTTGAACTCCTTGCGGGCCTCCGCGAAGAGGGCGTCGGGGACATGGCCGTCGGTGACGCGGGTGAGCCCTTCCGCCCAGGCGAGCGCGGCGCGCTCCCGCGCGGAGTAGTACGGCGCCTCCCGCCACGCGTCCAGCCCGTAGAGCCGCTGCTCGCCCTCGCCGGCGGCGCGGAGGTCCTTCCAGTGCATGTCGATGCAGTAGGCGCAACCGTTCATCTGCGAGACCCGCAGCTTGACGAGGTGGACGAGGTTCGCCTCGAGGCTGCAGCCGTGCAGGTGCCGCTCCAGGCCGAGCATCGCCTGCACCGCCTTGGGGCTCGCCGATTGGTAGTCCATTCTGGGCTTCACCGTCGCCTCTCCTTTCCGCGTTCGTGGCCGGGATACCCGCGCGGGCGCATCCGCGGCCCCGGGGGTCTGCTACCTCGAGGCCACCTGCTCGCCCGGGAGCTTGTCGAGGTACCTGGCGGGGTTCACCTCGAACTTGGGCGGACAGTCGGGGCAGCAGAACCTGATCGTGCGCCCCTTGTAGCTGATCACCGGGCCGGCGGCGCCGGCGCCGGCGAGCGCTTCGCCGCTCACCGGGCAGTTGGTCTCGATGTTCTCGAGCCGGACGTGATCGGCCTCGAGCTTGGCGAACACGACCTCCGGATCGCGGCGGAACTGGTCGGCAGCCGCGGCGCTGGCGAAGTAGATGCGCTGCCCCTGCCAATCCACGTGCGGGCTGGTCCTGGGGTCGATCGCCTGCCCGGTGACCGGACAGGTGCTCTGGGGCCTCGTCGCGCCCTGGCCGACCCCTTCCAGGAGCGCGATGCCGACGATGAAGGCGGCGACCGCAACCAAGCCGACGATGCTCTTCCTCACGCTCTCACCTCCACGCCGAGCCGGCCGGCGTCATGACGGCCACAACAACCGGGGCCGGGGGCCTCTTCCTCGCCACGGTGAGCCGGCTCACCGCCGTTCGCCGGTGGGGCCCCCCCGTTGGCCGGAAAAGCGCAAACCCGCGCCCCGGCCGGGCGTATGGTGAGACGAGAGTGGCACGCGCTGCACCGTGCCGGTCGGGGAGGCAAACGATGGGAGACGAACGAATGCGCCATAACGCCCCGAGGCTGATCCTCGGGGTCCTGATCATCGGGTTGGGGATCCTGTTCACCCTCGACAAGCTCGGGTTCGTGGACGCCGGCTCGCTCTGGGCGTACTGGCCGGTCGTGCTGATCGCGGTGGGCCTCGGGCGGGTGCTGCAGCCGCGCGCGTGCCACGGCCGCGGGTTCGGCGTGGTCCTGATCGTGGTCGGCACCTGGGTCCTGCTCTTCAATCTCGACGTGATTCACGAGGACGTGTGGGACTACTGGCCGATCCTGCTCGTCATCCTCGGCATCTCGATGGTGGTCCGGGCGGTCGGCGGCCCGGGCGGCGGCCGGCGCGGCCGGCGGGGTCGCTTCGCCCCGATGGACGGCGGCGAGAGCGCCACCCCGGGAGCCGCCGCCGGCGCGGCGCCGGGCGAGGGCGCCGCGACGCCGGCGGACGACGCCAGCGGGACCGTGGACTGCTTCGCGCTGCTCGGCGCGTCCCGCCGCGGCAGCGTGTCGCAGGACTTCCGCGGCGGCTCGCTCACGGCGATCCTGGGCGGCTGCGAGCTCGACCTGCGCCAGGCCTCGATCCGCAGCGGCCAGGCGGTCATCGACGCGTTCGCGATGTGGGGCGGGGTCGAGATCAAGGTGCCGCAGGACTGGACGGTCGCGGTGCACGGGACGCCGATCCTGGGCGGGTTCGACGACAAGACGGCGCGAGTGGGGGGGGACGGCTCCAAGGTCCTCGTCGTGACCGGCACCGCCATCATGGGCGGGGTCGAGATCAAGAACTAGACCATGCACCCGATCCTGGCCTTCCGCGGCCGCCTCGGCCCGTACCTGGCGGGGTGGGTCCCGCTGGCGGGGCTGCTGGCCGGGCTGCTGGCGATCGGCGGCCTGACCTGGCTGCAGGCGACCGTGGTCGCCGTGCCGCTCGCGGTCGTGTACGCCTTCATGTGCCTGGCCGCGTGGTACCCGTGCCGGAGCGCCCCGTTGCGCACGGCGACGTTCGCCAAGGTCGTCGTGACGCAGCTGGCCGCCGCCGGGCTTTCGGCCATGCTCTGGCTCTTCCTCGCCGACACCTGGGTGGTCTTCCTCGAGCAGTTCCCGGCGTTCGCGGGCGTCGGCGAGCGTTTCCCCCGTCTCGTGGTCGTGCTGCTCGCCGTGGGCGTCGTGCTCTACGTCCTCGCCGCGGCGCTCCACTACCTGCTGATCGGTTTCGAGGAGGCGCAGCACGCCGAGAGGAACGCCCTCATGCTCGAGGTCGCGGCCCGCGAGGCGGAGCTGCGCGCGCTGCGCGCCCAGATCGACCCCCACTTCCTGTTCAACACCTTGAACGCCATCAGCTCGCTGACCGTCACCGAGCCGGACCTGGCGCGGACGATGTGCTTGGACCTGGCGGAGTTCCTGCGCGAGAGCCTGCGGCTCGGCGCGGTCGCCACGATCCCCTTGTCCGAGGAGCTGAGGCTCGCCGAGAGGTACCTCGCCATCGAGCGGGTCAGGTTCGGCCCCAGGCTCCGCGTCGAGCGCGACGTGGAGACCGCGGCCGAGACGTGCGCCGTCCCCCCGCTGGTGCTGCAGCCGCTGGTGGAGAACGCGGTCCGCCACGGGATCGCGCAGCTCGTGCAGGGCGGGACGGTGCGGATCGCCGCACGTTGCTCCGGCGGCCGCCTGCGCCTGACGGTGGAGAACCCGGCGGGCGCCGGGCCCGCCCCCGGCGGCTCCGGCCTCGGCCTGGCCAACGTGCGCCGGCGACTGGCGGGGTTGTACGGCGACGACGCCGGGCTCGACGCCAGGCTGGCGGACGGCGCGTTTCGCGTCGAGCTCGCGCTGCCGGCCCCCCCGGCGCCGGCGCCGTAGGTTTATCCTTTCGACAGGCCGATGGCAGTCGAGACGCATCCCGGGACACTGCGCGTCGCGATCGTGGACGACGAGGCGCCGGCGCGGGCGTTGCTGCGGGAGTACCTGGCGGCGTTCCCCGACGTCGAGGTCGTCGCCGAGTGCGCGAACGGCTTCGAGGCCGTCCAGGCGGTCGAGGAGACGGCCCCCGCCCTCCTCCTGCTCGACATCCAGATGCCCGGCCTTTCCGGCTTCGAGGTCCTCGAGCTGCTCGGGCGCGAGGTGGCGGTGGTGTTCGTGACCGCGTACGACGAGTTCGCGCTGCGCGCGTTCGATGTCCACGCCGTGGACTACCTCATGAAGCCGTTCTCGCGCGAGCGCCTCGGGGAAGCCCTCGGCCGGGCCCGCCAGCGCATCGGCCGGCCGCGCGAGGCGGGGTTGGACGCGGTGGCCGCCGCCGCCCGGCCGGCAGGCGCCTGGCCGGCCCGGTTGCTCGCGCGCGAGGGCGGGCGGGTCCACGTGATCCCGGTGGACGCCCTGGACGTGGTCGAGGCGCGCGACGACTACGTGTGCCTGCGCTCGGGCGGCCGCGAGGTCACGAAGCAGCAGACGCTCACCGAGCTCGCCGCCCAGCTCGACCCCGCCCGCTTCGTGCGAGTCCACCGCTCGTTCATCGTGAACGTGGCGAAGATCGCGCGCATCGAGCGCTACGGCAAGGACAGCCGGCTCGCGGTGCTGCACGACGGGACCAAGGTGCCGGTCAGCCGCGCCGGCTACGCGAGCCTCCGGCTGCTGCTCTGACGAGTCGAAGGCCGGGCACAGGTCCGGCTCGTCCACCGCGGAGACCCTGGGTCGCCTTGGCATGCAACGACCCTTTCGCACACCACGGATCTCACCCATCGCGGTCGCCGGAGAGGTAGTTTCTACCCACATCGTGGCCGTGCCCCAGGGTAGTAAGTGCTCTTCCTGACGGGACATCGGAGGACTAGGTTGGAGCCGTGTTGAGGAAAGGACGGTATCTCATGAAGCGCGGATTGGTAATGGTGACAGGTTCGTTGGTGGGTGTTGGGGTGTTGGCGCTCGCCGGGTGCGCCTCCTCGATGGTGCCGAAGAACACGCGGCAGACGGACTTGGGGATCACGTCGATGATCCAGGCGTCGCTCGAGGCCAACGACAAGGTGAAGGCGCGGCAGGTGGACGTCGAGACCCGTGAGGGCACGGTGTACCTGACCGGCGTGGTGGACACGGAGGAGGCCCGGATCGAGGCGGGGAAGATCGCGTGGCGGACGGACGGCGTGCGCGGCGTGGTGAACGACCTCACGGTCGGCGAGCGCACGGTCGGCAGCGAGATCGACGACGTGATGATCAGCGCGAAAGTCAAGGTCAAGCTCATCGCCAACTCCGATATCAAGGCCGGGGACATCGACGTGAGCTCCTCGCAGGGGGTGGTCACGCTGATCGGCCGCGTCAGCTCCGAGGCGATCAAGAACGAGGCGGGTCGCATCGCGGCCGCCACGATGGGCGTCAAGGGCGTGCACAACGAACTCCTCGTCGGCAACATGAGGTACTAGGCCCGGCGGGACTGGAGGACACAAATGCTCTGGACGATCTTCGTCATTCTGCTCGTACTGTGGCTGCTCGGCATGATCACTTCCTACACGATGGGCGGCTTCATCCACATCCTGCTCGTGGTCGCGGTGATCATTCTGATCGTCAGACTCGT
>SCRJ01000074.1 GCA_004298115.1 Acidobacteriota bacterium
GCCCCCGACCTGTCCGAGAGCCGCAA
Source organism: Acidobacteriota bacterium (assembly GCA_004298115.1). Taxonomy (GTDB): domain Bacteria; phylum Acidobacteriota; class Thermoanaerobaculia; order Thermoanaerobaculales; family Thermoanaerobaculaceae; genus RBG-13-68-16. The sequence continues at coordinate 27 of SCRJ01000074.1, forward strand.
GGCCGCGAGCGAGAAGAGCTTCATCCTGAGCTACGTGCTCTGCTTCCTCCTGTACATGACGATGATCTTCTACGGCTACTACGTGATGCGCGGGGTGCTCGAGGAGAAGTCGTCGCGCGTCGTCGAGGTGGTGGTCGCGAACCTGCGCCCCAGCGAGCTGATGTTCGGCAAGATCTTCGGGATCGGCGCGGTCGGCCTGACGCAGTACGCGATCTGGGTGATGGCGCTGCTCAACATGGCCGTCATCGGCTCGCTGTTCGGCAGCTCGCTCACCGAGGGGCGGGCGGCGTACGTGTCGCCCTCGCTGATGGTGTTCTTCGTGGTGTTCTTCCTCCTCGGGTACTTCCAGGTCGCCGCGTGCTACGCCGCGGTGGGGGCGGCGTTCAACACCGAGGAAGAGGCGCAGCAGATGCAGACGGTGGTCAGCCTCGTGCTCGGCCTCTCGTTCGTGCTGATGTTCCCGGTGATGGCGAACCCGGACGCGCCGGTCTCGGTGGTGCTGTCGCTGATCCCGATCTTCTCGCCGGTGCTGTTCTTCATGCGGATGACGATCCAGTCGCCGCCGCTGTGGCAGACGGTGCTGTGCCTGGCTCTGCTGGTGGGCAGCGTGGTGGCGCTCGCGCGCTTCGCGGCGGCCGTGTACCGCGTCGGCATCCTGATGTACGGCAAGAAGCCCACCCTGCGCGAGATCGTGCAGTGGGCCAGAACGCCGTGATCCGGCGTCGCGGTCGGGGGCAAGCCCCGCCCTTACGTCACGACACTTGGTCCCTTCTTCTGTAGGGGCGGCACTTGCGGCCGCCCGCGAGTGGGAGGACGACACGGTCGCTGCGGCTCGCGATGCCTCCTGGCCACCGTGTCATTGCGAGTCCCGCCTGCGGCGGGGTCGCAGGCGGGGCGAAGCAATCTCGAGGTCCTCGGAAGGGCGATGCGTCATGCGGTTGGGGGCGAGATTGCTTCGTTGTCCCTCGCTGCGCTCGGGACGCCTCGCAATGACCGCGAGTGGAAAGAAGACGGATGGCGCCGCCGACCGTCATGGCGCGAGCAGGAGGGCTTTACAGCGCTTGGACTTCCGTGCTACGTTCCCCGTCCGCGGTCGGCCCGTTCGTCTAGTGGTAAGGACGCTGGCCTCTCACGCCGGAAGCAGGGGTTCGATTCCCCTACGGGCCGCCAACCAAGTCAACCATGGACGGGCCGCCCAAGGGTGGCCCGAGTCGTATCCATCGACATTTCCACCCCCGCCCGTCTGCTGATCTGACCCCAACCCACCGCTCGTCGTGAAGAAGTGACGGTCAACCCGGGTCCCGCGGCCGGCCCCCTCGCGATGACAACGTTCGGCCGGGGTTCATACTTGCGCCGTGGACGCGGCTCTCGGCATCGTGCTCCCGCTCGCCGCCGGCCTGGTGCTGGCGGCCGTCGCCGGGCTGCGGGCGTTCCTCCCTCTCGCCGTCCTCGGCCTCGCCTCGCGGCTGGGAGCGATCGAGCTGGGGCCGGGCTTCTCGTGGCTTTCGTCGCCGCCCGCTCTGCTCACGTTCTGGAGTGCCTGCCTGGTCGAGCTGCTCGGCGACAAGGTCCCGGTCGTCGACCACGCGCTCGACGCCGCCGGCACCGTGCTCCGCCCCGTCGCCGGCGCGCTCGCGCTGGCGGCCGTCACGACCCGGTTCGGCCCGCTGTGGACGACCGTCCTCGCCATCGTGGTGGGAGGAGGGGCCGCCGGCCTCGTGCACCTCGGCAAAGCGCACGCCAGGCTGGGGTCCTCGCTCCTCTCGTTCGGCCTCGCCAACCCGCTGCTCAGCCTCGGCGAGGACGTGCTCTCGTTCGGCCTCGCGACCCTCGCGGTGCTCGTCCCGGTCCTGGCGCTGGCCCTGCTGGCCGTCCTCGTTTTCGGCGCCTGGCGCCTGGTCAGGCGGCTGGCCCGCGC
>SCRJ01000075.1 GCA_004298115.1 Acidobacteriota bacterium
GTGGGCCGTGGCGCCGTCGTTCGACGCGCGGGCGAGCGCGCTGAGCAAGCGCTACCGCTACCGTCTGGCATGGGCGCGAACGCTGCCGCCGTGGGAAGGCCAGCGCCGGCTCGCCGTGCCGTACGCTCTCGACCCTATCGCGATCGCGGCGGCCGCCGCGATCGCGGCGGGCGAGCACGACTTTGCCGCGTTCGCGCTCGCCGGCCACGCCGGCCGCGGGCGCCGGGGCACGGTCCGCACCGTGACCGACGTCCGCGTGCTCGGCCGGGGTCGCCGGCTCGACATCGTCGTCGAGGGCGACGGCTTCCTGCGCGGGATGGTACGACGGGTCGCCGGCGCCCTCATCGAGGTCGGGCGCGGCGCCCAACCGGCGTCGTGGTTCGCCGCCCTCGTCCGCGAGCCGGCGACGCGCCCTCCGGCGCCGACCGCCCCGGCGCACGGCCTCACCCTCGAACGGGTGTTCTACCCCGCGCCTCACCGCCCAGTGAAGAGGTGAAAGAGGAAAAGGGGAGAGATGGGAGAGGGAAGGCCCGTCTTCCGTCCCTCGCTTTCCGTCTTCCCTCGTCCCTCTTCCCCTCCCCGGCGCCCCGGGTCCGGCCGGCTGCGTGCTAGACTTCGACGGCCCATGAAGGACCTGGATCGACTCGCCGCCCCGGGCACTTCCGAACGCGAACTCCTCGACCGTCTCGCGCCGGAGTCTCTGCCGCGCCACGTCGCCGTCATCATGGACGGGAACGGCCGCTGGGCCCGCCAGCGCGGGCTGCCGCGGGTCGAGGGGCACCGCGCCGGCATCCGCGCCGTGCGCGAGTCGGTCGAGGCCGCCGCCCGCCTCGAGTTGGAAGCGCTCACGCTGTACGCGTTTTCCACGGAGAACTGGAAGCGCCCCCGCTGGGAGGTGCGCACGCTCATGGCCCTGTTGAAGGAGTACCTGGCCAAGGAGCTGCGCACGATGGTCGACAACAACGTGCGCTTTCGCCCGATCGGTCGCCTGTCGGAGCTCGAGCCCGAGATCCAGGCGAGCCTCGCGCGGGCCGTCGAGGCCACCGCCGGGAACACAGGCCTCGTCTTCCAGATCGCCCTCAACTACTCCGGCCGCGCCGAGTTGGTGGACATGGTTCGGGCGGCCGTCGCGGCGGCCCAGGGGGGGACCCTCACGGCCCCCACGGTGGACGAGGAATGGGTCGGCTCGCACCTCGCGACCGCGGGCGTCCCCGACCCCGACCTGCTGATCCGCACCTCGGGCGAGCTCCGCGTCTCCAACTTCCTGCTCTGGCAGATCGCATACGCCGAGTTGCACTTCACGCCGGTGCTCTGGCCCGACTTCACGACCCGCGACCTGCTCGCCGCGGTGGCGGACTACGCCCGGCGCGAGCGCCGATACGGCGGCGTCGTCGAACCCGGGCACGACAACGGTGAGGAAGCCGGCGACTGATGGGCGCCCGCGAAAAGATCGCCTTCGTCTTCCTGCCGCTCGCGCTGGCCGCGATCGCGTTCCTGCCGGAATGGGTCTACCTCGCCATTGTCTGGGCGATCACGATGCTTTCGGCGAGAGAGCTGCTGGTGCTGCTTCGCCGCCTCGGCCAGCCGGCGCCGCTGGTGCCGACGCTGGTGACCCTCGGGTTGACGCTGCCGGCGCTGTGGGTGTTGGGCCTGCACAAGGCAGGTGCCGTCCTCGCCCTGGTGCTGCTGGTGATGCCGGCGGTCTACCTCCTCGGCCACTACCCGATCGGCGGCGGCGCCGCGGCGATCACCGGGGCCACGTTCACCGCCCTCTACTTCCTCGTCACCGGCGGCGCCATGGGGCTGATGCGCACCTCGTTCCCGAACAACCTCGGCATCAAGGTGGTGCTCATTCACTGCCTGGCGATCTGGGGCGGCGACTCCGGCGCCTACTACCTCGGGAGCGCGTTCGGCAAGCACCGGCTCGCGCCGCACGTGAGCCCCAAGAAGTCGTGGGAGGGCCTCGCCGGCGGCATCGCCCTCACCGCGTTCGGGGTGTGGTTCTGCCGCACCGTGTTCTTCCCCGAGCTGGCGGCCGGCACGGCCGTCGCGCTCTTCGTCGCCCTCGCCCTGCTCGCCCCGGTGGGCGACCTGGTGGAGTCGGTGTTCAAGCGCGACGCCGGCGTGAAGGACTCCTCCGACCTGATCCCCGGGCACGGCGGTTTCCTCGACCGCACCGACTCGCTGTACTTCGCCGCCCCGTTCGTGCTGGCGCTCATGATCCTCCTCGGGGTCTCAGGTTGAAGCGTCTGGCCGTCCTCGGTTCGACGGGTTCGATCGGAACCGCCACCCTCGACGCGGTGGCGCGCTTCCCGGAGAAGTTCGAGATCGTGGCGCTTGCCGCCGGCCGCAACCTCGGCGTCCTCGAGACGCAGATCCGCCGGTTCTCGCCGCGCCTCGTCGCGGTCGCCGACGAGGCCGACGCCGTTCGACTGCGCGCGGCCTTCCCCGGGGTCGAGGTATTGACCGGGGCCGCCGGGCGCGAGGCCGCGGCAACTCACCCCGACGCCACGACCGTCGTCGCCGCGTTCGTCGGTGCCCTCGGCCTGGTGCCGACCTACCGGGCCCTCGCCCTCGGCCGCGAGGTGGCGCTCGCCAACAAGGAGACGCTGGTGGCGGCCGGGGAGCTGATGACCGCCGCGGCGCGCGCCAGCGGCGGCGCGATCCTCCCCATCGACTCCGAGCACAACGCGCTGCACCAGGCGCTGCGGGTCGGCCCGGCGTGGAGCGTGCGCCGCCTGATCCTCACCGCGTCCGGGGGGCCGTTCCGCACCTTCTCGAAGGCGCAGCTCGAAGACGTCACCGTGGCGCAGGCGCTCGCCCACCCGACGTGGACGATGGGCGCCAAGATCACGGTGGACTCGGCGACCATGATGAACAAGGGGCTCGAGATCATCGAGGCCCGCCACCTCTTCGACGTACCCGAGGAGCGCATCGCCGTCCTCGTCCACCCCGAAAGCCGCGTCCACTCCCTCGTCGAGTACGACGACGGCACCCTGATCGCGCAGCTGTCGATCAACGACATGCGCTTCCCGATCCTGTACGCGCTCGCCTACCCTGAGCGCCTCCCCTCGCCGTTCGGGTTCCTCGACCTCGCGGCGCTGGGGACGCTGCACTTCGAGTCGGCCGACGAGGAGCGTTTCCCCTGCCTGCGTCTCGCCCGGGCGGCGCTGCGTGCGGGCGGCACCGTTCCCGCCGTGCTCTCCGCCGCCAACGAGGTCGCGGTCGCGGCTTTTTTGGCCGGACGCCTCCCCTTCGCGCGCATCGCCGCCGTCGTCGAGGCCGCGATCGCGCGCGAGGAGGCCGGTGCGCACGCGCTCGGCGCGCTCGACGACGTCCTCGCCGCCGACGAACGCGGCCGGCGGTGGGGCGACGAGGCGATCGTGAAATTCCCCCGGGCCGTCACAGGTTCAACGTGAGAATGCGGAACGTCCGATGCTCGTGAACATCGTCGCTCTCGTGATCGTCCTCGGCGTGCTGGTCCTGCTCCACGAGGGCGGGCACTTCGCGCTGGCCCGTGCGCTGGCGGCGCGGGTGTCCGTATTCTCGTTCGGCTTCGGCAAGCGGCTGTTCGGCTTCGAGCGCGGCGGCACCGACTACCGGGTCAGCCTCATCCCCCTCGGCGGCTACGTGCGGATCCACGGACTCGGTCCCGACGAGTCCGACGTGGTCGGCGGCGCCGAGGCCGCGCCGGAACCGCTGCTGGCGCGCTGGAGGCGTGCGTTGATCCTGGTCGCCGGTCCGACGGCGAACATCATCGGGGCCGTGTTCTTCGTGACGGTCGCGTTCGTCCTCGGCGTCCAGGTGCCGGCCATGCAGGACAAGCCGCCCCAGGTCGCGTGGGTGGACCCGGGCTCGCCCGCGGCGGCGGCCGGGCTCAAGGCCGGCGACCTCGTGCTCGCGGTCGACGGCAAACCGGTGCCCACGTGGGGGGACCTCGACCTGGCGACCATGGGCTCGGCGGGACGGGCGATCGTGCTGCGGTTCCGCCGTGACGGCCGCGAGCTGAGCGCGACGCTGACCCCCCGCGCGGTCACCCGCGACAACCTCGGGTACGCCGGCCTCGCACCGCCGCTCCCGGCCGAGGTGCCCAGCGTGCTTCCCGGAAGCGCCGCCGAGCAGGCCGGGTTGCGGGCCGGCGACCGCATCCTCGCGGTGAATGGCGAGAGAGTGCGCCACTTCTTCGACGTCATGCGCCTCGTCGGCGCGAGCCCGAACCGCGAACTCACCCTCGAGATCCGGCGCGGCGCCGAGACGCTGACCGTGCACGCCACGCCGCGCGACGTGGACGGGCAGGGCAAGCTCGGGATCCCGGCGCCCTACCCCACCGAGCTCCGGCGCCTCGCGCCGCCGGCGGCGTTCGTCGAGGCGGTGCGCGAGAACGTGCGCATGACCCGGGAGACGTTCGCCGTCATCGGCCGCATGCTCTCGGGGCGAACCTCCATCAAGCAGATGTCGGGCCCGATCGACATCGCGCGCTTCTCCGGTGCGGCCGCGCGCTCCGGCACCGTCTCGTTCATCTGGCTGCTCGGCATGATCTCGCTCCAGCTCGGGATCTTCAACCTGCTGCCGATCCCGGTGCTCGACGGCGGCCACCTCGCGGTGCTCGCGGTCGAGTCGGCGTTGCGCCGCGACTTCTCCGATCGCACCAAGGAGCGCATCCTCAACACCGGCTTCTGGCTCGTCATCGCGCTCATGGTCGTGGTCATCTTCAACGACATGGCGAAGAACTTCCCGTTCCTCGACCGCCTGCTCCCCGGCCGCAAGTAACGACTCACGGCTTCTTCCTCTCCCACCTCCTGAGGCGGGCGAGCGCCCGGCGGATCAGGGCGTTGCCCTGGCCGGGGGGGATCTCGAGCACGATCGGCGTCCCGGCGCAGCGCCCGTCGGCGAGCAGCGTGCGGTAGAAGCGCTCGCCGAGCCTGCCGTCCCCGGGCGGGGCGTGGCGATCGCGCCGCGAGCCGAGTTCGACCGTGGTGTCGTTGCCGTGCAGCAGGTGCGGCGCCGAGATGCCCCAGTGCTCGGCGAGTTCCCCGAGCACCCGCTCCCAGCCGCCGTGCAGCAGGTCGTAGCCGGCGCCCCACAGGTGAGCGGTGTCCAGGCAGACGCCCACACGTCCCCGGCCGGCCGCCTCGACGAGGCGGGCGAGCTCGGCCGGCCCGCGCCCGAGCTGACCACCCGCCCCAGCCGTGCCTTCGAGCAGGAGCGGCGCCGCGTCCGCCCCGGCGCGGCCGACCGCCTCGGCGATGGCGGCGCGGCAGCGCGCCTCGGCCTCGTCGCGGTCGCCTTCGCCCGCAGAGCCCGGGTGCAGCACGACGCCCGACAGGCCGAGCGCGCCGCCGCGGCGCAGCTCCTCGACGAGAACCGCCACGGAGCGCTCGCGCAGGACGCGGTCCTCGCTCGCGGGGTTGAGCAGGTACGGGGCGTGTGCGAAGCAGACGCCGCCCAGGCCGGCCGCGGCCGCGGCCGCCCGGAACCGTGCCGGCTCGGCTGCGGTCACGGCGGGCGCCGCCCATCTCGTCGGCGGCCGCAGGAACAGCTGCACCGACTCGCAGCCGACGACGGCGGCGGCCTCGACCGCGCGCCAGCTCCCCCCGGCCGCGGACAGATGCGCTCCAAGGCGCGGCATGTCATGGGTATGCTACCCTCACCGCGCGATGGGGGTCAGCCGTTTGCTGCGCTGGCTGCTGGCAGGCGTCGGCCTGCTCGTCGGCTGCGGTTTCGCCGTCTGGATGGTGCTCTGGGTCAGCCTGCGCTCGTCCGCGGCGCGCGTCCCCGACGTCACCGGAATGGACACGGCGCGCGCCAGCGCGCTGGTTCAGGGCAGCGGCCTCGTGGCGCGGATCCAGGAAGGTGTCTTCGATCCGCAGATACCGGCCGGCCGGGTCTCCTCGCAGCGACCGCCCGCCGGTCTCGAGGCCAAGCGCGGCGGCACGGTCCTGCTCTACCCGTCGCTCGGCAAGGCCGTGCAGAAGCTGGGCGATCTCACCGGGCTGCCGGAATCCCTGGCGGAGGCGGAGCTGGAGAGCGAGCACCTCACCATCGAGCGCCGCTGCGAGGTCGACGGCCAGGCCGACGCCGCGGTCGTCTTGGCGCAGATGCCGGCGCCGGGGACGCTGGTGGCGCCGCAGTCGGGAGTGACGCTGCTGGTCAACCGCGCGCCGCGCGAGAAGCGCTACGTCATGCCCGAGTTCGTGGGCGCCGCCGAACCGGACGCCACGCGCGTCATCCGCGCCCTCGGCTTCCAGCTCGCGACGGTGCAACCGGTGGCCTACCCCGGCATCGCAGCGGGGACGGTCCTGCGCCAGGATCCGCCCGCAGGAGGACCGGTCGCGGAGGCGGCCGTGATCGGGCTGTGGGTGAGCCGGTGAGCCGCGTGCGCATCGCCCCTTCGCTGCTCGCCAGCGACCTCGCCCGGGTCGCGGACGAGGTGCGCTCGGTCGCAGCCGCGGGCGCGGACATGCTGCACTTCGACGTCATGGACGGGCATTTCGTGCCGAACCTCACCTTCGGCCCGGGCCTGTGCGCGGCCGTGCGCCGGATCACCACGCTGCCGCTCGACGTCCACCTCATGGTGACGAACGCCGACGAGCTCGTGGAGCCGTTCGCCGCCGCCGGAGCCGGCCGGATCGCCGTGCACGTCGAGGCCGACCTGCACCTCCACCGCACGCTCACCCGCATCCGCGCGCTGGGCGTCGTGCCGGGCGTGGCGATCAACCCCGCCACGCCGGTCGCCGCACTCGACGAGGTCTGGGCGTTCGCCGGGTTCTTCCTCGTGATGTCGGTGAACCCGGGGTTCGGCGGCCAGATTCTCATCCCGGAGGTGCTGGACAAGCTGGGGCGCATGCGGGCGATTCGCGACCGGAGGGCGCCGGGCGTCGAACTCGTCGTGGACGGCGGCGTCGAGGCCGAGAACGCCGGGACCCTGAGGGGACTCGGCGCCGACGTTCTCGTCGCCGGCACGGCCGTCTTCGGCGCCGCCGACAGGGCCGCGGCGGTCGCCCGCTTGCGGGCTGAGGAGGGTTCATGAGACGGTTGATCGCCCTGGCCGCGATCGTTGCGATGACGGCCTGTGCCAGCGGCAAGAAGACGGACGAACAGTCGTTCCTCGACCAGGTCGGCGCGCAGTCGAAGGAACAGATCATGGCGCGCGGGGACGCGCTCGCCAAGGAAAAGAAGTGGGACGACGCGCGCAAGTTCTACAGCTTCCTCGCCGACACCTTCCCCAACGACGCCCTCGGGCGCAGGGCAGCGCTGAAAGTGGCGGACACCTTCTTCGCGCTCAAGGACCTCGAGGGCTACACCGAAGCGGAGCTGCGCTACAAGGACTTCGCCAACCGCTTCCCGAGCGACCCCAACCGCCCCTACGCCCTGCTGATGCTGGCGAAGTGCAGCTTCGCCCAGCGCAAGGGTCCTCTGCGCGACCTCACGCCGGAGCGGCAGGCGGTTGAAAGCCTGCGCAAGGTGCTCCAGCTCTACCCCTCCTCGCCGTACGCGGCGGAGGCCAAGGAGCTCCTCGACAAGTGCCTCGAGGATCTGGCCATGCACGAGCTTCTCATCGCCCGGTACTACGCCAACGTCGAGGCCTGGGTCGGAGCCAGGCAGCGCCTCGACTACCTGTTCGAGAACTACCCGGACACCAAGGCGGCCGCGGAGGCGAAGCCCCTGATGGACAAGGTGGCCCGGATCCTCACGCCGCCTCCCCGGCCGGCGGAGGCAACGCCCTCGCCGACCAAGCATTGACGAACGTGCGAACGTTGCGCTATTTTGGCAATGGAGTCATCTCAAGCATGCGAAACAGGAGGACTGCTATGGTCCGCGCAACGTTCGCCGTCCTAGCCGTGCTGTGCTTCTGTGGGGCCGCAGCGGGGCAAGCAGTCAACCCGCCGCCGCACCCCCTTCACAAGGCGGATGGTCACTGGACGCCGTATCAGCCGCCGACCGAGTTTGCGCCCGACGCAAACGTGTACGTCATCCAGAAGGGTGACACGCTCTGGGCGCTCGCCAAGAGGTTCCTCGGCAACCCCTACCTGTGGCCGCAGCTCTGGGAGAAGAACCGGTACATCCGGGACGCGCACTGGATCTACCCGGGCGATCCGCTCGTCGTCGGCGTGAAGGCCGCCGAGGTCGAGGCGCCCGCCGCGCCCGCCGCCCCCGCCGCGCAACCGCCTGCGGCCGCACCGCCACCGGCGGCCGCCGCCGGCGCCGGCGGAACCGGCGCCGAGGCACCGCCCGCGAACCTGGTGGCCGCCGGCAGCGAGGGCGACATCTACTGCTTCGCCTACCTCGACGAGGTGGACGTCCACCCGCAGCTCACGATCAGGTCGGCGGAGCAGATCGAGTACAAGGACAACTACTCCACCGACGACATCGTCTACCTTTCCGGGGGCGAGCAGGAGGGTGTCAAGGCCGGGCAGGAGTACTTCATCGTGATGCCGGTCCGCAAGCTCCACCACCCGGCCACCAACGCCGTTCTCGGCACCGTGATGCGCTACCTCGGCCGCGCCCGCGTCCTGTGCACGCAGGACCACACCGCGACGGCGGAGATCCTGGCGTCGTGCGACGCGATCCAGGTCGGCGCGTGGCTCAAGCCGTTCGAGCCGATCCCGATCCCGATGACCGTGCTCACCCCGCCGGTGGACCGCTGCGATCCCGCGAGCACCAGGCCCAGGGGTTACATCGTGTACAGTCGCGACGACGACGTCAGCTTCGGCGCCGACGAGGTCGTGATGATCGACCTCGGTGAGGCCGACCAGCTCGCACCCGGCAGCCAGGCGATCGTCTATCGCGACAACCCGGTGCCCGGAACGCCCAGGCTCCTGCTCGGCGAGCTGGCCGTCCTGACGACCGGTCCGCACTGGGCCAGCGCCAAGATCATCCGCTCCTCCGGACAGATGCACGTGGGTGACCGGGTCGAGCTCAAGTGAGCCCCACGAGCGTCGAGGAGCGCCGCGCCGCGTTGCGCGCGATCGGGGACGTTCTCGGCACGGTGGCCGACGGGTTGCTCGACCGCGGCCTGCAGCTCGAGGAGGCCTTGAACGTCTTCGAGGCGCGCTACGTGCGCCTGGCGGTGGACCGTGCGAGCGGCAACATCTCGCAAGCGGCCGCGGCGTTGGGCATCCACCGCAACACCCTGCGGAGCAAGCTGCAGAAGAACGGGCAGCGGCGGCGCCGGGGCGCCTGAGGCCGGCTCGCCGTGTTCGGCGGGCGCCAAACCGCCGCGGTCTGGGGCTGCTTCCTCCTCGGCGGCCTGCTCGCACTGCTCGCGCAACATCCCGACGGCCGCCGGCGCGGCCCCCTGCCATGGGTCGAGGGCACGCCGCACGGCTCGGTGCCCCTCGAGAGCGACCCGTTTGCCGGCGCCTCGCCGTTCGAGCAGCGGGTCATCGCCACGGCGACCCGGGCCGGGATCGACCCCGCGCTGGTGCTCGCCGTCGTGGAGACCGAGTCGGGCCAGTCGCCCGCGGCGGTCTCGCCCAAGGGCGCCATCGGTCTGATGCAGGTGCTGCCGGAAACGGCGGCCGGCGTCGGCTTGCCCGGCGCGGCCGACCCGGCGACGAACCTCGAAGCCGGCTGCCGGTACCTGGCGGCCCTGTTGGAGAGCTTCGGCGGGGACGTGGAGCTGGCCCTCGCCGCGTACAACGCCGGCCCGGGCGCCGTTCGCCACTGGGGTACGGTGCCGCCCTATCGCGAAACCAAGACGTTCATCGCACGCGTCGCTGCCGCCTACAAGCGGCTCACCGGGCTCGACCTCGAGGGGGCCTCTCGGTTCGCCTACGAGCCTTCAGCGGTCCTTTGAACCGTCGTCCTTGGGAGGGTTGCTCTTGGGGGTCTGGTCGCCCTTGAGCGAGTCGCGGAAGTTGCGGATGCCCTCCCCCATGCCTTTGCCCAGCTGGGGAAGCTTACCGGCACCGAAGATGATGATCACGATCAGGAGGATCAGCAGTAACTCAGGAACTCCCAGCGACCCGAACATGTGGCTCCCCTCCAGCGATGATTATAGTCCTCCGTGCGGCGCCGAAACCAGCGCGCGCACGAGGTCGGGCGCCGTTCCGAGCGCCGCGAGGGCGCCGGCCGCCCGCTCGCGCACCGCGGGGAGCCAGGCGAGGTAGGCGGGACGCCCCGCCGCCCCCAGGCGCAGGAACGTGCCGATGACCTTCAGCCGGCGCTGCGCCGCGCACTCCAGGTAGCGCTGCGGCCAGCCCGGCTCCCACTCCAGGCGCCCGGCGGCGCGTGCCACCCAACCGGCCTCGTCGGCGGCGAGGCGGGCCCCGCCCCGCTCCCCGAGCAACGACGCCAGGTCGTAGGTGTCGGGGCCGCCGCGCATGTCCTGGTAGTCGACCGCCCGCACCCGGCCCTCGTGCAGGAACAGGTTGTTGCAGTGGAAATCGCGGTGGGTGAGCCGGTACGGGTGGGAGGCCAGGCGCGCCGCGAGGTCGTCGAGGAAGGCCGCCGCGTCCGGACGCCGCGCGGCCTCGGGCGCGAGGGCGTAGCGCTCGAAGACCGCGAGTTCCCGGCGGAAGAACGCCGCGTCGAACGGTGGGGTGACGAGGCTGCGCCATTCGCACGCCTGGAACCCGGCGAGCGCCTCGAGCGCCAGAACGAGAGCGTTCTCCCCGGTCGTCGCCATCGCGCGCTCGAGGTCGAGGTCCCCGACGTCCTCGCTCACCACGACGAGGCCCTCCCGTCCAACCGGCCGCGGGATGGGCAGGCCGCGCTCCCACCCCCACGCCTGCACCGCGTGGTCACGTTCCGCCTGCCCCTCATGCCCCGCCGGGTACAGCGCCGCGACCAGCGTCGTCCCATCCGCGAGAACGGCGCGGAAGAAGCGTCGCTGCGAGGCGTCGCCCGCGAGCGGGGTGAGCGACACCGCGGTGACGCCGACGGCCGTCAGGGTTGCGTGCACGATCTCCACGGCGACGCATGGTACCGCGGACGACGGGGAAATTGCGGGCCCGCCGGCGAGGTTCTACCCGTTGTGAAGACGCATGGCTCGCCCCAGGATCCTGCGGCCCTGCTGGCCTCGTTCGTCGCGACGCTGCAGGGCCTGCTCGAGTCCGACGAGGCGCTGCGGTCGGCGTGCGCCGGGATGGGCCAGCTCGGCCTCGCGCCGCTGCTGCGGGTCGAGCTGGTCGCCGGCGCCGCGCGGCCGACGGTGACGTGCGCCGAGCGCCGCGCCGCCGTGCCACAATGGAGCGAGCAGGACGCCGAGGTCCTGCGTTCCGTAGGAATCGCCAGTGACCGAACCGATCCCGACCCCGGCCCGCTCCAACCTCGTCGGCGCGAGCCGCGCTGAGCTCGCCCAGCTCCTGGCCGAGCTGGACCCCCGTCCGTTTCGCGCCGAGCAGGTGTACCAGTGGTTGACCCGGCGCATGGCCGGCGGCGTCGCGGAGATGACCAACCTGCCGAAGGCGTTGCGCGAGGGCCTCGCCGCCCGAGCCGAGGTGCGCGACCCCGAGATCGTCGAGACGCGCCGCGGATCCGATGGAACGGCCAAGCTCGCCCTCGGTTTCGCGGACGGCGCCGTCGTCGAAGCGGTCGCGATGCCGATGGAAGGGCACACCACGATCTGCCTGTCGTCACAGACCGGGTGTGCGGTGGGGTGCGTCTTCTGCGTCACCGGGGTCCTGGGCGCGGGCCGCAACCTGACCGGCGCCGAGATCTTCGGCCAGTACCGCGCCGTCCTGCGCCACGAGGGGCTCGTCGGCGCGCCGGTCAACGTGGTCTTCATGGGGATGGGCGAACCGCTGCTCAACGTCGCAGGGGTCGCCCGTGCGGTCGAGCTCATCGCCGAGACCGTCAGCCCTAAACGCGTGACCGTCTCGACGAGCGGAATCGTCCCGGGGATCGCGAAGCTGGCGGCGCTCGAGCGCCGCCCAAAGCTCGCGGTCTCCCTCAACGCGACCACCCAGGCGCAACGCGAGCGCCTGATGCCGGCCGCGTCGCACTGGCCGCTTGCGGAGTTGCTGGCGGTGCTGCGCGCCTTCCCGCTCGAGCGCGGCCGCCGGATCACCTTCGAGTACGTGATGCTCGCGGGGATCAACGACTCCGACGACGACGCCCGCCGCTTGCCCCGCCTCCTCAAGGGGATCCCGTGCAAGGTCAACCTGATCCCGCTCAACCCCGACGAGCGCTACCTCGGCGGCCTCGCCGCGCCCGATGAGACCCGCATCAGCGCGTTCGCCGGCATCCTCGCCGCCGCGCACATGAACGTCACCGTGCGCTGGAGCAAGGGCCGCGAGGTCGCCGCGGCGTGCGGCCAGCTCCGCGGCCAGATCGCTCTCCGTCCCCCCGCCTCCCCCTGACCTTGTCTGCTCGTCCTGCCCTCCGAGGTTGCCGTCGGACGAGAGACGTGGTCAGGGGTCAGCGGTCCGTGAACGGAGCCGGTCGCGCACCCCTTGCGGCGCCCGCGTGTCGTCGCCTCCGCGCCAGCGGGGATGACACCCAAAGATCGAACGCTCCCCCGACCGGTGGGACCTCGCCACGTGCGGCGCCCCTAAGTCAGGATGATTGCGCTCCATTGGCGACCCGCGGCGGGGCCGTCGCGGCGGACCGAGTGGTAGGCGGGCGAACACGCGGTGCAGCCGGGAAGGACGCGCACGCGGGCCGGGTCGAGCCCGAGCCCCGTCAGGCGGCCCGCGGCGAACGCCGCGAGGTCCACGACGCCGTCGCCGCGCCAGCCGGCGCCGCTCGCGTCGAGGCGCGCCAGCGCGCCGGTGACCTCGGGGCCGACCCGGTAATGACACGGACCGACGCCGACGCCGACGATCGCCGCGAGCGCGCCGGGGCCGACGCCGAACTCGGCGCGCAGGCGTCCAACCACGGCGCCGAGGATGTCCGCGGCGAGGCCGCGCCACCCCGCGTGCACCATGGCGACGGCGCCGCCCCCCGCGATCGCGACCGGCAGGCAGTCGGCGGTGCGCACGACGAGCGCGGTCGCCGGCTCGGCCGTGATCAGCGCATCGCAGGTGCCGACCAGGTGCGCTCCCGGCTCGAGCTCCGCCGCGGCGCTGAAGGTGTAGGTGAGCCGCGTGTGCTCCTGGCGCGCGTACAGGGACGCGACCGGCCGTCCGAGCGCCCGCCCGGCGGCGGCGGCGGCGGCCTCGGCCAGGGCGCGCTCGTCGAGGCCGGCCGCAGCGCCGTCACGGTCGGCGAAGAGGGCGAGCGCCCCGTCCGTCGGAACCGCGAGAACACCGCTGCCGCCTGCGGTTTCGGCCATGCCCGTATGCTACACTCGCGGCAGCAACGATGGCGAGCTCGATACCGGCCAGGGGTCTCGGGGGTCGTGCGCGGTGGCGCGGCAGCGATCGGATGCCGGCCGCGGCCCCGGCGGCGCGCGTCGCCCCGCCATGATCACGTTCGAGAACATTACGAAGAGCTACAACGGCCGCCCGGCGCTGCGCGGCATCACGACCCGGGTGGAACGCGGCGAGTTCGTCTACCTCACCGGACCGTCGGGCGCCGGCAAGAGCACGTTCCTGCGCCTCCTCTACCGCGCCGAGCTGCCGGACTCCGGGCTCATCGTGGTCAACGGCGCCGACCTTGCCCAGCTGCGCCGGCGCGACGTGGCGGAGTTCCGCCGTCGCCTCGGCGTCGTGTTCCAGGACTTCAAGCTGCTCCGGCGCCGCACGGTGGCCGAGAACGTGACGTTCGTCCTGTCGCTGCTCAACTTCCCGGAGCGCGAACAGCAGCGGCGCGCGTACCTCGTGCTCAAGCAGATGGGCCTGCAGCACCGGATGCACGCCTTCCCGGACGAGCTCTCCGGCGGCGAGCAGCAGCGCGTCGCGATCGCGCGCGCGCTGGTGCTGCAGCCCGATCTCATCCTCGCCGACGAGCCGTCCGGCAACCTCGACCCCGAGCGCTCGAACGAGCTGCTCGATCTGCTCAAGACGATCAACTACCAGGGAACCACCGTCGTGGTCGCGACCCACGACCGCGGTCTGATCGAGGCCCATCCCGCGCGCACGTTGTTCCTCGACCGCGGCAGCGTCGTCAGGGACGCCTGGGTGACCGCCGCATGAACCGGCACGCCTGGCGCGAGGTGAAGCGGCAGCTCCGCGAGTCCGGCGCCGCCGGCGCGGTGGCGGTCCTGCTCGTCATGGTGGCGGGGGCGTGGGGCGGCGTGTTCTGGAGCGTTCACCTCTGGGTGGACCGCGAGCTGCTCGCCCGCGGCCGCGCGACGACCGTCGTTGCCGTCGCCCGCGGGCCCGCGCAGGCGGCGAGCCTGCAGCAGGCCCTTGCCGCGCGTTTTCCCGCCGTCGGCGTGACCGCCCTCGCGCCGCGCGCCGTGCAGGAGGAGCTCGCCCGCTGGTTCCCGGAGCTCGCGACCGTGCTGCTGACGCTCGACGAGAAGAACTTCCCGCCGGTCCTCCAGGCCGACGTCCCCCCGGCGGAGGAGCGCGCCGTCGCGGCGTGGCTGCGCGCCCGGCCGGAGGCGACGCTCGTCGAGAGCTCCCGCGCCTGGCAGGCCCGGCTGGAGAGCACGGTCTCCCGCATCCTGGTGGCCGGGTTCGCGCTGGCGGCGAGCCTGCTCGTCGGCTGCGCCGTCGTCGTGCTGCTCGTGGTGCGCCTCCTGGTGCTCGCGCATGCGGACGAGATCGCGATCATGCGGCTCATCGGCGCCCACGAGGGCGACATTCGCCGGCCCTACCTGATCTCCGGGTCGCTGCTCGGCGTCGCTGGCGGGGTGCTCGGCGCCGGCGCCCTGGAAGGTCTCCGGGTCGCGCTCCAGGGCACGATCCCGGGCCTCACCGTCGCGACCTGGTTGCTCGCCGCGCTTCCCGTGGCCGGCGCGGCGACGGCCGCCGCGGGCGCCGCCATGGGCCTCGCGTCCCTGCCCCGGGAACCCTGATCGTCCGACGCTACGGGAGGAGCGGCGTGACCTTGCGCAGGAACTCGCCCGCCCTGTCGCCGCCTTCGAGGAGGGAGATCGCGCGCGCGAGCCGGTCCACGAGGCTCTGGATGGAGGTCATGCCGCCACCCGCCTCGATCTCCGCGCGAGCAACGCGGTACTGCTTCTCGACGGCGATCGAACCCGACAGCCCGACGCTCTCGTCCGCCAGCTTCCGCATGTTCTCGGCGAGCGCCAGCAGCGAGCGCTGCGACGGCGCCACCGGGGCGGCCTGCGGCGGCTTCTCCTCGGTGGTCGAGCGCAGCGCGATGAGCCCCGAGGCGACGAGGCCGTAGAGGACCTTGCACACGTCGAACGCGGGCAGGCCCGTGACGTCCTCCAGCTTCGCGATCGACAGCTGACCGTCGATCTTGGTGACGATCGACCACTCCTGCGGCGAGAGGGTGATCTGGTCCTGGCCCGGCTCGCGCGGCAGGAAGTAGGGAACGAGGTCCATCGAGGCGATCTTGCGCTGCAGCACGCGCCACTCGTCGAGCCGGCGCGCCGCCTCCATCATCAGGCTCGTGTTGGACTTGTTGACGGTGACCCGTTCCGACTCGATGCCGGCGGTGAAGATGAACTGACCCTTGTGCCACCCGGCCATCTCGTACACGGCGTACTCGCCGCCCAGCTTGCCGGCGACGGCATCCGTGATCTGGCCGCCCTTGATGAAGATCTTCCCGTCGGCGCCGTCGCCGGAGAGAGTGAACACGCCGGTCTTGCCGGAGACGCTCACCAGCTGGATCACGTCAGGCAGCGCGATATCTGCGAGCGAGCCCTGGAGCGCCATGCGTGCTCAATCCTGCACGGGGGTGCCGACTCTGGGATCCCCGGGGAGCCGCCGACAGGTCCAACCGTCAAGGGGCATGTGCTGCGCTCTCATGCTCATGCAAGCTAACACACCGCCGACGAGAGCGTCAAGGCAGCGCCCCGCGAATCTGACACAGCGCCAGTGCGAGGGCGTCGGCGGCGTCGGCGGGCGGTTCACGGTCGAGGCCGAAGGTGTGGCGCACGACGTACGCGACCTGCCGCTTCTCGGCCCGGCCGTTCCCGACAACGGCCGCCTTGACGCGCGCCGGCTCGATCTCGACCACCTCGCCGCCCCAGCGGCCGAGAACGGCGAGCAGCGCGCCGCGCGTTTCGGCCAGCACGAGCGCGGCCTTGGGAAACCTGCCGGCGAACGGCGTCTCGACGACGACGACGTCGGGGGTGAGCCGATCCAGCAACTCCTGGAGCTGGGCGGCCAGCGCCGCGAGGGCGCTCGCGCGGGAAGAGTCGCGGCGCGGCGACAGGCAGCCGTACCCGACCGCCCTCGCTTGCCGCCGGTCGCCCTCGACGAGCCCCCAGCCGGTGGTCCGGGAACCGGGGTCGAGGCCGAGGACGCGCGCCAGCTCAGCCGACCTCGAGCAGCTTCGTGTCGATGTCGAAGTTCGCCCAGACGTTCTGGACGTCGTCATGGTCCTCGAACGCCTCCATGAGGCGGACCATCTGTTCGGCGCGCTTGTCCTCGAGGCGGACCTGGACGGTAGGGACCATCTCGACCTTGGCCTGCTCCACGGCGAGGCCGTGCCCCTCGAGGGTCGCCTTCACCTTGTGCAGCTCCTCCGGCGAGGTGTAGATCTCGTAGAGATCGGGGTCGTCGGCGAAGAAGTCCTCGGCGCCCGCGTCGAGCGCCGCCTCCATGACCTTCTCCTCCTCGCCGGCGCTCTTCGGCACGATCAGGTAGCCTTGCTTCTTGAACAGGAAGGCCACGCAGCCGGACTCGCCGAGGTTGCCGCCGTGCTTGCCGAAGAGGTGGCGGAGCTCGGCCGTGGTGCGGTTGCGGTTGTCGGTCAGCGCCTGCACCATCACCGCCACCCCGCCGGGCCCGTACCCCTCGTAGGTCACCTCTTCGTACGACACGCCCGGGAGCTCGCCGGTGCCGCGCTGGATCGCCTTGTTCATCGTGTCGCCCGGCATGTTCGCGGCCTTGGCGGACTGAATGGCCGCGCGCAGGCGCGGGTTGCCGTCCGCGTCGCCGCCGCCCTCGCGCGCGGCGGTGGTCAGCTCGCGGATGACCTTGGTGAAAAGCTGGCCGCGCTTGGCGTCCAGCTTCCCTTTCTTGTGCTTGATCGTGCTCCACTTGTTGTGGCCCGACATGAGAACCCCCGAGGGAACCAACCGGTCCGCTCGATCGGATTGTACACCGAGGGCGGGCCGCAAGCGCCGGCAAGCGGGCAGAAACCTATTGACTTGCGGGGGGTCGCCCACCACAATGCCCGCGGGGTCTGCGTGAGAACTTCCGAGGGAATGAATCAAACCATCCTCCTCCTCGACTACGAACCGCGCACCACGGTGCGCGTCGCCGAGGCGCTGGCCCCGCTCAAGTTCGAGATCGTCGGCGCGAAGGATGTCGATGCGGCCGTGGCCGCCTGCGCCAAGGTCGAGCCGAGGATGGTCCTGATCACCTCGGTGCTGCCCCGGGTCAAGGTCGAGGACGCCATCACCCAGCTGCGCGCGCGCGCCGGCCTGCGCAACACGCCCTTCCTGGTGTTGATGAGCGGGTACACCGGTCACGAGCCGCTGGCCGACGCGCTCCGCCTCGGCGCCCAGGACATCGTCACCAAGCCGTTCTCCGACGACGACCTCTTGCAGCACGTGAAGGCGCTGCTGGCCAGGGCGCGGCAGGACGCGACCATCACCGCGGACGCCAGGACGGAGATGCTCGAGGCGATGCGCCGCGGCTCGGGCAAGGACGGCGGCACGTTGACCTCGGAGGAGCTGTTCGGCGACCTGCTCGCCGACGAGCACCCCCCGAGCCCCGGCGAGACCCAGCGGATCGCGGTTCCACCGCCGGCCCCGGCGGCGGCCAAGGCGGCGGCCCGGGCCGCCGCGTCCGCCAGCGCCGCCGACGCAGCCGTCGCGCGAGCGCTCGACGGTACGCTCGCCGACCTCGGCC
>SCRJ01000010.1 GCA_004298115.1 Acidobacteriota bacterium
GCTCGCCGCCGCCGGTCGCGAGGCCCCTGCGGCGACCGCGCTGTTGCTTGCGAAACTTGACTTTCTTCGGCATCAACATAGCAGCACCTCATCCCTCACAACGCGCGCCGGTGAGCCTTGCTCCGGTGCAACTCGCCCTTGTAGATCCACACCTTGACGCCGATCGCCCCGTACGTGGTGAAGGCTTCGGCAAAGCCGTACTCGATATCGGCCTTGAGGGTGTGGAGGGGGAGCCGCCCTTCCTGGTACCACTCGGAGCGGGCGATCTCGGCCCCGTTGAGGCGACCCGAGCAGCGGATTTTGACCCCTTGCGCGCCGAAACGCAAGGCGTTCTCCATCGAGCGCCGCATCGCGCGCCGGAACGTGATGCGCCGGACGAGCTGGCTGGCGATCGACTCGGCGATCAGCTGCGCTTCGATCTCCGGCCGCTGGATCTCCTGGATGTTGATGTGGATGTCCTGGCCGTAGACGGCGCGGAGCTCGGCTCCGAGCTTGTCCACCTCGGCGCCCTTGCGTCCGATGATGATCCCCGGGCGGGCGGAGAAGATGTTGACCCGGATCTTGTTGGCGGTGCGCTCGATGTCGATCTCGGCCACGCCGGCGTGCGACAGCCGGGTCTTGAGCGCCTTGCGCAGGCGGAGATCCTCGTGGAGGAGCTTCGCGTAGTCGGCGTCGGCGAACCAACGCGACCGCCACGTCTTGTTGTAGCCGAGCCTGAAACCGTACGGGTGCGTCTTCTGGCCCACGATCGCCTCCTACTTCTCGCGCTCCGCGACCTGGACGGTCACGTGGCAGAACCTGTGCAGCCGGGGGAACACGCGCCCCATCGAGGCCGCACGAAATCGCTTCAGGGTCGGAGCCTGGTTGACCTGGATGCTCGAGAGAACCAGCTTCCCGGCATCCACCCCCGGCATCTTCTGCTCGAGGTTGGCCACAGCCGAGCGGACGAGCTTCTCGAGGTCGCGCGCACAGCGCTTGTGGGTCAGCTTGAGCATGGCCAGCGCCCGGGCGACGCCCTGCCCGCGCACGACGTCGGCGACCAGCCGCACCTTCTGGGGAGAACCCTTGTAATAACGCAGTCGAGCTTCGGCTTGCATAGCTTCCCCCTAGTGGGCGGCGCCCTTTTCCTTGCGCGTCGCGGAGTGGCCGCGGAACGTGCGGGTGAGAGCGAACTCGCCCAGCTTGTGGCCGACCATGTTCTCCGTGACGAAGACCGGGACGAACTTCTGGCCGTTGTGGACGGCGATGGTGTGGCCCACCATCTCGGGGATGATGGTCGACCGGCGCGACCAGGTCTTGATGACCCGGCGCTCGCGCGAGTCGTTGAGCTGCTCCACCTTCTTCATCAGGTGGCCATCGATGAACGGTCCCTTGTGAATTGAACGAGCCATCCCGCCCTCCCCTACTTCCGCCGCTTCACGATGAAGCGCGTGGTCCGCTTGCACGTGCGGGTCTTGAAGCCCTTGGTCGGCTGGCCCCAGGGGCTGACCGGATGACGGCCGCCCTTGGTCTTGCCCTCGCCGCCGCCATGGGGGTGGTCGATCGGGTTCATGACCGTACCGCGCACGTGGCCGCGGCGCCCGAGCCAGCGGGTGCGGCCCGCCTTGCCGATCGACACGTTGGAGTGCTCGACGTTGCCGACCTGCCCGACCGTGGCCCAGCAGGTGGCCAGCACCAGGCGCATCTCCCCGGAGGGCAGCCGCAGCGTCACGTACGCGCCCTCCTTGGCCATCACCTGCGCGCTGGCGCCCGCGGAACGCACCATCTGGCCGCCGTGGCCCGGCTTGAGCTCGACGTTGTGCACCAGGGCGCCGAGCGGGATGCTCTTGAGCGGCAAGGCGTTGCCCGGGACGATCTCGGCCTTCTCGGCGGCCACGAGCGTGGCGCCCACGCCGATGCCGTCGGGCGCCAGGATGTAGCGCTTCTCACCGTCCGCGTACACCAGCAGGGCGATGCGGGCCGAGCGGTTGGGGTCGTACTCGATGGTCGCGACCCGCGCCGGCACACCCCTCTTGTCGCGGCGGAAGTCGATGGTGCGGTAGCGCCGCTTGTGGCCGCCGCCGCGGAAGCGCAGCGTCTCGTGCCCCTCGTTGTTCCGGCCGCCGCTCTTGCTGATCCCGCGGGTGAGCGCCTTCTCCGGCCGGTCCTTCGTGACCTCGGCAAAGTCCAGGCGCGTCATGAAGCGGATGCCCGGAGAGGTCGGCTTGAATGATTTGAGCGCCATGGTCCTTCTCCCTACACCTGATCAAAGAACTCGGTGGTCTTCTCGCCCGCGGCGAGGCGCACATACGCCTTGCGCCAGTCGGGGCGCATGCCCGTGTAGCGGCCGAACCGCTTCTGCTTGCCGCGGACGTTGACCACCCGCACCTCGACGACCTTGACCCCGAACAGGGTCTCGACCGCCTTGCGGACCTCGATCTTGTTGGCGTTGCGCGCGACCTGGAAGCACACCGTGTTCGTGCTCTCCTTGAGGTCCGCGGTCTTCTCCGTCACGATTGGGCGCAGAACGATCTGACGTGGGTCCTTCATGACGACAGCACCTCCGAGAGCTGCACCAGCGCCCGGCGCGAGAAGACGAGCTGCTTCGCGCGCAGCACCTGGTAGACGTGGACGTGCATGGCGTCCGCGGTGTTCACCTCCGGCCGGTTGCGAGTCGCCAGCAGCAGGTTGAGGTTGTCGTAGCTGTCGACCAGCAGGACCTTCTCCCCCGCCAGGCCGAGCTTCTCCAGGCGCGCCACGAACTCCTTCGTGCGGTACGAGTCGACGTCGAGAGACTCGAGGACGCGGAGCTGGCCGCCGCTCAGGCGCTCGGCGAGCACCGACTTGAGGGCGTTCTTCTTCGCCTTGATGTTGACCTTCGCCTCGTACGAGCGGGGCTGCGGTCCGAACGTCGTGCCGCCGTGCCGCCACAGCGGCGAGCGGGTCGAGCCGTGCCGTGAGCGCCCCGTCCCCTTCTGCTTCCACGGCTTCTTGCCGCCGCCGGAGACCGCGCTCCGGGTTTTGGTCGCATGGGTGCCGCTGCGCAGGCCGGCCAGGTACGCCTTCACCACCTCGTAGACCAGATGGGGGCGGGAGGGGTACGAGAAGACCTCCTGCGGCAGCTCGATCTCGCCGACCACCTCGTTGTCCCAGTTGCGCACATCGAGCTTCATCGTCCGCCCCCTTGCCCCTTCACCAGCCGCAGCAACGCGTTGCGGCCGCCAGGAACGGCGCCCTTGAGGAAGATCAGGTTGCGCTCGAGGTCCACCTTGACCACCTTCACGTGCTTCAGGGTGACCTTGTCCACACCCATGCGGCCGGCCATCCTGGTGCCCGGGAACACGCGCGAGGGGTACGCCGACGGCCCGATGCCGCCCGGCGCCCGGTGGAACATGGAGCCGTGGCTGGCGGCGCCGCCGCGGAAGTGGTGGCGCTTCATGGCCCCCTGGAACCCCTTGCCCTTGGAGGTCCCGACCACACGGATCACCTCTCCGACGGTGAAGATGTCGCACAGGACCGTATCGCCGGGCTTCACCTCGGACCCGTCGGTCACGGGGACCTCGGCGAGCACCCGCGTCGGCGGCACGCCGGCCTTGGCGAACGAGCCGAGCAGGGGCTTGCTCACCTTCCGGGGCGGCTTGCCGGCGACCAGGCCGATCTGAGCCGCCTCGTGCCCGTCGGTCTCGGTCGTCCGGCGCAGCACCACGACGCACGGCCCCGCCTGCACGACGGTGACCGGCACCATGGCGCCGGAGTCGTCGAACACCTGGGTCATGCCGATCTTCTTGGCGAGAATTCCTTGCACCATAACCGGCCTCACTTCTTCCCGCCGTAGGCCTTGATCTCGACATCCACGCCGGCGGGCAGCTCGAGCTTCATGAGCGCGTCCACCGTCTGCTGCGTGGGATCGAGGATGTCGAGAAGCCTCTTGTGCGTGCGGATCTCGAACTGCTCACGCGACTTCTTGTCCACGTGCGGCGACCGCAGGACGGTGAAGCGCTGGATCTGCGTCGGCAGCGGGATCGGCCCCGATACGCTCGCCCCCGTGCGCTTCGCCGTGTCCACGATCTCCGCCGTGGACTGGTCCAGGAGACGGAAGTCGTACGCCTTGAGCCGGATCCGGATCTTGTCCTTGACCATGGCCACTCCTACTCGATGATTTCGGTGATGGTGCCGGCGCCGACGGTGCGGCCACCCTCACGAATCGCGAACCGCAGAGCCTTCTCCATCGCGATCGGCGTGATCAGCTCCACCTCCACCGATATTCTGT
>SCRJ01000076.1 GCA_004298115.1 Acidobacteriota bacterium
CTGATGCGCAGGATGAGCTCTCCCACCCCAACACCCAAGACCGGAAACAAGACCCTATCCAGGAGGCAATCAACGACACGACCCCACTTGACTCGACCGACCTACTCATAGACGACCGCCGGGCGCGCGGTCGTTGTCGTTCGGAGGACAAGAAACCAAGAGACGGGCGGGACCGGCGGGCGGCGGATCGTGCGCGTTCCGCTCGGCCATGGGGTTGGCTATGATCGCGATAATGGAAACACGCCGTCAGGGGACGGTCGACCGATGACCGAGGACAACCAGGAGCGTCTGGTCGGCGTGGGGGTCGCCGCCATGGTGGTGGGCCCGGTTCTCGTCACGCGGTTCGGCTCCCCCCACCTCCTCGTCCACCAGGCCGTGGCGATCACGGCGGTTGTCGTCGCGCTCCTCGGAGCCGGTCTCGCCGTGCGGGGCTGGCGGCGCATCCTCACGGCGGATCGGCCGACGCGTCTGGCCCTGGCGCTGTACGGCGCGGCGGCGGTTCAGGGGGCGCTGGTCGCGCTCGCCCGCGGCAACGAGCCGACCCTGGTCGCCGGCCAGGTCCTCGCGATGAGTCTGCTGCCGCTGGGCGGCGCGGCGGCTCTCGGGCTGCTCCCGCGGGGCGAGTGGCGGCCGTTCGCGACCGGCTTCGTCGCCGCCGTCGGGGTTGCCGGCGCCGTTCAGCTGACCATGACCCTGCCGACGGCGATCAACGGCCCGCCCGGCTTTCGCCTGCTGTTGCCGAACGGCGGGTCCCTCGCCGGCGGCGCGCCTCTCGGCCTCTTCCTCGCCGCCGCGCTGACGCGGTCCGGGCGCCCGTGGACGCGCGCGCTCGCGTGGACGGCCGGCGTCGTCATGCTCGCGCTCATCGTCGGCACCGGGATCCGGTCGCAGTGGCTCGTGCTGCCGGCGGGCATCGCGGCGTACGCCCTCCTCGCCGCCGGCCGCGCCCGCCTCTTCTCCGCCCGCACCCTGGCGATCGCCGGCCCTGTCATCCTCGTCTTGAGCGTGGGCGGGGCCGCGGCGACGTGGTGGTGGTTCAGGTCCAGGCCCGCCATCGTCCCGGAGCCCCCGGCCGCGGCCGTCGTGGAGCCCGGCGCGCCGATCCTCTTCCCGCTTCCCGCCGCCGCCGGCGGTGCGCTTCGGGTCGCGGGCGAACTGACGTGCCGGGCCCCCGGCTACGCCTACGTCACGGTCGCCGCCGAGCCGGCGTCACCGGACGCCCCCCCGAAAACGACGCGCCAGATCGGGGTGGCGGGTGCGGTCGCGGCGAGCTTTCAAATCGTTGTGACGCCGCGGCCGGGCGAGCGGACGGTCGCTCTCCAGCTCCTCGACCCCGACCACCTCGGCTGCACCGCGTCCCGGCTGCGGGCCGAGGAGCTCCGGCCCGCGGTTCTGGCGAGGTTCGGCGAGCGCGTCGCGGCGCTGCTGCACCGGCCTCCGGACCCGGGAGCGGGAGCGGCGCCGGAGGCGTTCGCCCGGGACGCCAGCATCGCCTTCCGCCTGCGCGAGACCGGCGCGATCGCGCGCGAGATCCGGCGCGCCGCGTGGCCCGTCTGGTTGCTGGGTCGCGGCCTCGGCGCGAGGTACGCGATCGAAACCCTCGGGTATGACAGCCACGGCCAGGTGGAGCGCTTCGCCAACCCGAACTACATCCACAATTTCTACCTGTTCCTCCCCTTCAAGCTCGGCGTGCTCGGCAGCGTCGAGGTGCTGCTGGCGCTGGCCCTCTTCGTCCGGACCGCGGCCCGGGGCGCCCGCGAGCGGCCGCCGGGCGCCACCGACCGGCACTTCTTCGCCGCGGCGGCCGCTTCGTGGATCACCTACATCCTGTGGAGCGCCGCGGCGCCGGAGATCCTCGACTTCCGTCTCGCCGCCGTCTGGGGCATGCTCGCAGCGACCACCGCGAAGGCGCTGGAGCGTGCGGGCGTTCGCCCCACAGGAACCTGATCCGGGGCGCGACCGCCGAGCGCGCGGGCGAGCCCCAAGGCACCGGCACGTCGCCGGAGGCGCAGACACATGCCGGGTCGAGGCCCGATCCTCCGCGAGGCAAACGGCTTCAGCAAGGCGCCTCGGCTTGACCCTTCGAGAGGCCGTTGTCTAGACTGCGCCGGTGACACCGGACAAACCGGCCGCCGGCGGGAATGCCTTCGATTCCTTCTACTTCGCGCACTGTTGCGGCAAACCTTACGCACGGAACGAGGAATGGCTCGGCTTTTTCAGCGGGATCGCCGACCGGATCGTGGCCGACCTCCGGCCCCGTCGAGTGCTGGATGCCGGGTGTGCCTTCGGTTTCCTGGTGGAGGCTCTCCGAAATCGCGGCGTCGAGGCCTTTGGCATTGATCTGTCGCCGTTCGCGATCGAGCACGTCCACGAGAGCGTGAAACCGTATTGCCGGGTCGGCTCGGTGGCCGATCCGCTCGATGGCCCGTACGACCTCATCGTCTCGATCGAGGTGGTCGAGCACATAGAGCCGCGCGACGCGGAGGCTGCCATCAGGAACTTCTGCGCGCAGACCGGCGACCTGCTGCTGTCGTCCTCGCCGCTCGACTATCGCGAGCCGACGCACGTCAACGTTCAGCCGCCGGAGGTGTGGGCCGAGCAGCTCGCCCGCCACGGCTTCTTCCGCGACGTCGACTACGACGCCTCGTTCATCACCCCGTGGGCGGGCCGTTTCCGCAAGGCCGCCGAGCCGATCCACCGCCTCGTCCGCCAGTACGAGCGGCGGTACTGGCTGCTGCAACACGAGGCCAGCGAGGCTCGCGCGTACTCGGTGGAGGTGCAGGCGAAACTCGGTGACGCCGAACGTGCGCGCGACGCCCTGACCCTGCAGCTGGCCTCGTCGTCCTCGGCGCTCGGGGAGGCGAGGCAGACCATCGCCCGGATGGAGAGCAGCAAGTTCTGGAAGCTTCGAAGCGCATGGGTACGCCTCCGCCGCGCCCTGGGACGCCGTCGAGCCGACCGATGACGCCCGAAGCGGACGTTCTTCCCGGCCTCGACCGGCCGGCCGCGAGGCAGCCACGGCCTTGGGCACGCGCCGGCGTCCGCCTGGCCCTCGTCTCCGTTCTCTATGCCACCGTCGTGGTCACCCTGCTCTCGCGACCGGTGCGGCCTCCCGCCGAGTCGCCGCTGGTTCCCGAGAACGCGGCGTGGACCTCCCACCCGGTGCGCCTCCACGAGGTCCCCACCACCGGCGAGGTGCACGTGCACACACTTCGCCTGTTCACCAGCCGCAAGGACATGCCGAGGCTCTCCGAGATCCGGCTCTTCCTCGCCACCTACAAGACCCGGCCGCACCTCCTCTCGGCACGCCTTCTCGTCGCCGGCACGCCGTGCACCTATGACACGCCGCCGCAAGCCACCCTGGAGGACAACAGCCTTCTCTCCTTCTTCCCCGCCAAAGGGTGCTCCGACGCTTCGGACCGGGCATCGGGCAAACTCGAGCTTGCCGTCCGGATCAAGGGTCCCGGCGAGGTGGCGCTGTGGACGTTCCTGCCCCCTGCCGCGGATGCGAACCCAGCCTGGATCGCCGTCTCGGAGCCGGGGACTGCGGTCGGAGGGGTGCGTCCCGTGGTCCGCGGAACCAGCTTCGACACACCACCCCCGACGCACCTGAAACGGATCGACCTCCTCGCCTACATGTGGCAGCTTTCGCAACGCCCCACCTGGCTCTGGATCGTGCTCATCGGGTCCTTCGGAACCGCCCTTGCCGGCGCCCTGATCTTCCCGATGCTGGCTCTGCCCGAAGCTCCGGGCGGCGTTCGGGCGAGTTCCGCTCTGACGGGAGGGTTCGGCGCGTTCTGTGTCGCAACCGCCCTGGCCGTCGCCTACGCCGTGCTGGTGCCGCCCCTGATGGCGCCCGACGAGCCGTTCCATCTGCTCGGGTTCGCCGCGCTGAACGGAGACGCCAAGGTCACCTCGGATACGGCGGACTGGACCAAGCTCACCCATCTGGTCCGGATCAGGTTCCACGGAAACGAGCACTTTCGCTCCGAGGATATCGGCAAACCGTGGCCGGTCGCCGATCCGTACCTTGGCGCCACCGCCGTCCGGGTGCGCAGCGGCACCGCCACCGCGTACTGGAAGGTGCTCGGGCGCCTGATCGCCAACCGCTCCGCGGAGCAGACTCTGCTCGCGATGCGTTTGGTCAACGCCCTCGTCTTCGGTCTGGCGGTGGGCGCCGCCACGGCGCTCGGCATCGCCCTCACGTCGGTCGCCTACCCGCAACTCGTGTGCTTCCCGTTCTTCTTCGTGCCGACGCTCCCATTCTTCGCGATGATGGCGTCCGACTACTCCGTCCTCTGCGCCGCGTACGTCCTCCTCGCGGCCAGCCTCTGCGTTCTGTTTCTCGACGGTCCCCTGGCCCACTGGGTCGGGCTCCCGCTCGGTCTCTCCGCGGCTTTGATGCTGGGAGCGAACCGTTCCTCGCTACCCCTGATCGCCGTCGTGGCGGTCGCGCTCGTGGTGCGCATCCTCCTGGGGACGAGGGGCGTGCGCCGCCCCCTCCGGAACGCCCTGGTCTTCTGGCTCGGGCTCGGGTTCGGCGCATCCGTCTTTGCCCTGCTCAGCGAGAAAGCATTCCTGGCCGCCATGCTGGCGCAGCTCCATTTCGCGCTGCCGGGGCTCGCCAGCGGACGGTTCGTGCGGCTGCTCACCCACCCCGGGGTGCCGGTGGCCGCAGCCGTGGTCGCGGCGCTGCTCGAGACGTCATTGCACGGCGTGCGTTCCTGGGTCGCCGGGAGGCTTCGTCGTCTGACAACCATCGTCGCAGCGGTCGCAGGAGGTCTCGTCGCCGCCGCGGTCGTGGCGTCACTGCTCGGCTCCCTCGTCGCTCACCCGCCGCAGGTCCCGATGATCCAGCTCCCCGACGCCCAGGCCTTCGTTCCCTCCCCCCCCTCACGGCAGGCCTACGTCGACGACGTCGTCACGACGGCCCTGACCGTGTTCCGTCTCAGGGAGCCGGATCTCTTCCTCTACACGTCGTTCATCGGAGGCTTCGGTTGGGTCGACACCGTGCCGCCGGCGCCCTTCCTGATCGGCCTGGCCGCCGCGACCGGCATCGCGCTGGCGATCCTCGCCATGCACCTCGCGCTCACGAAGAGCCTGCGCGGCATCGTCTGGCTGTACGCGCTCGCGGCGGGAGGCGTGGCCGCGGCGGCGCTGTACGCCGTGAGCTGTTATGCGATCCCGATCAACCTGCACGGCCGCTATCTGATCGGCTGGTACCTCTGCTGGCTCGCGATCGCGTGGAGCGCGCTGGCGTGCGTGGGCGAGGTTCCAGGGCGTTTGAACCGTCGACTCGGTTCATTGCGGCGGATCCCGCGGCCGGCACTGGCTCTGACCTTCTGCGGCCTGATCCATGCGTACTGCCTCTCCTTCATCCTGGAACGATACTTCTGAGGCTCAGACAGCGGCGTTTGCTCGCAAGCGCCGGCCTCGCCACGAGCGATCACGGCTCGTCGGCCTATGCGAGCATCGGCCGCGACACGGACCATGACGATGCGGGGCAACCGCCGCGCGCGGCCTTACCGACGGTCCCTGCGCTCGGACCGGTCGGTCCCGATCAGAGCTTTCGGATGAGGTCATCGAGACGCGCGGCGCGATCATCCCAGGTGTTGGCGCGGGCGAGCGCCATCCTCGCCGCGACGAGGTCGGGGTCGCGCTCCGCCAGTGCGGCCTCGATCTGGCGGGTGAACTCTTCGGGCGAGGACGCCCGGTAGTACAGCCCCTCGTGGCGCCTCAGCTCCGGCAGGTCCACCGCGACCACCGGCTTGCCCGCGCTCAAGTACTCGTAGAACTTGATGGGGTCCGTCGCCCGGGTCAGGTCGTTGACGCGGAACGGGATGGTGGCGACGTCGAAGCGGTGCAGGTAGGCCGGCAGCACGGCGTAGGATCGCTCACCCAGCAGGTGAACGTTCTTCAGCCGTCCGACCCGGCGCAGGTCGGCGCCGGAGTTCAACCCGATGAGGACGAAGTTCCACTCCGGGTGCGCCGTCGCCGCCGCCTCGACCAGTTCCGGGGCGAACCACTCCGCCAGCGCGCCGTAGTAGCCGATGACCGGACCCTTCAGGTGACGGAGCGCCGTGCTCCCCGGGGAGCGGTTGAAGTGGCGGTAGTCGGCCGCGTTGCCCAGCAGCTCACAGCGCCGGGCGAGCGGTGCGCACCTCTCGAAGAGCGCCCCTGAGGTGGTCAGGACCAGGTCGCTCTCGCGGATCAGCCGTTGCTCGAGCTCGAGGAGCGCGGGTCTGGCGGCCGGGAATCCGGAGTGCTCGTCGAGGCAGTCGTACACGACCTTCCAGCCCCAGCGCTCGCGCGCGGCGAACGCCAGATCGGCCCAGAACGGCCACTGCACGAACGACACGACCCGGCCGCCCTCCTCACCCTGCTTCAAGGTGGCCAGTGCCCCCAGCCACCTCGTCCGGTCCTCCGGCGTCGCCGTCCCGTTGTAGATGTTCCTGTCCGAACGACCGGGCAAGGCCACCCCGACGACCCCTTGGGCCGTGGGGATCCGGCCGAGCTCGCTGCCGCCCTTGAAGTCCTTGCGGACGTAGAAGACACGCTGGCCCTTCGCCGCCAGCCGGGCGAGCAGCTGCTGCGGGCGCTGGATCCGCATCTCCCAGTCGATGATCGGGAAGCAGACGAGCGCGGTCGTGTTCCCACCCAGCCCCGCCTGGGCCTCGCGTCCCGCCCCCGCCCCCTTGCTGATCTGGTCGAACCGGCGCGACCAGAGCCGATAGAACCCTCGCAGGCTGAACTTGAGCCAGCCCGGGAAGCGCCGCCAGAGGCTGAACGTCAGCCTCTGCAGGCGGTATGTCCAGGAAAGTCCCAACCTGTCCCCTTGCTCTCTTCAACCGCCCCACGACCCCTCGGGACGGCAGAACCGTGCTCGCCGGCACGAACAGACCGCCCCGGCTTCCGTCGCCCTCCCCGTGTTCTGACCAATCTTACGGCAACCTCGCGGATCCGTCCCCCCCTTTTCCGAGAACCTCCGCGTAAACCCGCTCGACGTCGTGCGCTGCGACCTCCGCCGAGTATCGCCGGGCCGCCTCTCTCGCTCTGACACCCATATCGCGCCGCGTCTCCGCCGCCCGCGCCAGCGCGTCGATGCCCCGCGCCAGCGCCCCCACATCGCCCGGCGGCACAACCAAACCCAGGCCGGCGTCCCCCACGATCTCGGCGTTGTCCCCGACATCGGTCACGACGCTGGGCAGGCCCGCCGCCATCGCCTCGATCAGAGCGATCGGCATCGCCTCGAACCGCGACGGCAGCACGAAGATGTCGCTCGCGCCCAGAACCTTCTCCACATCCTTCCGGAACGACAGGAACCTCACGCGGTCGTTCCGGCCGCCGCCTCTCACCGCTTCCTCGAGACCGCTCCTGAGCGATCCATCCCCCGCCACGAGGAGGTAGAGGTCGAGCGCCTCGACCGGGAGGGTGGCGAAGGCCTCCACCAGCGTGTCGATGCCCTTCTGCGTCTCCAGGCGCCCGACGAAACAAGCCACGACGGCCGCCTCCGGGATGCCAAGCGCCCGGCGCGCCTCCCCTCGGTCGTGCGGGCCGCGAAACCGTGCCAGTTCGACGCCGTTTCGGACCACCCTCGCTCGTTCGGCGAGGACGAGCCCGCGGGACACGCTTTCCCGGCACACGCTGGAAGCGACGAAGATCGTCCGGGGCACGAGACGGCGGACGAGCGCGCGATCGAGGAGTCGGTAGGCCGCGAGCTTGAAGCGAGCCGTCGCCCCGTGTCCTCGGATCAGGAACTGAACGGGGAGATGAACGGTGGCAACGACGGGAATCCTCGCGAGTCGACCCGCGACGGCCGCCTGAACCAGGCCGCGGGGACTGTGGGCGTGGAGCAGGCCCACCCGGTTCCGCCTGACGATCCCCAGGAGCCTCGCGGCCGCGGCGATGTCGCCGGGCCAGCGCGGACCGCGCCACGGGACGATCGGAACCCCGCGCCGGCTCGCCAGCCGCCGAAACTCCTCTCCGGCGTCCCCGATCACCAACCACCTGAACCGGGAGCTGTCTCCGTGGTCGACGAGGGACAGCACGTGGGCCTCGACGCCGCCTGCGGTCAACGGGAAACCGTAGGTGTACGCCACCGTCACCCGGTCGGCGCTCGCGCCAATCCCTGCGGCCCCTTCCGGAACGTTCTTCAGCATGACGGTGTGGTGCCCCGCCGGCGAGCGCGGTTGGCGAGGAACGACAGCGATCGCAGGGCAAACACGCGCGGGCTCTCGTAGCGAAGGGAGTACCACGCCCTGCCGACGTGCGAACCACCGGGGCGCGGCGGCGGGGCCGACACGGCGAGCCGTTCGAGGGATCTGTCCGCGTCCGGCCGGCCCGGTTGGCCGGGCGTCCGCCCGTCTCGCTGCCCCAGGACCTCCGCGAGCGTGCGCCGGAGTTCGGCGGCACGCGTCGCGGGGTGGTAGCGCCGGACGACGTCGTCGTACGCGTTCCGACCAACCCGGCTGCGAACCTCCGGATCGACCACGAGCCGTTCGAGCGCCTCGCGCCATTCGGCCCGGGTTCGGGCCAGGAAGCCGTTATCGCCGCTGCGGACGGCGAAACGAAAAGCCTCCGTGGCGCTGGCCACCGTCGGGACACGAACCAGCCCCGCCTCCACGTACTTGATCTCGCTCTTGGCCTCGCAGAAGAGGCGGTCCGGCTCGACAGGCGCCAGGTTGACGTCGAAGCCCGCGAGCACCGCCGGCAGTTGCTGCCAGGTTGCGAATGGCACACTCCTTACTCGGCTCGAGAGGGCGCCCCAGTCGTCGCCGCGCCGGATGTGGCCGGCCAGGCGGAGCTCGACGTTCTCGTGCCGCTTCAGGATCTCCTCGAGGACCGGCCGGACCACCGCGAAATCGCGCTCGTGAGTCGGCGTGCCGGAGGCGTACCCCAGCACGACCGTGTCGCCGTCAGGGCGCCGCGCTCGCGACGCAGCCTGGGCGGCGCCGAGCATCTCCATGCTGAAGGCGTTGCGGTGCACCCACACCTTCGCGCCCCGCTGTCTCGCGTGCGCCGCGAGGGCCTCCGTGGCCACGATCGCTCCGTCCGACATCTCAAGCGTCCGGCTCATCCCCTTGAGGTCCTCGCGGTAAAGCGCCCGCCTCAGCCATCCGTCGCCGATCGCCGCCGCGAACGACAGCGCCTCCCGGACGTCGAAGACGAGGTCGTCGGCGTCGAAGACGACGGGGGTCCCGCGCCGTTGCAGCCCCTGCAGTTGGCGCCGGAGGAAGCCGTCGAGCGGCACACGATGGATGACGAGCAGATCGCAGGGCTCCAGAACGCTGCCGGCACCGGGCCGGAACTCCCGGACGCCGCACGCCACGCCGAGGAGGTCGAGTTGCTCCCGGAGATGGAGGCACCGGTACCGCTGGGCGTCCCCCGTTCCGGCGTGCAGGATGACGACGCCGGGCGGTCCGCCCTTCACCGGGTCCGCTGCGGAGGTCACCGCGTCACGCTCCCGCCGGGGCGAACGCATCCCCGGCCGCGTGCCGGAGTTGCGCCTCGAGCTCCGTCCCGTACCTCGTGAGCGAGAGCTCCCGGTCGAACGTCGCTCTGGCGCCTCGGCCCAGCCGCCCGAGCAACTCCCGGTCACTATGCAGGCGGATCAAGGCGGAGGCGAGTTCCCCCGCACTCTCCGTCTCGACGATCAGGCCGCTCACGCCGTCCTCGATGATCTCGGGCATGGCGCCGACTCGCGTCGAAACGATCGCCCTCCCCAACCCCATGGCCTCCAAGACCACGACCGGCGAGGGGTCATCCCGCGACGAGCACACGACGATATCCGCGGCCGCAAAGTGCCTGAGGACCTCGCCGTGGGCGGTCTCGTGCTCGAAGCGCACGTTCCCGACCCTCTGGGCCGCCCGCCGAACACTCTCCCCGAAATCCTCCTCCAGGACTCGCCCGACCATGGTGAACTCGAAGTCCCGGGCGATCGTCCCGGGCAGGAGCGCGGCCGCCGCAACCAGGACGTCCTGGCCCTTCCGCCTCTCCACGCTCGCCACGGTCAGAACACGGAGCTTCCCGGGGGTCTTCGCGAAAGCGCCGCCCTCGACGACCGGCGCGTCCAGACCGTAGTGGATCACCCGGTGGTTCGCCCCGGCAAAACCGCCGTACAGACCTGCGGTCTCTCGCGAAGGAAAGACGACGGCGTCGGCCCACGCCAGAGCTCGACCCGCCGCAGGGAACTGCCCGACGAGGCTCTCGCCGAACTTCGACTCATGGATGAGCCACACGACGCCGCGGCCGAGGCTCTTGGCAACAAGCACCGCCCGCCACGACAGGATCGTGTTCGCGAGCAGGACGTCGTGCGCCGCGATGAAGTCGCCGAGAGCGTTGGGAGCGCCAAGCACCAACGGGTTGATCACGACTCGCGCCCCGGCGTCTTCAAAAGCCTCGCGCAACCGGCCCTCCCTGGGAGACGCCACCGTTACGGAATGGCCACGGCCGCAGAGAAAGCGTGCAACGTGCAGGCACACCATCGGCGCACCGCTCCGGCTGAGGTCATGGAGGATCAAAAGCACCCTCATCGGCGGAGCGGCGCCGTCCCCGACAGGTGCGACCGCTCGACACCCCGCCGCCGGCCGGCGTATGAGCTCCTCGTAGATCGCCCACTCGCGAGACTCCAACGTGAGCTCGCGCTCCAGTCGATCCTCGAGCGCCGCGTACACGCCAAACGAATCCGCGATGCTCATGATCCTGGCGGCTCGGGCCTCCGGCTCATCCTCGCTGGTCGTGCTCGGGACCAACGAGTCGTACGAGAGGTTTGGGCTGAAGTACGGGTCGCCCTGCACGACCAGGGGGAACATGCCGACCGACGCTCTCAGGACGTCCGGCTGGGGGAAATGCAGGCCCCGCGTGCGCCCTTCGTGGTGCAGCAGCTCAGCGAAGGGGGTGACGACGTTGCGGTAGCCGCGGGCGGCCGCGCGGAGGCAGAGATCGATGTCGCCATAGCACAGCTCGTAGCTCTCGTCGAAACCGCCCACCCGCTCGAAGACCTCCTTGCGCACGGCGAGGCACGCCCCGGTCACCGCGGAGTAGTTGCGGTACGAGTCGATGGTTCCGAACACCCCCCACCGATGTTCGCCAGGGCCGCCGCGGAAGACGTGGCTGCCGTGCCCCTGCAAACCCATGATGATGCCGGCGTGCTGCACGGTCCCGTCGCCGAACAGGAGCTTGGCGCCGACGCAGCCGATCTCCGGACACTCGGCCCACTGCACCAGTTCGTCGAGCCACTCCGGCGTCCGTCCCTCGACGTCGTTGTTCAAGAAGAGAAGCACGTCTCCGGTTGCGTTTCGCGCCCCGAAGTTGTTGACCGACGAATAGTTGAACGCTCCATGCCACTCCAGGACACGGACCAATTTCTGTTCGCGAAGCCCCGAGTAGTACGCGAACGTCGCCCCGTCCACGCTCCCCGTGTCCACGATCAGAACCTCGAGGGAAACCGACGAGGCCGCCTGCAACAGGGACTCGACGCACCTCCGCAGCAGGCTCACGTTGTCCTTGGTCGGGATGATCGCAGAGACCTTCAGACCTCTCCGCGCCCACCTGATGCGTACGACGCCCAGGGCCGGGCTCTCCACCCTCGCCCCCGCGAACCCGCGGCGCTCCAGGTGCGCTTCGAGGCAGCGACCCTGCACCGCGATCGCCCACATCTTCGCGGTCGCGTCGGCGGCCACCGAACCCTTGATCCGCCGCCAGTGGTAGAGCACCTTGGGGACGTGAAACGCCCGCCGCCCGCGCTCCGCCAGCCGCAGCGCCAGATCCCAGTCCTGCGCCCCGTCCATCGCCGGGTCGAGGCCCCCCGCCGCGGCGACGGCCTCCCGGCGGATCACCGAGTGCATCAGGTAGTTCGTGGAAAGCAGGTAGTCCGGGGACCACGACGGCTTGAAGAAGGGGTCCATCCTGATGCGGCCGTCTTCGGAAACCTTGTCCTCGTCGAAGTAGACGATGTCGAGCGACGGATCCTCGTTGAGCGCCCGCACGACCTCGTACAGGGCGTCAGGCGCGAGGAGGTCGTCGTGGTCCAGGAAGGCGACGAACTCGCCCCTGGCCTTCTCCAGCCCGCAATTGGTGTTCGCGGAGATCCCCAGGTTGGCGTCGAGGCGGACGAGGCGGACCCTGCCGTCCGAGGCGCAGGCCTCCTCGATAACCGAGCCGATCCCGGCCAGGTCGGAGGCGGCATCGACCAGGATGAGTTCCCAGTTGTCGTACGTCTGCAGCAGCACCGAGCCGATGGTCTCCCGCAGGACGTCCGGCGGCGGATTGAACACCGGCGTGATGACGGATATCAGCGGCCGGAACGGCAGCCGCGCCGAGATCCGCGCCTGCAACTCGAGCTGCGCCCGATCCGGCTCGTTGGCGGCGATCCACCTCTGGTACAGCGCCTCCGGACTGCCCGGCGCAGCCGCAGGCGCGGCGACGCCCGCCGCGCCGCCCGTGTCTGCGCTGTAGCCCACGGACCTTGCCGCCCGAGCAAGGCCCCGCGTCCAGACGCTCCGAGCTCTTCCCGCAACCCGCGAGACGCCCCCGCCGGGGTGAGCCCGACGGAGTGAGGCCAGCACCCGCCCGGGATGAACGGCTCGCCGCAGGAGCCCGGCGGCAGCCCGGAGCACGACCTCCCGCTTGCCCCCGCGCGGCGCCAGCCGCAGGCGCCACCGCCAGCACACGGCAAGCGCGCGCCATGGTGCGCTCCCGATGACGGCCGCGTGCCTCGCCTCGAGCGCCCTCAGCTCTCGCTCCTTCTCGGCGAGTCGGGACGCGAGTGCGGCGAGCCGCTCCTCCGGTCGGGCCCACCCGGTCGGCTGGGCAGGCGCAGCGGCATCGGCCGCACCCTGACCGGAGGCGGCCGGCGTCCCTTGGCCGGGGTCGCGGACCGGGCCACCGGCGCCGGTCCGAGGGGCCTCGCGATCGTCACCAGGGATCACGGGTTCGCTCCCACCGCTCGACCTCCCTCGCGTTCAATCCGGCGCGACAGCACCGCGCCGCTCCGACCCGACCCGCCGCGCGCCTCGCCCATGGCGCTACCGCGAGCGGGCAAAGCAAAACAGAGTATCCCCCAGGCCCCATGACTGGACACGACCGACCAGCGCAGGGCCCAGATACTCGACAAAACTCCGGTAGACGGCGGTCCGCATCTTCTCGGGCGTATGGGTGTGCCGGGGGTTCATCGTCTCGAACAGGCCTTGACCGCCATGACGGCGGATGAACTCCACGTCGCTGAAACCGGCCCGGGTCAGGACTTGCCGCAGCGACCCCTTCGTGAAGTAGTAGACGTGCTCGGCTGGAGACAGGACCGCCCACCCGTCGCCGAGCGCAATCCGGCTCAGCGAGTTGAAGTTCGGGGTGCTGAGGACGAGCAGGCCGCCCGGACGCAACACGCCGCGCAACCTCTCGAGAACCACGCGCGGGTCCAGGAGGTGTTCGATCACCTCGAACATCGCGACGACGTCGGCCGAATCATCGGGCGCTCCGAGTTGTTCGGCCGCCTCTTGCCTGATCTCGAGACCGAGCCGACTCCCCGCGAACCCGATGGCGGCCTCGAGGATCTCCGTTCCGGCGACTCTCCAGCCCGCGC
This sequence comes from Acidobacteriota bacterium, assembly GCA_004298115.1. Classification (GTDB taxonomy): domain Bacteria; phylum Acidobacteriota; class Thermoanaerobaculia; order Thermoanaerobaculales; family Thermoanaerobaculaceae; genus RBG-13-68-16. The sequence goes on from SCRJ01000076.1 coordinate 13,580, forward strand.
GCTCAGCCGCCTTGAGGAAGAACCCGGCCCCGGCCCCGATTTCGAGGAGGTCGCCGGGGGGTGATACCCGAGTCGCCACCATCTCCAGCATGGCGTGATACCTGATGTCGAAGTCCCGGAGGTCGAACTTGCCGTCCTGTACGCCGTACGAAGGAAGGTACTCGTCCCAGAAATAGGTTGAGCTGTACCTCGTCCAGAGGTCGTCCTTCGTGAGCCTCGGGCTCGCGTAGACGAACCCGCACCTCTTGCAGCGGACGATCTCGAGGTTGAACTTCCGACAGACGGGCGCCTGAGCCGAGTCGCCACAGACGAGGCAAGGGACTACCTCAAGCGCCATCTGAACCCCGAAGAACCCGGCCAGGATTGCCGCCGATCCGGACGCCCACGAGACATGTTCGCACTCCCCTGGCCGAGCCGGAACCCGGCGCCTGCAAAAGGCTCCACGATCTGTTCCCTGCCGCCGCGAATGCTCACCCCGTCCCCAGGGAGGCATGCGCCATCTCCGGCCCTTTTCAAGCCCCTAAGGCAACTTCTTTGGCAGTCGGCATTATTTGCGCAGCGCGGCGGTGGCGTCAAGCGAAGAAGCGCCGACCTCCGGTTGAACCCTGGGCATAAAGCCCCAGGAGTCCCTGGCGGGTCCGTTCAGTTGGCCACCCAGAAGTAGCGGGAGCCGAGGCCTTCGGCGTTGCCGTGGTTGTCCGTGACGCCCCACACGATCGTGTGCACACCGTTTGCCAGCTTCGTCGTGTCGATGACCGAGTATC
>SCRJ01000077.1 GCA_004298115.1 Acidobacteriota bacterium
CCCGCAACCGGCGGATGCGCATCGTCGAGGGCGTCATCGACGACGGCACGGGCTCGCTCCCGGTGGTCTGGTTCAACCAACCCTACCTGATGAAGACGTTGCCCGCCGGCGCCAGGGTCTGGCTGCACGGCGCCGTCAAGCTCGCGCGCAGCGGGTGGGGGCTGCAACTGGTCGCGCCGGAGTGGGAGGTCGAGGACGACGACGGCGAGCCGATCCACCTCGGCCGGATCGTGCCGATGTACGGGAAGCTGGGAAGCTGGGGCGGACGGCGGGTGCGGACGCTGGTGGCGCGGGCGGTGGAAGGGCTCGGGACGCTCGAGGACCCGCTCGCCGAGGTCCTGCCTGCCGAACTCGCCCTGCCGCCGCTCGGCGACGCCCTGCGGTGGGCGCACTTTCCCCCGCAGCCGGAGAGCGAGGCGGCGCTCGCCGGACTGTTCGAGGACCTCGCGCGGCGGCGGACGCCGGCGCACCGGCGCCTGGCGTTCGAGGAGTTGCTCGCCCTTGCGGTGGTGCTCGAGCGCGAGCGCGGCCGCCGCCGCCGCCAGCGCGCGCCGGCGTGCGCGGTCACCGACGAGATCCGCGAGAGCGCCCGCCGCGTGCTGCCGTTCCACCTGACGGAGGCGCAGCGCCGGGTGCTCGCCGAGATCGTCGCGGACCTGCAGCGGCCGTTCCCGATGGCCCGCCTCCTCCAGGGCGACGTCGGCTCGGGCAAGACGATCGTGGCGGCCCTGGCGGCGCTGGTGGCGCTCGCCGCCGGGCACCAGGTGGCGCTCCTCGCCCCGACGGAGCTGCTCGCGCAGCAGCACCACGCGACGCTGACCCGGCTGCTGGCGCCGACGCAGTTCCGGCCGGACCTGCTGGTCGGGTCGCTGGGAGCCGCGGCAAAACGGCGCGTGCGGCAGGGGCTCGAGGACGGCAGCGCCCACCTCGTCGTCGGGACGCACGCCCTGCTCGAAGATGCCGTGGTGTTCGGGCGCCTGGGGCTCGCGATCATCGACGAGCAGCACCGCTTCGGCGTCGGGCAACGGCAGGCGATGCTCGGCAAGGGCGCGGCTCCGCACCTGCTGGTGATGACCGCGACGCCGATCCCGCGATCGCTGGCGCTCTCGCTCTACGGCGACCTCGACGTCTCTCTGATCGACGAGATGCCGCCCGGGCGCACGCCGGTGCGCACCGTGCTGCGCGGCGACGCCGCACGCGGGCGGCTCGCGGAGTTCCTGCGCAAGGAGGTGGCGGCGGGCGGACAGGCGTACTGGGTGTTTCCGCTCATCGAGGAGTCGGAGAAGGTCTCGGCGCGCGCCGTGGCGTCGCACGTGCGGGCGGTGCGGCAGGCGCTCGCCGGGGTGAGGGTGGAGGCGGTCCACGGGCGGACGCCGGCCGCCGAGCGCGAGGCGGTGATGGCGGCCTTCTCCGCCGGCGAGGTGGGCGTGCTCTGCGCCACGACCGTGATCGAGGTGGGCGTGGACGTTCCCAACGCTTCGGTGATGGTGATCGAGAACGCGGAGCGCTTCGGCCTGGCGCAGCTCCACCAGCTGCGCGGGCGGGTGGGGCGCGGCCGCCGCCGCTCGTTCTGCGTTCTGCTCACCGGCCCCGAGTGCTCGGAGGAGGCGCGGCGCCGCCTCGATGCGGTCGTCGCGACCGGCGACGGGTTTCGGATCGCCGAGGAGGACTTTCGCCAGCGCGGCCCCGGGGAGCTGACCGGGCTGCGGCAGTGGGGGCGGCCGGAGTTCCTCGTGGCGAGCCTGTGGGCGCACCGGCGGGAGCTCGAAGCGGCACGGGCGCTGGCCGCGGCGGCCGGCCGGCGCGGCGGCCTCGAGGCGCTGGCGGAACGAGTGCGCTGCCCCGGCGGCGTGGGTCCGGAGGTTGCGGCCGGCTGACGTTGCGCCGCCGCCGGGCGGCGGAGGCTGGCGCTCGCTGCGATTCGGGCTAGAATCTCAACTATGGCAAACGCCGAGCACGCGCGATTGGTGCTGTCGCCGGAGTGGTCGCGCTGGCGTTCCGAGAACCCCCGCATCATCCCGGACCTCGTCGAGGCGGAGCTCGGCGGCAAGCAGTTGCGCGGCGTCGACCTGTCCAGGGCGATCCTGACGCGAGCCAACCTCGTCGGCGCCGACCTGACCGGCGCCAACCTCTCGAACGCCGAGCTGGAGGGGGTCTTTCTCTCCGGCGCCGTGCTCGACGGCGCCAACTGCAGCGGCGTCCGGTTCGACCTCCTCGAGGTCCGCAACAGCTCGTTCAAGGGCGCCATCCTGACCGGCGCGACGTTCAGGGGCGCGGACTTCTCCGGCAGCGACCTCGCCGGGGCCAACCTCGCGCAGGTCAATCTCGAGGCCTCCGTCCTGGACGGCGTCAACCTCTCCGGCGCCGACCTGACCGGGGCGACGCTGCGGGGCGCGCGGCTGGATCGGGCGCGCCTGGTCGGGACCACGCTCGTCGGAGCGATCCTCGAGGGGGTCAACCTGGCGGGGAACGACCTCACCGGCGCCGACCTGCGGGAGGTGGAGGCGACTCGCATCCAGCTGCCGGGCGCGACGCTGATCGGGGCCAAGCTGGGGAAGGCCAAGATGCGGGAGGGGAACTTCCTGCGCGCCGACCTCCAGGGCGCCGACTTCGACGGCGCCGACATCAGCCACTGCACCTTCCGCGACGCCAACCTCGAGGACGCGCGGTTGACCAACTGCGACGCGCAGGCGGCCGACTTCCGCGACGCGATGCTGCTGCACACCGAGCTCGTCGGCGTCCAGATGGCGGCCGCTCAGTTGGCGGGCGTGGATTTCCGCTCCCCGAAGCTGGGGCGCCTCTCCCTGGTGCGCGCGAACCTCACCGGGGCGACGTTCATCGGCTGCAACCTGCGCAGCTTCCGCTTCGAGCAGGCGCGCATGGAGGGGGTCGACATGCGCGAGGTCAACCTCGAGGGCGCGAAGCTCGATGGGGCGATCCTCACGGGCGCGAACGTTCGCGGCAGCCGGCTGCGGCAGGCGTCGCTCGTCGGGACGGTGGCGATCGACGCCGACCTGTCCGGCTGCGACCTGATCCTCGCCGACCTGACGAACGCCGACCTCACCCGCGCCGATCTGCGGTTCTCCCGACTGGTGGGCGCGAACTGCCGCGGCACCTCGTTCCGCTTCGCCGACTGTCGCAAGGCCGACTTCAACAAGGCCAACGTCGGCCGGGCGAATTTCTGGGGAGCGCTGATCGGCGGCGCGCAGCTGCCGGCGACCGCGATCCACTGGCGGATCGGCCGGGTGATCACCGCGATCCTGACGGCCAGCCAGCGGAAGCGGCAGCAGAAGGAGAAGCGGGAGCAGGAGCGCCGCATCCGCGAGACGGTCCGCCTGGTGCGGGAGATCGAGGAAAAAGACCCGCGGCTGCGCCGCCAGGCGCAGCGTTCCGCCCGCCTGCCGCAGCCCTAGCCCAGCGAGACCGGGGGCACCGGGAGGTCGGGCTCGGCGGCGGCCGCGGCGGCGAGGGCCGCGAGGCCCGGCGGGAGCGGGATCGCGAGCTCGCCGGGGGTGCCGGCCAGCAGGTCGGTGGCGCGCAGGAGGAGCCGGCGCGCGGGGCCGCCGCGGCCGCGCCCGGCGTGCCACGCCGCGGCCGCGAGCATGATCAGCCCCTGCACCCGGCGCCGGTCGGCGCCCTCGGTCCGGCGCCACGCCCGCTCCCAACTCTCGTGCGCGTCGCGAAACCGGCCGGCGACATAGGCCGCCAGCCCGTTCCGGAGGTCCTCCGCGGCGTCCGCACCCCGGCGGCTACCCGTTTGCACGCTCCTCCGGCCCGGCGGGCCGCGTCTCGAGCCCGATCGGCCCGAGTTCGACGAACGGCAGCTCGGCGGCGCGCCGGTGCACCTCGACGATGCCGGGGAACGGTCCGGAGAAGACCCCGCTCGCGTGGTAGACGTACTCGTGCTCCGGGGTGTAGAGCTCGGCCTCGCGCGCGTCCGGGTCGCAGTCCTCGTGCTCCTCGATCTCGCGGCCCTCGACGCCGGGGGGCAACGCTTGCAGCAGGTCCGTCCTGATCCGGCCGGCCAGCTCGCGCGAGAACGCGGACGCCTTGAAGCGCACCTTCGCACTCACGACCTCGCGGACGCCGTCGAGCTCGAGGTCCGCCTCGCCCCCGCGGTGTTGCAGCGCGAGCTCGAGGTCGTGGGCAAGCGCGGCCGGCGCGAAGACCAGGTGCCTGGACCCCTTCGCGAACAGCTCGCGCACCAGCTGGGACACGCCCGACGGTTCGAGGCCGAGGTCGCGGCCGAACACGGCCATCTCGCGCTCCCGGAGGGAAGCCTGGCGCGCCGCGACGAACCCCCGCACGGCGCTCTCCTTGCCGGTCACGGTGATCTCGTACCAAACGCTCATGGCTGTCAGCTCCTCAACCGAAGAACACCCACGTCGCGAGCAGGAAAACCGGGACAAGGAACGGGAGCGCGTAGCGGACGACGTACCCGAAGAACGAAGGCATCTCGATGCCGGCTTCCTCGGCGATCGATTTGACCATGAAGTTCGGCGCGTTTCCGATGTACGTGTTGGCGCCCATGAACACGGCGCCGGTCGCGATCGCCTGCAGGTACGCGTGGTTCTCCCCGACCAGTCTCAGGACCGCCTCCCGCTCGGGCGCCCCCGGCTCGATGCGGCCGATCGCGGTGGAGAGGAACGCGAGGTAGGTCGGCGCGTTGTCGAGGAAGGACGAGAGCAGGCCGGTCCCCCAGAAGAACTGCGCCGGCGTCCTGATGCCGTGGATGACCCCTCCCAGAGCACCGGCCTCGCCGGCCCGGAGCACGAGCAGCACCGGGACGATGGTGGCGAAGATGCCGGCGAAGAGGATGGCGACCTCGCGGACGGGGCCCCAGGTGTACCCGTTCTCCTCGCGGGTCCGGCGTCTCGTGGTGGCCAGCGAGCCGGCCGCCAGGAGAACCAGCACGGCGTCGCGCAGGAGGTTCTGGGTCTGGAGGTCGACGCCCAGGACCGAGACGGTGCCAGGGTGCCAGACGCCTGAAAGCACGACCGCGGCGAGCACTCCCCCGAGGAAGATGAAGTTGTGCCAGCCCTCCACCCGGAGCGGCTCGTGCGGAACTTGGGAGGGCGCCCGCACCGCGGCGTCCTCGCGCTTCCAGTGGTGGACGTCGAGCGCCACGTACGCGGCGAGGATCAGGCCCGCCACCATGAGGAGCTCGCGCCACAGGGTCAGGCTCCAGAAGAACGGCACACCGTGCAGGAAGCCGAGGAACAACGGCGGGTCGCCGAGCGGGGTCAGCACGCCGCCGATGTTGGCGACGAGGAAGATGAAGAAGACGACCGTATGCGCCTTGCGCCGGCGTTGCCGGTTGGCACGCAGAAGCGGGCGGATGAGAAGGACGGCGGCGCCGGTCGTTCCGATCCACGATGCGAGGGTCGCACCCGTGGCCATGATCGCGGCGTTGGCCCAGGGCGAGCCGCGCAGCGTGCCGCGCACCAGGATGCCGCCCCCGATCACGAACAACGTGCCGATGAGGACGATGAAAGGGACGTAGTCGAGGAGCGCCATGTGGAGCAACTCTGCGGCGGCCGGCGTTCCGTAGGCAGCGACGAACGGGACCGCCAGCGCGAGGCCCCACGCGGCGGCGACCTTGGGATAGTGGTGGTGCCAGAAGCGCGGCGCGAGGAGGGGAAAGAGCGCGATCGAGAGCAGGATCCCGACGAACGGCAGCGCGCTCCACGCGGGCAGCACCTTGCCGAGCTGCTCGCCCGGCGGCCCCCCCGCCTCCGCGGCGCCGGCCGCCAGGCTCGCAACCATCGTGGAAGCCATGGCAGCGATGACCCGCATCCGTGCCGCCTCCTCCTCCCCGCCCGCCGGTGGCCGGTCGGGCTCGAGCGAGGCTAACACAACGCCCGCGGGCCCCCGTTTGCGCGGTACGATAGCGTGTCAGGAGGGGCCATGATTGCTGTCCTCGACAGCCCAGCGATGCGCGAGGCGGACCGGGTGACCATCGCCGAGCTCGGACTCCCGAGCCTCGTGCTGATGGAGTCGGCCGCCGCCGCGGTGGCCGACCTCGTGGCCGAGAGGTTCCCCGGCGCCGGCCGGATCGCGGTCGCGTGCGGCCCGGGCAACAACGGCGGTGACGGGCTCGCGATGGCGCGCCTGCTGCGCTGCCGCGGTTTCGACGTCAGCGTGGGGATGCTGGTCGCGCGGCGGTCGCTCAAGGGCGACGCGGCGGTGCAGCTGGAACTCGCCCGGCGCTTCGGCGTGCCCGTGAGCGACTGCTCCCGGGGCGGGACCGCTCGCCTCGCCGAGCTGCTTGGCGGCGCCGACGTGGTCGTGGACGCCCTTTTCGGCACCGGCCTCGACCGGCCGCTGACCGGACGGTGGGCCGAGGCGGTGAGCGTCGTCAACCGTGCCGGCGTTCCGGTCGTCGCGGTCGACCTCCCGTCGGGTCTCCTCGGCTCGTCGGCCGGCGCCGAAGGTCCCAGCGTGCGGGCCGATCTCACGGTGACGTTCGCGGCGCCCAAGGTGGCCCACGTCCTGCCGCCCGCCTGCTGGCGGTGCGGGGAGGTCGCCGTCGCCGCGATCGGCATTCCGCCCTGGGTCGCGGACGCGCGGATGTCGCTCGGCCTCGTCGAGGCCGAAGACGTCGCGGGGTGGCTGCCGCGGCGGGGGCCGGACGCCTACAAAGGGACGTTCGGGCACCTCCTCGTCGTGGCCGGGCGCGAGGGCAGGGCGGGAGCGGCGGCGCTGGCGGCGCGCGCCGCGGTGAGGATGGGCGCCGGGCTCGTGACCGTCGCCACGACGGGCGCCGCAGGGGCCGCCGTCCAGGCGCTCGTGCCCGAGGCGATGGTGGACGTGCTCGAGGCCGGCAAAGGCGGCGAGGTCGCCGGCGGCGGGATCGAGGGATCGCTCGCCAAGGCCACGGCGGTCGCCGTGGGACCGGGACTGGGCACGGGCGACGGGCCCCGCCGGCTCCTCGGCTCGATCCTGGAGCGTTGGCGCGGGCCGCTGCTCCTCGATGCCGATGCCCTCACGCTGCTCGCCGGCCGCCTGGGAACGCTGCGGACCCGCGCCGTGACGCCCGTCCTGACGCCGCATCCGGGCGAGCTGGCCCGTCTGCTCGGGGTGGCGACGTCCGAGGTCACCGCGGACCGGCTCGGCGCCGCCTGTCGCGCCGCCGAGGCCGGCGGCGCGGTCGTCCTAGCCAAGGGCGCACGCACGGTGATCGCGGGCGGCGGGGGCGTGGCGCTCGTCAACCCCACCGGCACGTCGGGGTTGGCCTCGGGCGGAGCGGGCGACGTCCTGAGCGGCGTCGTCGGGGCGCTGCTGGCGCAGGGGTTGGCGGCGCGCGAGGCGGCCGCGTCCGGCGCGTACCTGCACGGCCGGGCGGCGGAGCTCGCGGGCGAGCGTTTCCCCGGCGCGGTCCCCGCCGGCGAGCTCGTCGGCTACCTCGCGGCCGCCGAGGCCGAGGTCGGGCAGGCGGGATGAGCGGCGGCCGGCCGGACCGTGGCGAACGGCTCGCCGACAGCGCCGCCACCGAGGCGCTGGGCGCGCGGCTGGCGCGGCTGGTGCGGCCCGGCGACCTCATCCTCCTCGAGGGGCCGCTCGGCGCCGGCAAGACGACGCTGGTGCGCGGGCTGGTCGCCGCGCTCGGAGGCGACCCGCTCGAGGTGTGCTCGCCGACGTTCGTGCTGCTGGAGAGCTACGCCGTGCGCGGGGAGGGGATCGCCCGCGTGCACCATGCCGACCTCTACCGCCTGCGCGGGCGGGGGAGCGCGCCGCTCGACGAGGTCGGACTGGGCGACGCGCTCGACGACCCGGCGGCGGTCACCGCGGTGGAGTGGCCGGATTCGTGGGGCTGGCTGGGTGGCATGGCCGGTCGGGTTTGCCGCGTCGCTCTCGCCTACCTGGGCGCGGCGCGCACCGCAACCGTCGTCTGGACGGGGCCGACCGCGTGAGACGGGGCGCCGTCGGGCGGGGGCGGTTCGCGGAGGCGGCGGGGTCGGTCAGCGCTTGAAAAATCCGCTCTGCGGTTTCTCCTGGGCGACCTTGCCCGCGCCGGCCAGCTGTTGATTCAGCTCGCGAATCCGCTCGTTGAGCTTCTCGATGCGCCCGTCGGCGTCGCGAAGGGCCCGTTCCTTCTCGGCGCGGACCGATTCGAGCTGGTTGCGCAGTTCGGCGGCGGTGGTGCCGGTGGCCGCGAGATCCTGCCGCGCCCCGGCGAGTTGGTTCTCGAGCTGGGCGAGGAGCTCGTCCTTCTCGAGCGTGCGCTGCTTCCACCGCTCCTCCTGCTCCTCGTACAGCCGCTTGATCTCCATCAGCTCGACGATGCTCGCAAAGTCGGCGGGGGATGGTGCCACGGTGCCCTCCCGCTGCGCTTCCTCGATCCGGGGGAAAAGCTTGCGCAGCTTCAACGACAGGTCGTCAGGGTCGTTCGATTTCTCGCGTGCCATCTCGTACGTGATCACGCCGTTGGCGAGCAACGCGATGAGGCTCTGGTTCATGGTCTGCATGCGGAAATACGCGACGGAGTTCTCGAGCTCGTCGTGGATCTCCTTGGTCTCGCCGCGCTCGATGCTGCGCGCCATCTTGGGGGAGTTGATGAGGATCTCGACGGCGGGAACCAGGCCGGTGCCGTCGGCGCGGTTGACGAGCTGCATCGAAACGACCGCGCGCAGCACCTGGGCGAGCTGGGAGCGGACCTGCCCCTGCTGGTCGGGGGGAAAGAGGTCGATGATCCTGTCGATCGTCTGGCTGGCGTTGTTGGTGTGGAGCGTGGAGAAGACCAGGTGTCCGGTCTCCGCCGCCGTGATCACGGTGGAGACGGTGTCGAGGTCGCGCATCTCCCCGACCATGATCACGTCGGGGTCCTGGCGCATCGTGTTGCGCAGCGCCTCGCGGAACGCCGGCGTGTCGGTCCCCACCTCGCGCTGCGAAACGGTCGCCATGTGGTCGGTGAACAGGAATTCGATGGGGTCCTCGATCGTGACGACGTGGCACGGCCGGTTCCGCGCGATGTCCTGGATGATCGCGGCGAGAGTGGTGGACTTACCGGAGCCGGTCGGCCCGGTGATCAGCACGAGGCCGGGGGGCAGGTTGGTGAACGTGCCCACGACCTCGGGCAGGAGCAGCTCGTCGAAATTCTTGATCTCGAAGGGAATGCGGCGGAAGACCGCGGCGATCGACCCGCGCTGCTGGAAGATGTTGCAGCGGAACCGCGCGACTCCGGCGACGCCGTACCCGATGTCGACCGACTGGTGCTCTTCGAACTTCCGGTGCTGCCAGGGGTTGAGCAGCGGCAGCACCATCTCCTCGATGTCCTTCGGCTTGAGAGCGATCGATTTGATCGGCACGAGTCGGCCCTGCAGCCGGAGCAACGGCGGTCGCGTGGGTTTGAGGTGGAGATCCGACGCGCCCTTCTTGGTCATGAACTTGAGAAGGTCGTCCAGGCCCAGCGGCGCATCCATGTCGCAAATCTAACATTGCGCGTGGACCGGGGTCAACGAGGAGTCCTGGACGCGAGATGCCGGCGCGCCTGCGCCGCGGTGCGAACGTCGCCGCGGGCCCGGGCGCGGCGGAGGGCGCGAACGGCGTCGCCCCGCGCCGGCCCCGGCGGCAGGGCGAGGAGGACGGCGATCTCGTCCCCCGACAGCAGCTGCGGGCGCGCCGCGAACCGGCGCTGCCAGGCGAGCAGCGCCAAGGCGGGCGGGAGCAGGTGGGCGCCGTCCGTCGTTCCCCGGGCAACCGCCCAGGCCAGCGCGGCGTCGAGCAAGTCGCCCGCGTCCGCCGCCAGCTCCCGCTGGGCCCGCGCGTCGCGGCCCAGGAGCGGCGCCAGCCGTTCGCCGAGCGCGGCCGCGGCCGCGGCACGCTCTGCGGCGCGGGCCGGCCATCCGATCGCCGCCAACGCGGCGACGGCCGCCTCCGCGCGCCAGGGATCCGGGAAGGCGCACGCCGGCGCCGCGAGGACGGCTGGAGCGACGTCCGCCGCCCCGCGGGCGAGACGTCCGCGACCGCTCCGCCGCGCGGCCAGCTCCCCGGCCAGCGCGGTCGCCTCGGGCGCGTGTCGATACCCCTCCCACTGCGGAACGAGGACCTGCAGGACGCCGATTCTCGCGGCGACGGCGAGGGCGCGTGCCGCCGCGCGTCCGGCGAGCAACTTGCTCAGCTCCTCGCACACGCGCTCGCGGGCGACGCCGGCCAGGCCGCGGGCGGCCGCGCCGAGAAGGCGCTCGGTCTCGGCGGTAAGGCGGAGTTGCGGATGAGTGGCGAGCAGCCGGACCCCCCGCAGCACGCGGAGCGGATCGTCCCGCAGGTTCTCGGGCCGCACGACCCGGACCCTGCCCGCCGCGAGGTCGTCGAGGCCGCCGACGAGATCGAGCAGGGGACCGCGCGGCAGCCTCCAGAACATGGCGTTGACGGTGAAGTCGCGCCGCAGGACGTCCGGCTCGATGCCGCCGGCGATCCCCCAGACGTCCACCTGGTCGTCGCCCCACCGCACGCGCCACGTCACGAACGGCGCCCGCCCGAGGGGGAAACAGCTCCCCGCCGTACGCTCGGCGAGCCCCTCGGCGGCGGCGCGGGGGTCGCCGGTGACGGCGAGGTCGAGGTCCCGGGTCGGGAGACCGAGCAGGCGGTCGCGGAGCGACCCGCCGGTGAGGAACGCCTCGCCGTCGAACCGGCTCCGGCCGAGCTCGCGCAAGCGGGACGAGGCGAGGAGCCGCCGCGCGGCCTCGACGCCGGTCATCCCTCGCCGGTCCAGAGCGGCAGCTCGACGAAGAACCGGCTGCCGGCGCCGGGGGTGCTCTCGACCCAGACGCGACCGCCCATCGCCATCGCCAGGCGCCGTACGATCGCCAGGCCGAGCCCCGCCCCTTCGGTTGGGTTGCTGCCGGGGGCGCGGACGAACTCGTCGAAGATGTGGGGAAGGATGGCGGGTGGGATGCCTACGCCCGTGTCCCGCACGCAGATCAACGCCCGGTCGCCGCGCCGCTCCACGGCGACGGTGACCTCTCCGCCAGGCGGCGTGTACTTGAGCCCGTTCTCGACCAGGTTGCGGAGCACCTGATCCAGGCGCTGCAGGTCGGCCCGCAGCGCCAGCTCGGCGGCTGGGGGGGCTGCGAGCCCGACCCTGGCCGCCAGCGCGATCGGGCGCAGCCCTCCGATGACGCCCGCGACGACGTCGCGACTGGATACCGGCCCGAGGACGAGCGGCGAGCGCCCGGTTTCGAGCGCCGCGAGGTCGAGCAGGCCGTCGATGAGGCGCTGGAGGCGGCGGGCCCCGACGGCGGCGGCTTGCAGGAACTCCTTCTGCTGATCGGACAGCCCGTCGCCGAGGTCCTCGGCGAGCGTCTCGAGGTACGAGCGCAGGATCGCCAAGGGGGTCTTCAACTCGTGGGCGGCGTCGGAGACGAACCGGTCACGCCTGCGGGCGTACTCGGCGAGCAGCGTGTTCGCCTGCTCGAGCTCGCGCAGCTTCTCCGCCAGCGTGCGCCGGATCGTGCGCTCGTGGCTACTCCGCCGAGCCTCGGGGTGGGGCTCGATCAGGACGAGCCGCCGATCGGCGGGCAGCCGGCTCGACCATGCCAGGACGTGGATGTCGCCCTTGCGCGCCGCGACCTGGGCCTCCCAGTGCGAGGCGTCTTCCACCGCGCTCCGCGGGGCGAGGCCGAGAACGAGGGGCTCGTCGCCGGGGGCCGCCTCGCGGCCGCCCAGGAGCCAGCGGGCGCGGGCGTTCGCGTTGATGACCTTGTCGGCCGCGTCGACGACGAGAGCCGGGAGCGGCAGGAGGTTGAGGAGCGAGGCCGGATCCATGCCGCCGGGAGGCGGCAGCGCCATGCCGAGTTGGCCCGCGACCTCGGTGGCCGGCATGGCGGACAGACGGTGAACCAGGTGATGGGCCGCCAGCGTCACGAGCGCAAGCTGGTCGGGCCGGACGACGGCGTAGAAGGAGACCTTGAGCACGACCGGCTCGGCGCTCGGCGTGGCCGCAAAGACCGGGAACGCCGCCAGACCCTTGACGCCGGCGGTATCGAGCAGCGAGCGGGCGCCTCTCAGCTCCGGGGCGGCGTCGATTCCGGTGGCGACGTATGGGGCGCCGGTGCGGCGCACCTCCATCAGCTCCGGGTAGCGGTCGGACTCGACGACGACGTCGAGAGTCACGTGCGCGGCCGAGCTGGCGAACACGCGCCAGCGGCCGGCTGCCTCCGGCACCAGCACCGAGACGCGCCCGTCCGGGACCGCCCGCGCGAGGGCCGAGATCGCCGCTTCGAGGAGGGCAGCGGGCTGCCGGTGCGCGAGGATCTCGATCGCGAGGTTGCCGGCCGCCGCGAGACCCTGCTCGGAGAGGGCGGCGCGCGCTCCGCGACAGACCGGACACTCCGCCGGCTCCTGCTGCGGGAACCATGTCGTGGCCGAGATCCCTTCGAGCATAGGCTTGACGCGCGCTGACGGGGCATCCTAGCACGGCGACGCCGGCTCCCGGGCGGCGGCGCGGCGGGCGCTACGCCGCGCCGGCGAGCGCGGGCACAGCGGCGAGCGTGTTACGATCCCGGCGGCCGGCCACGGGCCAGTGGAGTACCCGAGCGCGAGGGGTGGGGGAACGGCGCTGCCGGGTGAAACGGCCTTGGAGCCGACTGCAGGGGGTGGGGTCGTGAACCCAACGCAACGCACGGCGGCGGCCGGCCGATGATCGGCGCGCTGCTGCTCGGGCTGGCTCTGGCGGCCGATCAACCCCTGGTGGCGAACGTTCCCGGCGGTGCCCGTGCCCAGTGGGCGCGCGGCGGGACGCCGGAACTGCTCGTGCTGCCGCGGCCCGGCGACGGGTGGGGCACGCTCGCCGCCCGGTTGACCACGGGGGCCGGCAACGCCGCCGAGCTGAAGGCCGCGAACGACGGACGGGCGAGACCTCTGAGCGGGGTCCGGGTGCGGGTGCCCTGGGAGCTGCTCCGGCCCGCGTTGCGGGTGGCGTGTGCGACCTCCCTCTTCCCGCTCGATCGCCGGGTCGAGGCCGGCTGGGAGCACGAGGTCCTCGCGCCGTGGGGCGGCGACGGCGAGTCCTGGTGGGAACTCGCGCAGTGGTTCTGCGGCGACGGGTCGCGGTACCCGGAGCTGCGCCAGGCGAACCCCGCGCTCGGGCTGTACCCGGCGGCGGGAAGCGTGATCGTGATTCCGGCGGCCGAGCTGCGGCCCGAGTTCCGCGCCGTCCGCGCGACTCGGGCGCGACCGAGGCCGACGGCGGCCCCGGCGCCCGCAGCGACCGCCGCGCCGCCGGCGCCCATCCCCACCACCGCGTTGCCGGCGGTTGCCGCGGGTCCCGGCCCGACCGGGGTGCTGGTGTACCGCGACGGCGAGGCGATCTACCGGTTGCGGCCCGGCGAGGCGCTGTACTCGGCGGTGGTCGTGAGGTTCACGGGCCAGCTGCACGCCTCGGACGTCAACGCCACGGCGCGCGAAATCGCCAGGCGCTCCGGGATCGCGGACGTGACGGCGATCCCGGTCGGGTACCCCGTGCAAATCCCGTTCGACGTGTTGCTGCCGGAGTTCCTGCCGGCGGGCAACCCGCGCCGCCTGGCCTGGGAGAAGGAAAGGGAGGAGCTGGCGGCGATCAAGCGGGTCATCCGCGCCGCCAACCTCGACGGCATCCACGTCATCCTCGACGCCGGCCACGGGGGCGCCGACACCGGGGCCGTCGTCAACGACGTCTGGGAGAGCACGTACGTCTACGACGTGATGAGCCGGGTCAAGCGCGTCCTCGAGGAGCAGACCAAGGCGACCGTGTGGACGACGGTGGACAACCCGGCGTTCACCCGGAGAAACCTCGAGCGCGACGTTCTCGCCAACGAGCGGGACCAGCGATTGCTGGTGCAACCGCCGTACGACCTCAGCGACGCCACCACCGGGGTGCACTTGCGGTGGATCCTGGCGAACTCGCTGCTGCAGCGGCTCAAGCGCCAGAAGGTCAACCCCGAGAGGGTCGCGTTCGTGTCGATCCACGCGGACTCGCTGCACCCGGCGGTGCGCGGCCTGATGGTCTACGTCCCGTCGCGCGCGCTGCGGGGCTCGCACGCGCCGTGGCAGCGGGCGGCGTACTCGTGTCGCGAAACGCGCGCGCTCTCGGCGCCGCGCTTTCCGCCGGCGTTCAGGTCGCGCGCTGAGGCGCTCTCCAGCCAGCTGGGCGAGGCGATCGTGCACTCCGCGGAGCGCTTCGGGATCCCCGTCCACCCGTACCAGCCGGTGCGCTCCTCGGTTCTTCGCGGCGGGTCGCGGTGGGTCCCGGCCGTGCTGCGCTACACGCTCGTCCCGTCCGCCGTTCTGGTCGAAATCTGCAACCTGAACAACGAGCAGGACCGCCAGGACCTGCTCAGCTGGAGGTTCCGCGAGAAGCTGGCGCACGCGATCGCCGCCGGCCTGGCAGAAGGCTTCTCGCGGTGAGCTGGCGGACGGCGGCCGCCCTGGCCGTGGCCGTCGTCGCGATTTCTTTCGGAGCCCCGCTCGCGCGCCTGACCGAGGCGGCGCCGCTGGCCGTGGCGATGTGGCGCATGACGCTCTCGGCGGCGATGCTCCTCCCCTGGGCGGCGCTGCGCGGGAGCGCCCGCTTCCCCGCCCGGAGGCGCTCGGCGGCGGTCCTGGCGGGGCTGCTCCTGGGCTTGCACTTCGGCCTCTGGATTCCCTCGCTGTGGCTGACGAGCGTCTCGTCCTCGGTGGTGCTGGTGGCGACGCAGCCGCTGTGGATCCTGGCGCTGTCGCCGCGGTTCCTGGGGACCAGGATCGGCGGCCGCAACCTCGCGAGCGTGGCCATCGCGCTGCTCGGCGTCGCCGTCATCGCGGGCGGCGATTTCAGGTTCGCCCACGGCGCGCTCGTGGGAGATGCGATGGCGCTCGCCGCCGCCGCGTGCATGGCCGGGTATCTGGTCGTAGGCAAGAGGCTTCGCGCCGACGTGCCGCTGCTGGGCTACCTCGCGGTCGTCTACAGCGGCGCCGCCGTGACGTTGATCGTGGCGGTCGCGTTGCTGCGCGTGCCCCCCTGGCCCACCGCCGCCTCGGCGTGGCTGCCGTTGCTGGCGATGGCGGCGCTGCCGACCCTCACGGGCCACACGCTCCTCAACTGGGCGCTCGCCCACACCCAGGCGTACCGCGTCAACCTCGCGGTGTTGCTCGAGCCCGTTCTGGCTTCGATCCTGACGTGGGCGTTCGTCGGCGAGGCGCCGCCGCTGCACGTGGTGCCGGGCGCCGGCTTGATCCTCGGGGCGCTCGCTCTGGAATACCTGCCGCACGGCGATGCGGCCCGACCCGCGCCGCCCGCTCCCGACGAAACGCCGTCCGCGACCTTCGTCGCGGAGGCGGGGCGGCGGGTCACTCGATCGTGAAGCTGTAACTCGCGAGCACCTTGCCGGCGGCGTCCCGTGCCTCGAGCCGCCACGGCCCCACCATGTTCTTGGAAACCGTAATGTTGGACCAGGTGCGCCAGTGCGCGGCCTTGACCGGCAGCTCCACGCGCCCGAGCTCCTTGTCGCGGTAGAACCAGACGTGGATGAGCTTGTCCGGGACGTTGCTGACCTGGGAGAAACCCCACAACTTGCCGACGTCGGCGGAGAACTTGGACGCCGCCCCGGCGCAGGAGTTGTCCTGAATCGACGTGCACACCACGACGGTGGCGGCCGGGGGTTCCACAGGCTCGGCGGCGAACGCGCCGGTGACAGCGAGCAGGGCGAGACAAGAAATCATGATTCTCATCTTCTACCCCCTTCCTCGTCGCCATGGTAGCGCAACTCGGCCCCACCGGGGTACCGCGGGCGAGGGCGGCGGACGCGCGCGGTCGGGGCGCGTGGGCCGCGTTCGGCTCCGGTTCCGGCGAAGCGGCGACCCGGAACGCCGCCGGCGCGTGTGCTAGCATCGAGCCCCGATGCGAGCCGGTTCCCGAGTCCCCAAGGAGGCGCCATGACCAGGGTGCAGGTCCTCGACGCGCGCGGCGTGGCGCGCGCATTGGAGCGGATGGCCGCGGAGCTGATCGAGCACGTCGGGGACGAGACGCTGCTCTACCTGGTCGGCGTGCAGACGAGGGGCGTTCCCCTGGCGCGCCGGCTCGCCCGCCTCGTCGCCGCCAAGACGGGCCACGAGCCGCCGGTCGGGGCGCTCGACATCGCGCTCTACCGCGACGATGTCGGGCCCTGGCGCCCGGCTCACCAGCAACCCGTGCTGCGCGACACCGAACTGCCGGTCGGCGTCGACGAGAAGGTCGTGTGCCTGGTGGACGACGTGCTCTACACGGGGCGCACCGTCCGCGCGGCGCTCGACACGCTGATGGACTACGGCCGGCCGCGGTCGATCCGGCTCGCCGTGCTCGTGGACCGCGGCCACCGGGAGCTCCCGATCGCCGCGGACTTCGTCGGCCGTGCGGTGCCGACATCCCGCAGCGAGGACGTGCAGGTCCACTTGCAGGAGTGCGACGGCGAGGAAGGCGTCTGGATCGCCAAGGAGGTGGCGGGATGAGCGTCAAGCCGGCGGCGCGGCTGCGCCGCAAGGACCTGGTGGGGATCGATCCGCTCTCTCCGGACGAGATCCAGCTCATCCTCGACACCGCGGACCAGATGCGGGACATCGCGGCGCGGCCGATCAAGAAGGTGCCGGCGCTGCGCGGGAAGACGGTCGTGAACCTGTTCATGGAGGCCTCGACGCGGACGCGGTTCTCGTTCGAGGTCGCGGAGAAGCGGCTTTCCGCGGACTCCCTGAGCTTCTCGGCGGCCGCCTCCTCGGTGAGCAAGGGGGAGACGCTGGTCGACACGGCGCTCAACCTCGAGGCGATGCAACCGGACTTCATCGTGATCCGGCACTTTCACGCGGGCGCGCCGCACCAGCTCGCCCGGATCCTGAAGTCCTCGGTGATCAACGCGGGCGACGGCGCGCACGAGCACCCGACGCAGGCGTTGCTCGACGCGCTGACGATGAGGCTGCACCGCGGCACGCTCGAGGGCCAGGTGGTCGCGATCGTCGGCGACCTGCAGCACTCCCGCGTGGTGCGCTCGAACGTACTCCTGCTCTCGCGCATGGGCGCGACCGTGCGCGTGGCGGCGCCGCCGAGCCTGATCCCGCTCGAGATGGAAAAGCTCGGGTGCGAGGTCCACCGCCGCATCGAGGACGCGATCGCGGGGGCCGACGTGGTGATGATGCTCCGGATCCAACTCGAGAGGCAGGGGCGGATGAACTTTCCGACGGTGCGCGAGTACTACGATTTCTTCGCCCTCACCCCGGAGCGGCTGAAGCTCGCGAAGCGGGACTGCCTGGTGATGCACCCGGGCCCGATGAACCGCGGCGTGGAGATCGACTCGCGGGTGGCGGACGGGCCCCAGTCGGTGATCCTGGAGCAGGTGACCAACGGGGTGGCGGTGCGCATGGCGGTGCTGTACCTGCTGGCTGGAGGCCACGGTGAGCCGACTGCTGATTAAGCACGGACGGGTGGTGGACCCGACGCAGCGTATGGACGAGGGCCTCTGGGTCCTGATCGTGGACGGAAAGGTGGCGCGCATCGCGGAGCGGATCGAGGATCGCGACGCGGAGGTTCTCGACGCCACCGGCCTGGTGGTCGCGCCGGGCTTCGTCGATGTCCACACGCACCTGCGCGAGCCCGGGTTCGAGTACAAGGAAACGGTGGCGACGGGCAGCGCCGCCGCGGCCGCGGGAGGCTTCACGGCGATCTGCTGCATGCCGAACACGCAGCCGGTCAACGACAACGCGGCCGTGACGGAGTTCATTCGCGGGCGCGCCGCTGCGGCCGGCCTGGCCCGCGTGTACCCGATCGGCGCCGTTTCGAAGGGCCTGCAGGGCGAGGAGCTGGCGGAGATGGGCGAGATGGCGCGGGCCGGGGCGGTCGCCTTCTCGGACGACGGCAAGCCGGTGCACAACGCCTACCTGATGCGCCGCGCCCTGGAGTACGCGCAGCTGTTCGGCGTCCCCGTCGTGGACCACTGCGAGGAGCCGAGCCTGGCGGCCAAGGGGGTCATGCACGAGGGCGCCGTGGCAACCCGGCTCGGCCTGCGCGGCATCCCGGCCGCCGCGGAAGAGGTGATGGTGGCGCGAGACGTCGTGCTCGCGCAGCTGACCGGCGGCCGCCTCCACGTCGCGCACCTGTCGACGCAAGGCGGGCTCGACCGCGTCCGCGAGGGCAAGGCCAAGGGCGTCGCGGTGACGTGCGAGGTGACGCCGCACCACCTCGCCCTCACCGACCAGGCGGTGGCGGACAGCGAATACGACACCGACACGAAGATGAACCCGCCGCTGCGCAGCGCGGACCACGTCGCGGCGCTCCTCCAGGGCGTGCAGGACGGCGTCGTGGACTGCCTGGCGACCGACCACGCCCCGCACCACGCCGACGAGAAGGTGCTCGAGTTTGACTTGGCGCCGTTCGGAATCGTCGGCCTGGAGACGGCGGTCCCCGTCACGTACGACCTGCTGGTCCGGCGGCACAAGCTGCCGCTGCGGCTGTTCATCGCCCTGTGGTCGAGCAACCCGGCGAGGGCGTTCGGCCTGCCGGGAGGCTCGCTCAAGGTCGGCAGCCCGGCCGACATCACGCTCCTCGACCTCGACGCACGCCTGACCGTGAACCCCGACCGCTTCCTCTCGCTCTCGCGCAACACCCCGTTCGCGGGCCAGCGGCTCAAGGGCTGGCCGGCCGCCACCATCGTCGGCGGCAAGGCGGTGTGGAGGCGTGAGCGAAGGTAGCCCGCGCCGCGTCGTCGTCGTCGACGACTCGCCGCTCCAGTGCGCCTTCTGGAGGCAGCTGCTGGAGCGGCGCTACGGCGCGAGGGCCGCGGTCGAGACGTACTCCGACCCGCGGGCGGCGTTGGCCGGGCTGCGCCCGGACATCCACCTCATGCTGCTCGACTGGGAGATGCCGGGGCTCGACGGCGCCGCCGTACTCGAGCAGGCGCGGCGGCGCGGGGTCAACCTCAAGCGCGTCATCATCTCGTCCTCGCACACCGCCGAGGAACTGCACCGGGCGTTCGACGCCTCGGGCTGCCTGGCGGTGATCGAGAAGACCGAGCCCGAGCAGCAGGCCGCATTCATGATGATCCTCGACTCGATCATGAAGCGGTGAGACGCGGGACGAGGGAAGACGTCAAGGGCATCGAGCGGACGGCGCCGCCGCTTGGCCGTCGTTGACGCTTTCCCCTTTGCCCTCTCACTCCCGACTCTCGATGGGCGGCATGAACGCGGGGATCCCGGTGAGGTGCTCGCCGAGGATCAACGTGTGCATGTCGTGGGTTCCCTCGTAGGTGTAGACCGACTCGATGTTCATCATGTGGCGCATGATCGGGAACTCGTTGACGATCCCGTTGGCGCCGTGGATCTCCCGCGCCAGCCGCGCGCACTCGCGCGCCACCCAGCACGAGTTGCGCTTCGCCTGTGAGACCTGCACGAACGTCGCCTTCCCCTCGTCCTTGAGCCGGCCGAGGCGCCAGACCATGAGCTGAGCCTTGGTGATCTCGTTGGCCATCCAGACGAGGCGCTCCTGGATGATCTGGTGGGACGCGATCGGACGGCCGCCGAACTGCACCCGCGTCTTCGCGTAGTCGAGCGCGGCGTGGAACGTCGCGAGCGCCGAGCCGAGTGCGCCCCACGCGATGCCGTAGCGCGCCTGCGTCAGGCAACCGAGCGGGCACTTGAGGCCGGCGGCGCCGGGGAGGCGGCTGCTCTCGGGGACGCGGCAATCGGCGAGGACGAGCTGCGAGGTCACCGCGGCGCGCAGCGAGTACTTGCCCTTGTGATCCACCGCGGTGAAGCCCGGGGCGCCGCGCTCGACGAGGAAGCCGCGGACGACGCCGTCGTCGTCCCGGGCCCAGACCACCGCCACGTCCGCGATCGAGCCGTTGGTGATCCACGCCTTCTCGCCGCCCAGGACCCACCCGTCCCCGTCGCGGAAAGCACGGGTGCGCATCGCCCCGGGGTTGGAGCCGAAGTCCGGCTCGGTGAGGCCGAAGCAGCCGACCGCTTCGCCGGCGGCGAGGCGCGGGATCCAGCGGTCCTTCTGTTCCTGCGAGCCCCAGGTCATGATCGGATGCATCACGAGCGCCGACTGCACCGAGACGAACGAGCGCAGGCCGGAGTCGCCGCGCTCGAGCTCCTGCATCACGAGGCCGTACGCGACGTTGGTGAGCCCGGGCAGCCCGTACTCCTTGAGGGTGGCGCCGAAGAGGTTGAGCCCGGCCATCTCGGGGACGAGCTCGCGGGGGAACCGCTCCTCCCACGCCCACGCCTCGATGTGCGGCAGCACGCGCTCCCGAACCCAGTTGCGCACGGTGTCGCGGACCATCCGCTCCTCGTCGCTGAGGAGCTCCTCGATCGCGAACAGATCCAGACTCGCAGCGGGCATCGCCGGTCCCTCCCATATGACGACGCGTGCACCGTAGCACCGGCGACCCGCGGGCGTCACCTGCGTGAGGGCGCAAACGTGGTGGTACGATGGCTTTGCGACGATTCGGGCGGCGTTTGGGTAGCGGGAGGGCGGGATGAGTCCATACATGGGCGGGTCGGCACCGGCGATGGCCTCGCAAGTCTCCGACGGCTACACCCTGGTCAGCGCGGTGCAACTCAAGCGCCTCACCGACCCCGAGCTCGACCTGCTCCAGGCGGAGCTCGAGAGGATGCTTCGCGACCTCCGCTCCGTCATCGTGCCCCTCGACGACGTTCCCGCGATCCAGGCGCGGCAGCGCCGGATGACGCGCATCACGGGCGCGCTGCAGCAGATCCAGATGGCGAAGTCGAAGCGGAGGCGGAGCGCGTGAGCGAAGCGACGTGGTGGCGCCACCTCCGGGGCGACCCCACTCGATTCCTGCTCGACGACCAGGAGCCGGGCGTCGTCTGGCGCGCGCTCACGACGCTGCTGGAGCGGCCCCCGGACAGTCCGGCCGTCGTGCGGGCGAGGCTGGCGGCGCGGGAGACGGGAACGGCCGCGGGCCTGCTCGCCGAGCAGAACCCCCTCGGCTACTGGGGCTCGCCCGTCGCCTACGGCGCGCGTTGGGGCGGGACCGCATGGCACGTCATCGCGCTCGCCGCGCTCGGGGCCGACCCCGAGGACCCGCGCGCCGAACGCGCGGCCGAGAAGCTCCTCGAGTCGCTGCAGCCGCGCTCCGGCGGCTTCTCCGCGGCGCGCGGGCGGCCGCCGTCGGCGTGTTTCACCGCCGAGGTGTGTGCGGCCCTGGCGCGGTTCGGGTTCGCCCATCACCCGCGTGTCCGGGAGGCCGTGGCGTGGTTCGCCGAGCGGGACGGCGGCGCCGGGGGTTGGTCGTGCCCGGAGTTGCGCCACCTCCTCGGCGGCGCCTGCCCGATCGCGTGCGTGGCCGCGCTGCGCTTCCTCGCGGAGCTGGCGCCGGCCGAGCGCGCGCCGCTCGCGAGCGTGGCGGAGCGCGCGGCCGGGTTCCTGCTCGGCGCCGGACTCTGGGTCGACGGGAGCGGGCCGCGGGGGTGGTGGACGTTCGCACACCCGAACCTGGGACGGACGGACCTCCTCGACGCGCTCTTCCTGCTCGCCCGCAACGGGAGGCGGGCCGATCCCGCGGTCCTGCGGGCGCTGCTCGGCGTGCTCGCCCGGCAGGACGGCAGCGGCCGGTGGTTGCAGCAACAAGCCGCGCCGTTCGGGGAACCGGTCGGAGAGCCGTCGCGGTGGGTCACGCTGAAGGCGCTGGTGAGCGTCGCGGCGTACGGCGACGCGCTGGCCGTGCACCGGGGAGACGACGCGTGCGGCGGGTGATCGTGACGGGGGCGTCGAGCGGGATCGGGATGGCGTGCGCGCGCGCCTTCCTCGCGGCCGGGGACACCGTCGTGGCGCACGGCCGCACCAACCGAGGCGCGCTCGAGGGGCTGCGCCGCGAGTTCGGGGCCGAAAGGGTCGTGCCGGTCGCGACCGACCTGGCGACCGAGGAGGGGTGCGTCGCGCTGGTGCGTGCGGCCGGCGCGTTCGACGTCCTCGTGCACGCGGCCGGGATCTGGACCGACGGTGCGATCCGCACCCTGACCGCCGAGAACCTCGAGCGGACGTTCCGCACCAACACGTTCTCGGCGTATTTCCTCGCGCGCGAAGCCGCGAAGACTATGAGGGGCGGCAGCCTGGTGTTCGTCGGCTCGACGGCGGGGGAGCGGGGCGAGCCGTGCCACGGCCACTACGCCGGCTCGAAGGCCGCCCTGTGGGGGCTCGTGCAGTCGCTGGCGCAGGAGCTCGCCCCCGCCGTCCGCGTCAACCTGGTGTCCCCCGGCTGGGTGAACACCCCGATGGCGAGGGACGCTCTCGCGGCGCCGGGCCGGATGGACGCGATCGTCGGCGCGATCCCTTTGCGCCGGATCGCCGAGCCGGAGGACGTCGCGTCGGCGGTCCTCTTCGTCGCCGACGGGCGCCAGCGCCACCTCACGGGCGTCGACATCCCGGTCTCGGGCGGCGCCCTGCTGCCGCTGCCGCGCGGCTGAGGGCCGCGACCGCGAGGCCGCCGGCAGCTGGTTCGGAGCCGGCCGGAGGGCGCACTGGCGTGGAGCGGGAATCTGCGTTAACGTTCCGGATGAGAGTGGGGGAGCAGTCATGACCGGCAAACACGACTTTGGCGTGAACGAGAACACCCGGCCCGAGGAAGCGGTGCGGATCGCGATGGAGCGGGAGCGGAAAGCGCGCGAGTTCTACCTCACCTGCGCCGCGATCGTCGCGGACCCGGGCGTCAAGAAGATGTTCGAGTTCCTGGCGCGCGAGGAGGGGAAGCACTTCGAACTGCTCGAGCGCGAGCACGACCGCTTCATCTCCGGGGAGAACTGACGGTGGCCGGGCGCGTCATCGTCTGCGGGGATCTGCCCGACCGCTACGAGGCAGAGCGGCTGCTCGCCGAGCGCCACCCCGGGCTGCACGTGGACAGCGTCGCGCAGCCGTGGGAGTTGGCCGAGCGCGCGCTCTCGGGCGGTTACGACGTCGCGCTCCTGCTCAAGGTCGCGATCGCGGCCCATGAACGCAGGATGGAGGCGATCGCCGGGCTCCGGCGCAACGGCTTCGCGGGCAAGGTCCTGGCGGCGGGCGCGTTCCTCACCGAAAAGCAGGACGCGGTGCGCGCCGGGGCCGACTACGCGTTCGACCCGGACAAACAGGCGACCGAGCGGGTTGTGGGCGCCGCCCTGGTGCGCCCGGCGGCGGCGGCCGACCACCCCTACCTGCGGAGCCTCTTCGTCGGCGAGTGGGCCGTTCCCGCGAGGTACGGCGATGCGCTTCCGGCCGCGGCCCCGGACCTGTTGTTGGCGGCGACCTCCTGCCACCCGGGCGCGGCGTTCTGGGGCGCCCTCGCGACGTCGGTGCGCGCCAACCCCGGAATGCGCTGCGTCATCGTCGAGGACGACGGCACCGAGGACGCGCGCACGGAGGCGCTGGCGACCGGGATCCAGCCCTACCTCGAGCTGGCCGTGGAAGGCGTCGGGGGTTTGCTGGCTCAAGTTCACCGCCTGCTGCGCGAGATCTGGCTCGCCCGCGTCACGGGGGCGTAGGGCCCGGCTCGCGGCAGCGGCGGCCGGCGCGCCGAGCTTGTTCGGTTCTGTCACATTCTCCTGGTAGAATCGGAGCGCAGGAGGGCCCCTGCCGGGTGCTCCGGGATCGCGACGGGAGGGGAGAATGTTCGACATCGAGGGATCGCTCGATCGGCAGATCCTGGCGGCGGCGCACACGAGGCCGACGGTGGTGTTCGTCGAACCGCTCGATCCGAGGGTGCTTGAGGGTGCTTGCTACCTGAGCAGGTTCGTGCGGCCCGTCTTTCTCGCCTCCGAGGCGGCGGTGCGCGAGGTGGCCGGACGGGACCTGCGGCACGTCGACACCACCCGGATCGAGTTCACGTTCTCGGAGGGCGTGTTCGTCGAGCCGGCACAGCAGGAGAAGCTGCTCGCCTCGTTCGCCAGCCACTACCTCGAGGGCTGCCGCGAGGGCGGCCAGGTTCGATCCGCAGCGGAGGCCCGGCGAGTGGTCGCCGACCCGGCACAGTTCGGCATCCTCGCCGTGCGGCTGGGACACGCCGATATGGTGGTCGGCGGGGCGACGCACGAGCCCAAGGACTTCTTCCGGGCGATGGTCCGCGCGCTCACGATCCGCTACATGCCGAGCGAAGCCGGTGTGTTCGTCCTCCCGGACGGCCATCCGGACGCCATCTTCCCGCACAACATCGTGGTGTTCGGTGACGTCGGGGTGAACGCCACCATGACCCCGGAAGCGCTGGCGCACGTTGCCGTCGGGACGTGCGCGATCGCGCGGGACATCCTGCCGGAAGAGGTGTTGCCCGAGATCCGCGGGGCGATGGTTTCCTACTCTCACCGGGGGTCGGACGAGGGGCCGTCCGCGGACCTGGTGCGCCGCGCCGCCGAGTTGGTTCCGGGGGTTCTGAGCGAGCGCGTCCGGCACGGCTCCCGCTACGCTTCGATCAAGATCACGGCCGAGGTCAAGATGAGCGTGGCGCTGTCGCAGCGCTCCGCCAATTACTACGGCGGCGCCGGGGGAGACCGCTGGGCGGGCGGCGCCAACGTGATCATCTGTCCGAACCTGGACATGGGCAACCTCCTCTACCACCTCTACGCCACCCGCTATCCGGACGCGAAGAAGTTCACCGTCATGATCGGGCTCAAGTCCCGCGGGGTCGACCTGGCGATGGACTGCACCCCCGAGGACGTGCGTTTGAGCGTCAAGGCCTCGGTGCTGCGCCTGCACCGCTTCGGGGACTGGACGCAGACGCCGAAGGACACGTTCTTCCGCAGGCACCGGGTGCTGGCGATCAACCCGGGCTCCACCTCGACGAAGATCGGCGTGTACGAGGGGGAGCAGGAGAAGTTCTCGGCCGAGCTCCAGCACACCTCCGCCGAGCTGGCGCCGTTCGCAGGCCGGGGCATCACCGAGCAGTTCGCGTTCCGCAAGGACGCCATCGCGACCGCCCTCGCCGCGCAGGGACTCAGGATGACCGACGTGGACGCGATCGCGGCGCGCGGCGGTCTGCTGCGCCCGATCGCCCACGGCACCTACGTGATCGGCAAGGCGATGCTCGACGACCTGAGGTCGAGCGCGTTCGGCGAGCACGCCTCCAACCTCGGTGCGCTCATCGCCAACGAGTTGGCGACGGAGAGCGGCAGACCGGCGTTCATCGTGGACCCGGTCGTTGTGGACGAGGCGCCGGAGCGGGCGAAGATCACCGGCGTCAAGTCCATCCGCCGCAAGATCATCAGCCACGCGCTCAATCAGATCGCGACGGCGCGCCGCTACGCCGAGGAGAACGAGACGTTCTACGAGAAGGTCAACGTGATCGTCGCCCACATGGGCGGCGGCATTACGATCGGCGCCCACAAGCGGGGCCGGTACATCGACGTCAACAACGGCCTCGACGGTGAAGGGCCGTTCACGCCGGAGCGCTCAGGGTCGCTGCCGGTCGGGCAGCTGATCGATCTCTGCTTCTCGGGCACGCTCACCGAGCCCGAGCTGAAGGCGCTGAACAAGGGCCGCGGCGGGCTCGTGGATTTGCTCGGCACCTCGGACCTGCGCGAGGTCGAGCGGCGGCGCGCGGACGGCGACGCCGACGCCGCGGTCGTCTTCGAAGCGATGGCGTATCAGATCGCCAAGAACATCGCCGCCCTCGTTCCCGCCTTCGACGGCGAACCGGTGGACCGCATCCTGCTCACCGGGGGGATGGCGCGTTCGGCGGCGCTCGTCGCAGCGATCACCGGGTTCGTCGCGGCGGCCGGGTGCGGCGTCACCGTGTACGCCGGCGAAAACGAGATGTTCGCCCTGGTCAAGGGGGCGCTGCGCGTGCTCAACCGCAAGGAGGAGGCGCGCCAGTATCGGCCCGAGGGCTAGAGGCAGGGCACAGAGGCGTGGTCAGTGGTCCGTGGTGAGTTGCCGAGGTCGCGGCACAAGATCGAGGGCACGGGGCAGCGCCTTCGAAAGTGGTTGCGGCAGCGATTGAGGAGAGACGATGGCGGAGATCAGGACGCTCGAGCAGCTCGTTGCGAACGTGAAGGGCGGCCCCCCGCGCCGGCTCGTGGTGGCCGCAGGCCACGACGAGAACACGATCCAGGCGGCGGTGCGCGCCGCGGGGGAGGGGATCGCCGCGGTCACCCTGGTGGGCGACGCGGCCCGCATCGCGGCGCTGTGCGCCCGGTTCGAGCTGGATCCTGGGGTCCTGGCCGTCATCGACGAGCGCGACGAGCTCGCGGCCGGAGCGAAGGCCCGCGACATGGTCCGGGACGGCGAGGCCGACGTCCTGATGAAGGGACTGATCGGCACCGACAAGTACATGCACCTGATCCTCGACAAGGAGGGTGGGCTGCTGCCGAGGGGCGCCGTGCTCACCCACCTCACCGTCCTCGACGTGCCCGCCTATCAGGCGACGCACGGCAAGCTGCTGCTCGTGTCCGACGTCGCCGTCATCCCGTCCCCCGACCTGGCCACGAAGGTCAAGATCGTGAGCTACGCCGTGGACGCGGCGCACTCGTTCGGAATCGCGGCGCCCAAGGTCGCACTGCTCGCCGCCAGCGAGAAGGTCTCCGACAAGATGCCGGCGACGATGGACGCCGCCATCATCGCCAAGATGGCGGAGCGCGGCCAGATCAGCGGGGCGATCGTGGACGGGCCGCTCGCGCTCGACGTGGCCATCTCGCCCGAGGCGTGTGCGATCAAGGGCCTTCGCTCCGCCGTCGGGGGCGACGCGGACGTCCTGATCTTCCCCAACATCGAGACCGGGAACGTGTTCTACAAGGCGACAACGATCTTGGGCGGGGCGCGCCTGGCGGCGGTCGTCGTCGGCTCCTCGGCGCCGTGCATCCTGACGAGCCGGGCCGACTCCGAGGAGTCGAAGTTCTACTCCATCGCGCTCGGCTGCCGCCTGGCCCGCTGAGGGCGCCGCCGGCAGCGCCGTGTGAGCGCCGGTCCTTACCGCGCTCGGCGGCGCGGCCGCACGCCCCGCGTTGCGGCGCCCTGCGGTCGGCGTGGGCGGCTCTCATGGGGCGCGACCGCCTGGCGCGCGGTCGTGGATCTCCGCTGACCGCAGACGACGGACCACCGACCACGTCGCCGCCGTGCGCGGCGCCCGGATGGTGGTGGCCGGTCAATCAACTCGAGGGTCGGCACGCACGGCCGACCGCGGCCGCGAAGCCGGGACCGATCTGAAGCGCGGCAGATCCCCTCCAGCCGCGGAGGCGTGCGGGGATCCGGCTGCGGGCGGCCGTCGAAAGTGGCCACGGACGGAAGACAGAGGGCGGCGGTAGGGAGTCGCGAGGATTCCGGTAAGGACGTACAGAGCGGCACGCCCCAGCGTGTTCATGGGAGAAACACGCACGTGTGGCGCGACACGCGGACTCAGAGCCGACGGCTCCGACCACAGTCAAGCCCGCCGAACCCTGGTGTTGTTTCGCTGCGATGTGGCCTATGGCCCTCGTCAAGGTCGGGTACCCCGCTGGAAGGCCGTCTGCGGGGAAGGGAGAGTGAATCGGAAGTACCCCCCAACAGCCTGTCAAACCCGGGACGCCCCTATTCGAGGCGTCTGAGCCAAGACGCCTCCGCCCGGGAACGATCGACTCCGTCCAGTCCGATGCGAGTTCGCGCAATCGGAAAGGAAGAGCCTGCTCTCGGGTCTCCGGAGCAATCGACTCGTCAAGGGAGGGGAGTATGAAGGTCCTGCGTTCTCGGTCTCTGGGTGTCCTGCTCGGCGGCGCCATGACCATCGCCGTCATCACCGCTCTTGGCGGCAGTGCGTCCGCTGCCGATGCCACCAACCAAATCGGAGGCGGGTCGCCGGGCGCTGCCGTCGGCCTGCATCGACCCAACGTCCTGCCGCGTCCACTGCCGGGCCTCCTGCGCCGGCCGGCCCAGGGACTGTCGCTGCAGGTACGGCAACAGGCCCTGCGGGCGGAACCCGGGCAGCTGCCGGAATCCGCCAACAAAGCCGCGATCGAGCCCGCGGCCTGTCCGGACGGCGCGCTGGCCTACGGCCTACCCGTGGTGTGCGGCTACGTGCCCGTCCCGCTCGACTGGAGTCACCCCGGGAAGCTGGGACAGATCAAGATCTACTTCGAGCTCTACCGCCACACCGGCGATGGTCCTGCCGAAAGCGCAATCCTCAACAACTACGGCGGCCCGGGGGGTGCGACCGCGGCCAACCGGTGGATTGCGTTCTATTTCTTCGGTGGGAACCTCGACACGCACGACCTGCTCCTGATCGACGACCGCGGCCGGGGTCTGTCCGGTGCGATCGACTGCCCTGAACTTCAGCACGGAACCGCGCCGTGGGCCCAGGCCGAGGCCGGGTGCGCCGCCCAACTGGGGCAAACGGCCAGCCGCTACGGGACCGGTGAGATCGCCCAGGACACGGACGCCGTGCGCGCCGCGCTCGGCTACGATCAAGTGGACTACTTCGCGTGGTCGTACGGCGGCGCCGACATCGAGGCGTACGCCACCCGGTTCGGGGACCACCTCCGCTCGGTCGTCGCCGATTCGCCGTACGGGAGTCCCGGGCTGGACCAGTTCAAATCGAATCACGCGCGAATCGTCGGCGAGCGGCGCATGGTGCGGGTGGACTGCATGCGCTCGCCCACCTGCTCGGCCGATCACCGGTTCCCCGATGCCGAGCTCGACCTCCTTGCCTGGCGGATCCGCAACCACCCTGTGGAGGGGGACGCCAACGACGCAAACGGGAACTCCGTTCACGTCCTCATCGACGAAGAAACCCTGCTCAACTCGCTGGTGGCGAACCCGATCGGGAACTTCACCAACACCGGCGAGCTGCTCGCGGCGGGGGCCGCGCTCTGGCGCGGCGACCCGGCGCCGCTCTTGCGGTTGGGTGCTGAGTTCCACCTCACGCTGGAGTTCGACGGCGGCGACCCGACCA
>SCRJ01000078.1 GCA_004298115.1 Acidobacteriota bacterium
GCTTCGTGATGAAGGGTGGAACGGTCTACAAGCTGGACGGCCGCCCCGTCGAATAGCCCGACCCGGACTCGACGGGAATTTCCCAGGCCGACGACTCGTCCTGGCTGGATGTGGTTCGAGGCAAGACACGGTTCGGGACTGACGCGCCGAATTGCTCGGGGCTCAGGAGCCGGACACTGACGAAAGGAGATCGGCCTTGGTGAAGATGCTGGATTCATCACGGTTTTCCGCGCGCCCTGCCCTTGCGCTGGTGTTGGCGTGCGCGCTGGGTCTCGCGTTGACCCCCGCGGTCGGAATGGCGGACGACGGCGACGGACACACGTTCTTCGTCTCGCGCAAGGGGTCCGACGGCAACCCCTGCAGCGAATCGGCGCCGTGCGCGACGATCGGCCGTGCCGTGTCGATGGCGGGCAACGGCGATACGGTGATGGTCGGGAGGGGAACCTATCACGAGGACGTCGCCATCTCGGTCGGGCTCACGCTCAGGGGCGCCGGCCGGCCCACGATCGACGCCAGCGGGATGGACAACGGAATCGTCATCAGCGGAGACGGCGCCGCCGGCGCCAGGGTCATGGGGTTCACGGTCAAGAACGCGACGTTCGAAGGGATCCTGGTGCGGCAGACCCACGGCGTGACGATCCGGGACAACGTCGCCGAGGCCAACGACCAGGGGATCTTCCTGCCGCCCGCGCAGCAGACGGGCGAATGCCTCGCCGCCGGACCGATCCCCGGCGATTGCGGCGAGGGCATCCATCTGTGGTCGGTCACGAACTCCAGGGTGGAAGAGAACTGGGTCGGGAACAACGCGGGAGGGATCCTCCTGACCGACGAGTCCGGCCCCACGGCGTTCAACATCATCGACGGCAACGTCGTGGTGGACAACACGTACGACTGCGGCATCACGATCGCCGGCCACAACCCCGGGGCAGCCCCGGGGGGCAATCCGCAACCGGCGACCGCCGGGATCTACGGCAACACCGTCAGCCGCAACCGCGCCGACCGCAACGGGGTCGCCGGCGAGGGCGCCGGCATCCTGATCGCGGGTGGGGCTCCGGGGACCGCCGTCTACGACAACCAGATCGTCGGCAACGAGGCGTCGGGCAACGGCTTGGCGGGCTTCACCCTGCACAGCCACGCGCCCGGCCAGGACCTCAACGGCAACGTGATCGCATGGAACCGCTTCAGCCACGACAACCTGGACGGGGACACCGACTTCTCGCAAGCCACGGACAGCCAGACCACCGGCATCTTCCTCGCGAGTGCGGCGCCGCTTTCGGGAACGGTCGTCCTCGGCAACGAGATCCGCAACGTGTACTACGGCATCTTCACCCTCCACGTCCCGCCGATCCCGGTCGGCGCCAACCACTTCGGGAACGGCGTCACCGTTCCGGTCTTGCAGCAGTAGTCGGGCGGCGGGGGCGGGCGGGCCACGGTCCGCCCCCCCCGCCGGCACGTCCCCTTCGCTCCTGGACGGTGAGAGCTCCCGCCGCAAATCAAGCGAAATTCACCGCAGAACGGAGTTGTTTCCCCGGCAGCACCGAACGCTGGTCGCTCGGAGGTGCCTCGGTTCCGAGCCGATGCACCATGGCCTCTCGATGGTTGCTGGCACCGTTGGACGCGTTGTTTGCGGCGAGGACATCTGATGCCCCTTGAACGTGGAGGTCACCTCGGCCCGTACGAGATCGTCTCGCCTCTGGAAGCGGGCGGGATGGAGGAGGTTGAGCCGTCGTGCGAACGTGAGCGCAGCCGGAGTCTGCCAGTGAAAGCCCGACGCCGACCTGGGCGAGGGGGAGGGATCCAGTGCTGACAACCGGTTTTCGTCTCGGTCCGTACGAGATCGTCTCGCCGCTTGGTGCCGGAGGAATGGGGGAGGTCTACCGCGCGCGGGACACGCGCCTCGACCGCGAGGTGGCGGTGAAGGTGCTGGCGGCGGGCCTGGCGGCGAGTGCGGACTTTCGGCAGCGCTTCGAGCGGGAGGCGAAGGCCATCTCGAGCCTGAACCACGCGCACATCTGTGCGCTCTTCGACGTCGGGCATCAGGATGGGGTCGACTACCTGGTGATGGAGCTGCTGGAGGGGGAGACGCTGGCAGAGAGGTTGAAGCGCGGTGCGTTGCCGGTGGAGCAGGTGCAAAAGGTGGGGGTCCAGATTGCCGAGGCGCTCGACCAGGCGCACCGCCAGGGGCTCGTGCACCGGGATCTGAAACCGGGCAACATCATGCTGACGCCGGCAGGAGCCAAGCTCATGGACTTCGGTCTGGCGAAGCCGAACCCGGCGGCCCAGGGGGGTGAAGCCCGAACTCTCATGCCGACGAAGACGGGTCCGCTGACCGCGGAAGGGACGTTGCTGGGGACGTATCAGTACATGGCGCCCGAGCAGGTGGAGGGCAAGGAAGCGGATGCGCGGAGCGACATCTTCGCGCTGGGGGCGGTCCTGTACGAGATGGCGACGGGGAAACGGGCGTTCGAAGGGAGGAGCCAGATCAGCGTGATGGCGTCGATCCTGGAGAAGGATCCGCAGCCGATGAGCGAGCTGCAGCCGATGACGCCGCCGGGGTTGGAACGGCTCATCCGCTCGTGCCTCGCCAAGGACCCGGCGAACCGGTTCCAGTCGGCGAGGGACGTCGCGCTGCAACTCCAGTGGATCGGCGAGGCCGGGTCGGCGGCGGGCGCCCCCGCCGTGGTCGTGGCCCGCCGGAAGAGCCGCGAGAGGTTTTCCTGGGCCCTTTCCTCGCTTCTCTTCCTGGCCGCGGCGGCGCTGGGCATCGGGTTTCTCCTCCGGGCGCCAAAGGCCGAGAGCCCCGTTCGGTTCCAGTTCGTCCTCCCGGAGGGCATGAGCGTCGTGCAGGCCCCACGCATCTCGCCGGACGGCAAGAACCTGGCGTTTTGCGCGGCCGGCGCCGACGGGAAATCGCAGATCTGGATCCGGCCCCTCGCGGCGCTCGATCCGAGGTCCGTTCCGGGTACGGAAGGTGCCACCTTCCGGCCCTTTTGGGCTCCCGACAGCCGGCATATCGGTTTCATCGCCGAGGGAAAGCTCAAGAAGGTCGACATCTCCGGCGCTCCCCCGCAGACGATCTGCGACGCGCCGACTGGCGCGGACGGTTCCTGGGGAAAGGACGGTGAAATCCTGTTCGACGGGCAGGCCAGCGACCCGATCAGGCGCGTACCCGCGTCTGGGGGCATCCCGCAGGAAGCCGTCAAGGGGGAAGAGGGTACGAGCGTGGGATGGCCGTACTTCCTTCCCGACGGTCGCCACTTCCTCTACTTCGAGTTCGGGGGAGCAAAGAGCCAGGGACACGTCATGGTCGGCAGCCTCGACACGAAGGAGAAGCCGAAAAGGCTCCTCGATGCCGATTCCCTTTGCGAGTACGCGCCTTCCGGGCAACTCCTCTACGTCAGGGAGGGCACCCTGGTGGCGCAGCCGTTCAGCGCGTCTTCCCTGCGGGTGACGGGTGAACCGGTGCCGATCGCGGAGCAGATGGGTGCGACGAGCAACGGCCTCGCCGACTTCTCCGTGTCCAGCGACGGCGTCCTCGTGTACCGCCCCGGTGCCTCGAACGAAGACCGCCTCGTCTGGGTGGACCGGAGCGGCAAGGAGATCGCGGAGGTCGGCAAGCCGGCCGGGTACGGAACGACGGCCCTCTCGCCGGACGACACGCGTCTGGCCGTGAGCATCAGGGACCAGCGATCCGGCAAAAGCAACATCTGGGTGAGCGACCTCTCGCGGAGTGTGACATCGCGCCTGACGTTCGACTCCGGGAACGACGGTGAGCCGATCTGGTCTCCGGACGGGTCCCGGATCGTCTTCGACTCGGACCGCAAGGGAGTACAGAGCCTCTTCGTGAAGGCTGCCTCCGGGACGGGCCCGACCGCCGAGCTTTGGTCGTGCGGAGACGAGCTCTTTCCCAACGACTGGTCTCGCGACGGACGGTTCCTCGCCGTCAACCGCCTCACGGCGAAGACCTCGGTGGACATCTGGATCCTCCCGATGGACGGCAAGAGCCAACCCTTCGCCTTCGTCGCGGGTCAGTTCACTGAGGTCCTGCCCGTCTTCTCACCCGACGGGCGGTACCTCGCCTACATGTCGAACGAGACGGGGCGCTTCGAGATCTACGTGCAGAGATTCCCGGGGCCGGGAGGCAAGTGGCAGGTCTCCGCCAACGGCGGCATCGAGCCTCACTGGAGCGCCGACGGCAAGACGGTCTACTTTCGCAGCCTCGACGGGAAGATCATGGCCGCGCCCGTGGAGACCGGCCCAGCGTTCTCCGCCGGCGTCCCGGTGGCGCTCTTTACCGCACAGACTCTGCCCGGTCCGCGTCGCAACGACTTCCTCGTCACCCGCGACGGCCAAAGGTTCCTCCTCCTCTCGCCGGTCGGAAAGGAGGGGATCGCGCCGATGGTCGTGATCCTCAACTGGCCGTCCACCCTCAAGGGGTGAGCCGACCGCCCCCTCAACGGCGGGGGGCAGAAGCTGCGCCGGCGGAGGGAGCCCCTGACGCGGCCCAACGGTGCAGCGCCGCGGCCGGGGAAGAAGCGCAATCGGGCTCCTGTTCCTGGAAACGCTGAACATGCGAGTGGAGAAGGGCGCCCTGCTCGGTTCGTACGAGATCGTCTCGCCCCTCGGGGCGGGCGGCATGGGCGAGGTGTGGCGGGCGCGGGACACCCGGTTGGGCCGCGAGGTGGCGCTGAAGTTCCTGCCGGCGGGCTTCGCGGACGACCCCGAGCGCCACGCCCGCTTCGAGCGCGAGGCCAAGGTCCTGGCCTCGCTCAATGATCCCCACATCGCGGCGCTGTACGGCCTCGAGCACCTGGACGGCCAGCACGCGCTGGTCATGGAGCTGGTCGAGGGCGAGGGGCTGGACGAGCGGATCGCCCGCGGGCCGATCCCGGTGGACGAGGCGCTGCCGATCGCCGTGCAGATCGCGGACGCGCTCGAGGCGGCGCACGAGAAAGGGGTCGTTCACCGCGACCTCAAGCCGGCGAACGTGAAGGTGCGGCCGGACGGCACGGTGAAGGTGCTGGACTTCGGACTGGCGAAGGCGTGGGAGGGGCCGGCCGCGGAGAGCGACCCGGCGCACTCGCCGACGATCACGGGGCACCACACGCGGGCGGGTGTGATCCTGGGGACGGCGGCGTACATGAGCCCCGAGCAGGCGCGCGGGAAGCCGGTGGACAAGCGGACCGACGTCTGGGCGTTCGGGTGCGTTCTCTACGAGATGCTCACCGGCCGGCGGCTGTTCGAGGGAGAGACCGTTTCCGACGTGTTGGCCGCCGTGCTCAGGACCGACCCGGACTGGAACCTCCTGCCGCCCACGCTTGCTCCCTCCGTGCGCCGGTTGCTCGGCCGCTGCCTTGAGCGCGACCCGCGCCAGCGCCTCCGCGACATCGGCGACGCTCGCCTCGACCTCGAAGATGCACGGGCGCACCCGAGGGTGTCGGGTGGGACCGAAGGTGCGACCGTCCGGAAGGACACACCGGGTCGCCGGTGGCTGGTTTGGGCGTCGCTGCCGGCGGCTCTCGCCGCGGGTGTCGCCGCCGGCGTCATCTTCCCCAGAGGGGGACCTGCGCGCGGCGTGGTGATCTCCAGCCTGATGCCCCCGACGGGAGCCGAGTACTACCTCGGCGGCAAGCAGCCGGGGCCGGTGAGCGTCTCGCCGGACGGCACGCGGATCGCCTTTGCGGCGCGCGACGAGACGCACGGCGTCCTGCTCTGGGTCCGCGCCCTGGACACCCCGGATGCCGTTCCCCTCGCCGGCACCGAGAACGGCTCGTACCCGTTCTGGTCGCCGGACGGCAGGTCGATCGGGTTCTTCGCGGACGGCAAGCTCAAACGGGTGGAGGTCGTGGGCGGCACCCCGCTGGCCCTTGCCGACGCGCCGTTCGGAAAGGGCGGGACGTGGAGCGCCGGCGGGACGATCCTCTTCGCGCCGAGCTACAACTCCGCCATCCTTCGGATTCCAGCTCAGGGCGGGACGCCGCGCCCGGTCACGTCCCTTGACCGCGGGCGCAACCAGAACAGCCACCGGTTTCCCTGGTTCCTCCCGGACGGACGGCATTTCCTGTTCCTCACGCGGGCCTCCGGAGGCTCGGGGCGGCCCGCGAACGAGGTCATGGTGGGCTCGCTCGACGGTGGAGAACCGAGACCCATTGTCGCAACCGACAACAACGCCGCGTACGCATCGGGCTACCTGCTGTACACGCGGGAGCGGATCCTGATGGCGCGCCGGTTCGACCCGGCGCGCCTGCGGTTCGGGGGCGACGAATTCGCGGTCGCGAGCGGCGTCGCCGTTCTCCCCGGAGCGGCGTTTGCCGTCTTCTCGGTTTCCCGCACCGGCGTTCTCGTCTATGACCGGGGAACGCCTGGGGAGCTGGAGGAGCTGGTTTGGCTCGACCGCCAGGGCCGGAGGACGGGGACGCTGGGTCCCCCCGGGTTCTATGACGAGCCTCGCCTTTCCCCCGACGGCAGGCAGGTCGCGGTCGACAAGCTGGACGCGACGACGGGCCGCCAGGATGTCTGGGTCGTGGACACCGCCCGGGGGATTCCGACGCGACTCACCACCGCAGAGTCCGACAGCATGGGACCCGTGTGGCTCCCGGACGGCAGGCACCTCGTCTTCCGGACGCACGCCGGCGGGTTCCTGGACCTCTTCGAGAGGGCTCTGGACGGGGGGGGCGGCAACACGCTCCTGCTCGCGTCCGATTCCGACAAGGAGGCGACGTCCGTGTCCCCGGACGGCCGCTTCCTCGCCTTCCGGAGCGCTACCTCCGCAACCGGCTTCGACATCTGGATGCTGCCGATGAAAGGCGGCGGCCAACCTTTCCCCTTTCTGCATTCCCGATTCAACGAGAACAACGCGCGTTTCTCGCCCGATGGCCGAACGGTCGCGTACGTCTCGGACGAGTCGGGCCGCAACGAGGTGTACGTCGTGTCGTTCCCGGGCGCCGACGGGAAGGTACGGGTCTCCGCCGAAGGGGGGCGGATGCCCGACTGGAGCGACGACGGGAAGGAGCTGTTCTTCCTGACCGCCGACGGTTCCGCGTTGATGGCCGCGCCCGTCACGCGCCAGGGCGCGGACATCGAGATCGGCGCGCCGGTACGCCTCTTCGAGGTCCCGTTCAGGAACTCCACAGCTTACGACGTGTGGCATGGGCGATTCCTCTTCGCCGCCGAGCAGGACACGATCCGGCGAAGCCCGCTCACCCTCGTCCAGAACTGGACCGGACTTCGGGACAAGGCGACGACGCGATGACGATGCGGCCGCCTAACCCGATGGGTTCGGCGGGCCTTGCGGCTGGTCGCGAAGCAGGGTTGACGGATCGCTCGCGGCCGGGGTGCCGGCATCCTGATCGCGGGTGGGGCTCCCGGGACCGCCGTCTACGACAACCAGATCATCGAGAACGAGGCATCGGGCAACGGCCTGGCGGGCTTCACCCTGCACAGCCACGCGCCCGGCCAGGACCTCAAAGGCAACGTGATCGCCTGGAACCGCTTCAGCAACGACAACCTCGACGGGGACACGGATTTCTCGCAGGCCACGGACAGCCAGACCACCGGCATCTTCCTGGCGAGTGCGGCGCCGCTTTCGGGAACGGTCGTCCTCGGCAACGAGATCCGGAACGTGTACTACGGCATCTTAACCTTCCACGTCCCGCCGATCGCGGTCAGTGCGAATCACTTCGGGAACGGCGTCACCGTCCCGGTCATGCAGCAGTAGAGGGTCCGCCGGTGCGGGCGAGCAGCGACTCGCCCGCACCCGCCGCTCGCCGGCAGCGGTCCGCATCCCGGTCGCGAGGCCCGCGCCACTCCTCTGGCGCCGGCGGAGGTCATCCCCTGGCGGCCGGCGGCGACACGCGCCCGAGCTCCGAGACGAGGTGCTCGGCGCACAGCTCGAGGTAGATCTCGCCCTGCTTCGCGCTCGCCCCTGCCGGATCCCCAAGGACCCCGTTGGCGGTCAGCGCCGTCATGCCCCGCTCGAGGATGACCTTCACCTGGTCCTCGCCCAGCGGGCCCAGGTACCCCGCGGCGAAGCGGTCGCGCCGCACCAGTTCCGGTTCCAGCGCCAGCATGATCGACGTCTCGTTCTCGCCCGCGTGCGCTCCCGCCGCGTCGGCCGCGATCCCGAACCGCCCCGAGGCCTGCGCGAGAAACGTGCTGAATCCCAGGAGGTCCGCATAGCCGGTCACGACGAGGTCCGGGTGCGCGGCGGGGGCTTCGTCGATCACCTCCTGCACCGTGGCGAAGTTGCCGCCGTGGCTGGGGAGCAGGACGATCCGCTCGAAGCCGCACGCGGCGAGGCTGTCGACGTAGTCGCGGAGGATCGCCCTCAGGGTCTCGCGGCCAAGCGAGATGGTCCCGCCGAACGCGAGGTGGTGCTCCGACACGCCAACTGGGATCGTTCTCGCCTGCAGCGCCCGGCCGAGCCGGCGCGCCACCCGGTGGGCAAGCTCGTCGGCGATCCGGGTGTCGGTCATGGTCGGCAGGTGGGGTCCGTGCTGCTCCGTGGAGCCCACCCCGACCACCACGGTCGTGAACCCCCTCGCGATGGCGTCCCCGATCTCGGGCCAGGTCATCTCGTCCATGCGGATGGTTCGCATCGGTCCTCCTCCCCCTCCAGCGTACGCGCCGACGCGCCGGTGGTTCAGCGCCGGCTCCAGACGACTGTCCTGCCGGGGTGTTATGCTGAGCGCAACGGATGAACGATCTGAGCGGCCGGATGTGATGCGGGGACCGTCGCAGCTTGACGATTCGTCGCGAAAGGAGTCACACCATGAGATCCGCCGCCACTGCACCAGTGATCGGCCAAGGCGCTCGGCCGGCTTGCCTGGGCCGTGGGATCGGGCCCGCGTTGTCGCTGGCCGCCCTGGCGATGACGGTCATTTCAGCCGGTGGCTGCGCCAGCGCCCGTGTGGTCCGGAGAACGTCGACCCCAGGAACCTCTGCGGTTCGGGTGGCCGTGTTCGACCGCGACGTGGACGAGAGGGCGGCGCGGCCGACGCGGCAGGCGATCGTGACCAGCCTGCGCGAAGGCCGGAAGGACGGGCCGGTCGTCCTCGAGAGCAACGACGCGACGTGGACCCGGGCTGACCTGCCGCCCGGACGGTACCGTCTCACCCTGGAGGGCCGCCGGGACGCCTCCGGCACGCTCCACCGTCTCGTCAGCGACAACTACGAGGAGTTCGACCTCAAACCCGGCGAGACCGTCGAGCTCCACGTCGTGCTGCACAGCGACCGGGAGACCTCGCGGATCATGTTCATGCCGCCGCTGCTGCTCGACGTCACGAACTGAGTCGCGCTCCCCGCTCCGGACGCCGCCTCCGCCGGGCACACCTCGGAGCGACGATGGGGGCGGCGTCCTCTACGCCGACGTCACCGGTTGCGCCGGAGCCGCTTCCGCCGCCGCCTTGCTTGCATCTTCGGCCACCAGCTGGCGTCGCAGGACCTTGCCGACCAGCGTCTTCGGCAGCGAGTCGCGGAACTCGACGATCGCCGGGCGCTTGTAGTTCGTCAACCGCTCCCGGCAGTGGTCCAGGATCTCCTCGACGGTCGCCGCCTGGCCCGGCTTGAGCACGATGTACGCTTTGACGCGCTCGATGCTCCGCGGGTCCGGCACGCCGGCGACGGCCGCCTCGAGGACCTTCGGATGCTGGAAGAGCACTTCCTCCACCTCGCGCGGATAGACGTTGAAGCCGCCGACGATGATCATGTCCTTCTTGCGGTCGACGATCTGGATGTAGCCGTCCGTGTCACGGCTGGCGATGTCGCCGGTGTACAGCCATCCGTCGCGCAACGCCAGCCGCGTCTCCTCCGGCTTGTTCCAGTACCCCTTCATCACCTGCGGCCCGCGGACGATCAGCTCGCCCGGCTGGCCCGGCGGCAGGTCAGCCGTGCCGGTTTCGAGGTCCACGATGCGGCACTCGGTGTCCGGCCAGGGCACGCCGATCGTGCCGATCCGGTTGTCGCCGTAGATCGGGTTGGAACTCACGACTGGGGTCGCTTCGCTCAGACCGTACCCCTCGACCAGGCGAGCGCCGGTGAGCTCCTGGAACGTCTTCTGAACCTCCACCGGCAACCCCGCCGCCCCGCTGATGCACGCCTTGAGCGAGTTCAGGCTGTACTTGCCGAGGTCGGGGTAGTGGTTGATCGCGACGTACAGCGTCGGCACGCCGGGGAAAAACGCCGGCTGGTGGCGGCTGATCGCCTTCAAGACGTGCTCGAGCTCGCGCGGATTGGGGATGAGCACCAGCGCCGCGCCCATGATCATCCCCAGGTTCAGACACGTCGTCATCGCGTACGTGTGGAACAACGGCAACGCGGTCAGGATCCCCTGCTGGGTTTCCGGATCGATCGCCTGGGCCATCCACTCGCGGGCCATCAGCGCGTTGGCGACCAGGTTTCGGTGCGTGATCTCCGCGGCCTTCGGCACACCGGTCGTGCCGCCCGTGTAGAGGAGCACCGCCGTGTCCTCGGGGCGCACGTCGACGGGTGGCTTGGTCGCCGGCGCCGAGGCGAGCACGTCCTGGAGCCAGCGGTCGCCGGGATCGAGCGCGACGCGGTGGCCCTCCTTCTTCTCGACGGCGAGGGTGAACAGCGCCTTCAAGAACGGTGGGAAGTACTCCTTGACGTTCGTCACGATGACGTTCTTCAGCGGCGTGCTCGCGCGGACCTTACGGACGTTCGGGTAGAACCGCGACAGGCAGATGATCGTCTCGGCGCCGGCGTCGTTCAGCTGGAACTCCAGCTCCCGCGGCACGTACAGCGGGTTGTTCGGCGCGACGATGGCGCCGAGCTTCAGGATCGCGAAGAAGCCGATGACGAACTGCGGGCAGTTCGGCAGGTACAGCGCCACGCGGTCGCCCTTCCTCACGCCCATCGCCGTCAACGCGTTCGCCAGCCGGTTGACCTGCTCGTCCAGCCGCCGGTACGAGAGCTTGGCGTCGAGCAAGCGGCCGCCGAGCTGGTGCACCACCCCGCCGAAGATCGTGGCCGGCCAGTCGGGGTGCTTGGAGACGCTCGCCTCGAGGAAGTGGTGCATCGGCACCGCGGGGTACTCGAGGGTCGGACGAACGCCGGCGTCGTAGAACTTGGCCCACGATCTTTCCATCCTTCACCTCCCGGCGGAGGGCACTCCCTGGCGTCAGCACGCTTCAACCGGCCAGGAGGGCGCCCGACCAAAACCGCACGGCCAGCCACCTGTAAGACACGGACCGGCACCCGCGAAGAATTGCATTGAGAGTACCACCGATCGCGCCGGGGTCGGCGCGCAGACGCGCGGTCTGCCGTGAGGCGCTCGTCGCCGCGGCCCTCTCGCCGACTCGACTCGCCGGCTGCGGGTTTGGCGGGGAGGCGCCGGGCTGCTAGGCTGCGGGCAAAAGGAGCGCGCATGGATCCCCTGCCCGAATACGAGTCGTACGACGGCCTCGGCCTTGC
The DNA here is from genome assembly GCA_004298115.1 of Acidobacteriota bacterium. GTDB lineage: Bacteria > Acidobacteriota > Thermoanaerobaculia > Thermoanaerobaculales > Thermoanaerobaculaceae > RBG-13-68-16. The sequence continues at coordinate 11,431 of SCRJ01000078.1, forward strand.
CGACCTCGTCAGGCGGCGCGAGGTGCGCGCGAGCGAGGTGATCGAGGCGGCGATCACGCGCATCGAGGCGCGCAACCCCGCGATCAACGCGGTCATCCATACGATGTTCGAGCAAGCGCGCCGGACGGCCTCGGGCACACTTCCCGGCGGCCCGTTTCTCGGCGTTCCCTTCCTCTTGAAGGACCTCCTCGCGGCGTGCGCGGGCGAGCCGCTCACGTCCTCCTGCCGCCTGCTCGCCGGTTACGTCCCGGACCACGACAGCGAGCTCGTCGCCCGCCACCGGCGGGCGGGCCTGGTCATCCTCGGCAAGACGAACACCCCCGAGTTCGGCATCCTCGGCGTCACCGAGCCGCTGCTGCACGGCCCCACCCGCAACCCGTGGCAGCTCGAGCACACGCCCGGCGGGTCGAGCGGCGGCGCCGCCGCCGCGGTGGCCGCAGGGATGGTCCCGGTCGCCCATGGCGGCGACGGTGGCGGCTCGATCCGCATCCCGGCCTCGTGTTGCGGCGTGTTCGGCCTCAAGCCCAGCCGCGGCCGCAACCCGCTCGGCCCGGACGTCGGCGAGAGCTGGTGCGGGATGGTCCAGGACCATGCGCTCACCCGGTCCGTTCGCGACTCGGCCGCCCTGCTCGACGCCACCTGCGGCCCCGACCTCGGGGCGCCCTATGTCGCGCCGCCGCCGCAGCGGCCGTTCCTCGCCGAGGTGGGCGCGGATCCGGGCCGCTGCCGGATCGCCTTCACGGCGCGCTCGCTGTTCGGCGAGCGCACGCACCCCGACTGCCGCGCCGCCGTGGAGGACGCGGCACACCTGTGCGAGGCGCTCGGGCACACCGTCAGCGAAGCGGCGCCCGATTTCGAGAAGGGCGCCTTGCGTCGGGCGTACCTCGCGGTCGTCGCCGTCAACACGGCGCGGGCGATCGACATGGCCGGCGAGCTCGCCGGACGGCGGCCGACCCGCGCGTCGTTCGAGAGGGAGACCTGGTTCCTGGGCGTGATCGGCCGTCACGTCCCGGCCAACGAGTACCAGGCGGCCCTCGACCACCTCAACGTCGTCCGGCGCTCGGTGGCGGCGTTCTTCGCGCACCACGACATCCTCCTCACGCCGACGCTGGCCCATCCCCCGCTGCGGATCGGAGCGCTCGCACCCAGCGCCGGCCAGCGCGTCGCGATGCGCGTACTCGGGACGATCCCCTCGCGCAAGGTGCTCGCCCGGGCGCTCGACGAGATGGCCGCCGAGGGTTTCGAGGCCACGGCCAACACCATGTTGTTCAACCAGACGGGTCAGCCCGCGATGTCGGCGCCGTTGTGGTGGAACGCCGAAGGGCTCCCGATCGGCACGCAGTTCGCCGCGCGTTACGGCGAGGAGGACCTGCTCTTCCGCCTGGCGGCGCAACTGGAGCAGGCGCGGCCATGGTTCGACCGCAGGCCGCCGCTGGCGACTGCCTCCGGCGGGCCGGCCACGCGTTAGAATCGCGCGACGATGGCGACGGTCAAGGCTTACCTCGGCGTGGCGCGGGCGCCGTTCCTGCTCCTGCCGGTCACGCTCGTCGCGGCGGGCGCGGCGGCGGCCGCGTACGGCGGCGCGTTCAGCTGGCCCCGCACGCTCCTCGCCCTGGTCGGCCTCGTCGCCGCCCACGTCGGCGTCAACGTCCTCAACGAGGTATCCGACATGCGCACCGGGATCGACCTCCACACCGCCCGGACGCCGTTCTCGGGCGGCAGCGGCACGCTCCCCGGACGCGCCATGTCCGCCCGTACCGCGACCGCGTTCGGCGTGGCCGCCTGCGCCGTCGCGCTCGTCATCGGCATCTGGTTCGTCACGCGCGTCGGATGGTCGCTGCTCCCGGTCCTGGCGCTCGGCGCCGTCGCGATCCCCTTCTACACCGACGTCTTCGCGCGCGCCGGGGTGGGCGAGTTGTTCGCCGGTCTCGGACTCGGGGCGCTACCGGTGTGGGGCGCCGCTCTCGTCCAGGGCGGCACGCCCGGCCCGGGCGCCGTCGCGGCCGCCGTGCCGGCGTTCTTCATGACGTTCAATTTGTTGCTCCTCAATGAATTCCCGGATGAGCAAGCGGACCGGACGGGCGGCCGGCGCAACCTCGTCGTGCTCTTCGGGAGGAACGGTGCGGCGGCCGTGTACGCCGCGGCCGCGCTCGCCACGCCGGCGGCGATCGGAGTGGCGGTTGCCGTCCGCGCGTTGCCTCCCGTGGCGCTGCTCGCCGTGGTGCCGTCGCTCCTGCTCGTCGCGCCGCTGCGCTGGGCGCTGCGAAGACCCCGGCAACCCGTGCCGGTCCCGGCTCTCGCCGCGAACGTCGCCTGGAATCTCGCCACGAACGCGATGCTCGCCGTCTCCTTCATGATCTCTCGCTGACCGCGCCGCCCAACGATGCTGTCCGAAAACGGCGAGCATCCTCCCGACGGCGAGCCGATACTGTGCGTGTGAGAGCCGAACCCGATCCCCGCTACCAGGCGCTCCGTGCCCGGGACAGCCGGTTCGACGGGCGCTTCTTCGTCGGCGTTTCGTCGACGAAGATCTATTGCCGGCCCGTGTGCGCGGCCCGCACGCCGAAGCGGGAGAACTGCCGGTTCTTCCCGAGCGCCGCGGCGGCCGAAGCTTCCGGTTATCGCCCGTGCTTGCGCTGCCGGCCCGAGCTCGCGCCGGGCAACGCGAGCGTCGATGCCCGCTCCCGCATCGCGCACGCCGCGGCGGACCTCATCGAAGACGGTCTTCTCAACGACGCCCCCGTCGATGCGCTCGCGACGCGCCTCGGCATCACGGACCGGCACTTGCGGCGCGTGTTCCGGAGCGAGTACGGCGTTTCCCCGATTCGATATGCCCAGACGCAGCGCCTCCTGATGGCGAAGCGCTTGCTCACCGAGACGTCGTTGCCGGTGATCGAGGTCGCCATGGCGAGCGGGTTCGGCAGCTTGCGGCGGTTCAACGCGCTCTTCCGCACCCGTTACCGCCTCAGCCCGACGGCGTTGCGGAATGAAGCGGGAGAGAACGTACAGGCGGACGGTGTGACGCTTCAGCTCGCGTTTCGGCCGCCGTTCTCCTGGGCCGCGCTCGCCGGATTCCTCGGACCGCGCGCCGTCGCAGGCGTCGAGCACGTCTGCGACGGGGCGTACCGGCGGACCGTGCGCGTGACGCGCCAAGGGAGGGAGTTCCGCGGCTGGGTCGAGGTCCGCCCGGCGCCCGCCCGGCCGGCACTCGCCGTCACGATCGACGTCGCGCTCTGCAAAGCCCTTCCCCAGGTCCTTGCCCGGATCCGGCGGCTGTTCGACCTCTCCTGCAACCCGATGGAAATCGCCGGCGCGCTCGGCCGGTTGGCGCGGCCGGACCCGGGCGTCCGCGTTCCGGGCGCGTTCGACGGCTTCGAGCTCGCGGTCCGCGCCGTTCTCGGCCAGCAAGTGACGGTCAAGGGCGCGCGGACGTTGGCAGGCAGGTTTGCGCGCGCGTTCGGCGAGCCCGTCGCCACGCCGTTCCCCGGCCTCGACGTCGTCTTCCCCACCCCCGAGACCGTGGCGCGGCTCGAGCCGTCCGCGATCGCCGAGTTGGGCATCGTGGGCGCCCGGGCCAGATCGATCATCGCGCTCGCGACGGAGTTGGCCGCCGGCACGCTGAGGTTGGATCCCGGCGTGGAGATCGAACCGGCGCTCGCGGCGCTGCGGCGGATCCCGGGGATCGGCGAGTGGACGGCGCAGTACATCGCGATGCGGGCTCTGTCGTGGCCCGACGCGTTCCCGCACACGGACCTCGGCGTCCGCAAAGCGCTGGGCGCGGCGTCGCCCGCGGGCGTGTTGCGGGCGGGCGAGGAGTGGCGGCCGTGGCGCGCGTACGCCGTGATGCATCTCTGGCGCTCACTGGAGGAAAGACCATGACGTTTTACGCGGAAATCTCCGGCCCCTGGGGCCCTCTGTTGCTCGTGACCGACGGCGACCGGTTGACCGGGCTCTACTTCTCGGGCGGCCGGCACGCGCCCCGCGTCGCGCCCGACTGGCGGCGGGCGCCGGACGCGGCGCTCGCCACGACCGTCGCGCGCCAGCTTGGCGAGTACGCGAGCGGCCGCCGCCGGGAGTTCGACGTTCCGATCGCG
>SCRJ01000079.1 GCA_004298115.1 Acidobacteriota bacterium
CCTTCCGAGACCACCTCGAAGACGGTCTTGTCGGGGTCGAGGGTGCGCGACTGGTCCACGTAGGCGACCTGCACGGTGTCGCCCTTGCGCAGCGTGCCGGCGTCGGGCGTCTCCTGGCCGACGATCATGCGGGCGAGCGTGGTCTTGCCGGCGCCGTTGGGGCCGATGACGCCGACGATCGCGCCGGGCGGCAGGGCGAACTCGACGTTCTCCATCAGGAGCTTGTCGCCGAACCCCTTGGTCAGGCCCTTGGCCTCGATGACGAGGTCGCCGAGGCGCTCGCCGGGCGGGATGTAGATCTCGAGGTCGCGGGCGACCTCCTCCTGGCGGGCGGTGAGCAGCTGCTGGTAGGCGTTGATGCGCGCCTTGCCCTTGGCGCGGCGCGCCTTCGGCGCCATGTGGATCCACTCGAGCTCGCGGGCGAGCGTCTTCTGCCGCTCCGACTCCTGTTTCTGCTCCTGCCGCAGCTTCTCCTGCTTCTGCTGCAGCCACGAGGAGTAGTTGCCCTTCCACGGGATGCCGGCGCCGCGGTCGAGCTCGAGGATCCAGCCGGCGACGTTGTCGAGGAAGTAGCGGTCGTGGGTGACGGCGATGACGGTGCCCTCGTACTTCTGCAGGTGCTGCTCGAGCCACGCCACGGTCTCGGCGTCGAGGTGGTTGGTGGGCTCGTCGAGGAGGAGGATGTCGGGCTTCTGCAGCAATAGGCGGCAGAGCGCGACGCGGCGCAGCTCGCCGCCGGAGAGCACCTTGACCGGCGTGTCGCCGGGCGGGCAGCGCAGCGCGTCCATCGCCAGCTCGAGGCGCGAGTCGAGGTCCCAGGCGTCGGCCGCGTCGAGTGACTCCTGCACCTCGCCCTGGCGGGCGAGGAGCTTGTCCATCTCGTCGGGCTCCATCGGCTCGGCGAACTTGTCGGAGATCGCCTCGAACTCGGCGAGCAGCGCCACCGTCTCCGCGGCCCCCTCCTTGACGACCTCGAGGACGGTCTTGCCGGGGTCGAGCTTCGGCTCCTGCTCGAGGAAGCCGACCGAGTAGCCGGGGGAGATGGCGACCTCGCCGATGAACTCCTTCTCGACGCCGGCCATGATGCGCAGCAGCGTGCTCTTGCCGGCGCCGTTGAGGCCGATGACGCCGATCTTGGCGCCGTAGAAGTAGCCGAGGTAGATGTCCTTGAGGACCTGCTTGGTGCCGTGGACCTTGCCCACGCCCACCATCGAGTAGATCACCTTGTTGGGTTCGTCGCTCTTCGCCATGCGTGGAGTGTACCGTCGCGCGCGGCGGCGCGGGAGGGTGCGGTGCGCCGGCCCCACGCGGGGTCGGCGGCGCCGGGAGGTGTCGGGGAGGCCCGTGCGCCCGGCCCCGGGCAGAGGGTGGGGGGGACGTGAACGCGACCGCCCCTGCCCCGCCGTCGGTGGTCTCGTTTCAAGGCGGATCCTCTTGACATACCACGAGGTCACGATGATACTGTGTTTCAAGCTCAATTGAACGCCGACGACGATCGGCAAGAAAGGGGATTCGATGCGCTACCGCAATGCTCTTGTCGCGTGTGTGGTGACGATGGGTCTTCTCCTTGCGGCGGCTCCGGCCGCGGCGCAAGCGGGAGACAAGCCGCTGACCTGGCTGCTCAGCGTCCAGGTCAAGCCGGGGAAGATGATGGACCTCAAGAACGCGGCCGAGAAGTACGACAAGCCGGTGCTCGACAAGCTTGTCGCCGAGGGCGTGATCGGTTCCTGGGGTCTCGCCTGCCAGATGATCGGCCCGCCCACCGAGTCGTGCTTCTACTATGCCACGGCGGCCGATTGGGGGGCGATGGGCAAGCTGGACAAGGCGTTCGCGGACGACCGCAAGGCGATGAAGGAGGCCGAGCGGAAGGCCATGATGGAGACCGTGATGAGCGCCACCGAGCCCGACAAGGAGATGTCCTCCATGATCCGTCACGTCGTCTTCCATGCCGTTCCCGGGGGCGACGTCCACTACCTGATGCGGCACATCTACACGTTCAAGCCCGGCAAGGGCGAGGAGGTGGTGAAGCTGTACAAGGAGTACATCGCGCCCACCTACGAGAAGCTGCTCAGCGACGGGGTCATCCTCGGCTACGGGCTGGCGGTCCCGGAGATGCACTCCGGCGCCGGGTGGACGCACACGTCGTGGATCGTGTTCTCCGACATGGCGAAGTTGGACCAGGTCGACAAGGCGTTCGAAGAGGCGACGAAGGCGCGCGGGAAGGAGCTGAACGAGATGCTGGACGCCACGTTCATGAAGGCAAGCGTGCCGGGCGCCCATGTGGACTCGCTGGCGGAAGTCCTGATCCACGGCGGCAAGACGAGCAAGTGAGCGGAGGCGGGCGCACGACGCGCCCGGATCGATGAGGACGACGGCGGCCGGAGGACGGCCGTCGTCGCCGTCTTGCGGAGGAAGCGTGGCGCCGTCGCCAACGTTCGGGGTGCGGGCGGGGGAAGCCCCGCCGTTACACTTCGCTCCGGCGCCAGGTGCCGCCGGCCGGGCGAGGGCGCCGGCCCCACGGGTTGTCCATTTGGGCAAGACGCCAGCGCGGAGCACGGGTCCCACACGCCACAGGCAGGATCCCGTCTCGATGTGGGGCGGGGACCGCCGGGCGCGCGTCCGTTGCCTCTGTAGCGGCGTTTGCTCGCAAACGCCGGCCTCGTGCCTGCGGCCTGAAACTCGTCGGCCGAAGCGAGCATCGGCCGCCACAGAGGTCGCGTGGACCCGGGGCGCGGTGCGCCGACGAGCCGGTGTCCGGAGATCGCGAGCCGGATCCCGGGGGGGCGTCCCTGCAACCCGGGGTGTTCTCCGTGGCCCGCCAACCCGGGACTCTGCTATACAGAGTGCAGGATGGCCCCCGTATCGTCGTTCGCGGCGTTCGTGCGGCGCCTGCCGGGACTGGGCGGAACCGCGGCCGAGATGGCGTTCTAGTTCGCGCTGTCGCTGGTGCTGCTCCTGGGTGTCGCGGCGGTGGCGGCGGTCACCTGGCTTCCCGCCTACCTCGGCGGCCCGCTCGCGGGCCGGCCAGGCTGCCGGGTCCGAGCGTGTGCGACGGCGCGTGGCCCCGATCGGCCGGCCTGCCGCGCCCGGGGGCGCCCGGGCGACGCTCAGCGCGGGGCCGCTCCGGCAGCCGGCCCTAGCTCCGCGGCGCGGGCTTGACGCGCGTCAGATAGAACGTGCCGGTCGAGACCTTGCCGCCGACGTCGTAGCCCCAGTCCTCGTTGTGATGGTCGGCGTCCACCAGCGTGATCGCCAGGCGAGACATGTGTCCGTCGCCGGGGCGGATGTTCGTGCCGTCCTTGAAGGCGAAGGTGATCGCCTTCGGGTTCGGGGACGCCACGGCCTCGAACCGCGGCTGGTTGCGGGCCGAACAGTAGTGCGTCGCCATCAACGTTTCCTTGTCCATGTAGAACATCGTGACCATCTCGTGCGGCGTGCCGGCGTCGATCACGTGCATGACCGCCGAGCCGCCGCCCGTCATACGGACCGAGACGTGCACAGCCGCCTTCTGCCCGCCCTCGAGGTGGTAGCCGTCCCACTCCCCGACGAGCGACTTGAGGCTCTCCCACTGCGGCGTGTCGGTAACCTTGGAATGGTGCATCTCGTGGTCCTGCGCACCGGCAACGGCGCACACGGACAACGCTGCGATCAGGGCGAGAGCGGTGCGCTTCATGGTCTGTCCTCCGTGGCCCGATTGTGAGTCTAATGAGACGGCGTGTCAACAGAGCCCAGCGGCCCGGCCGGCCCGCCGGCCACCGGCGCAAGCGCCGCCCGCAACCCCGGGCCCGCGCCGTGCGTATCCGCATCGGAGGGCACGCCGATGTCCGACGTCCTGCCGTGGCTGGAGTACCGGTGGAGCTTCGAGTTCCCCGTCGGCATGTTCCGGGCGATCGTGGAGCGCCTGCGCGGGACCCCGGCCCGCCTCGAGGAGGCCGTGCGCGGCGCCGCCCCGAACCGCCTGATCCAGCGGCCGGGCGACGGCTGGTCGGCGCAGGAGCACGCCGGGCACCTCATCAGCGTCGAGGGCCTCTGGCACGTCCGCCTCGGCGAGTACGCGCGCGGCGCGGCGACGCTCACGGCGGCCGACATGGGGAACCGGGCGACGGCGGGAAGCGGCTACAACGAACGCCCGATCGCCGACGTTCTCGAGGAGTTCCGCCTCGCCCGTACGGCGAGCGTGAGGCTCCTCGACGACCTCGACCTCGAGGGCGCGGCGCGGGTCGCGCACCACCCGCGGCTCGACCGACCGATGCGTTTGGTGGACCTGACGTTCTTCGCCGCCGAGCACGACGATCACCACCTCGCCGCCATCCACGAGCTGCTGCGGTAGCCGGCGTCCGCCGGCGCACGGCGGGCGAACCGTCAGCTCTGCGGGCTTTCCGCGGCGGCGGGCTTGGCGGGTTGCGGGTCCTTCGCGAAGGAGAAGTGCATCTGGACGATGACCCACGCGCCGTTTCGCTTTTCGAGCACGCCGGTCCAACGGACGTCCTTCCAACAGGAAGCCTTGCTGTCCCACTCCCCGCAGTCGTCGAGGATTGCCGAGAACCACGAGACGTCGCCGGAGCGGGACAGGTTGATCCGCAGGTCCCTGATCGCGTATCCGGTGGCCTTGAACCGCGGGTCCATCCAGAAGGCGAAGAGCTTCTCCATCGGCTCCCAGCCCACCACCGTGGACTTCGAATCCGGGTGGAAGATGAAGAAGCTCGGGTCGTGGGACATGACGCTCTCCAGGAGGGCCCTGTCCTTGGTGGCGGCCCACCCGATCGAGGCGTGGATCGTCCGCTCGACGGCGGCGACCTCGCCGCCGGCCGCGGGCTCCGCGGCTGCGGCGGCCAGCGGGCAAAGCACGAGGAGAACCACGACCAAGCCCGGAACGGATCGTTTCATCTGCGCCTCCAGGGGTTCCAAACCTCACCGGGCAGAAGACAGGGTTCCTCGTCCCTGCCGTGTTGTACGGCCCGGCGCGCCGCGGGTTCTGCGGGGCGATGGCGCCTTCCCCCGCCAGCCAGCAGGCGCAATGACCGTCCATACCAGACAACCCCGCGGCGGCACGCACGGCGGTCGCGCCCGGCGCCCCGGCCAATGCCGGGGTGCGGGGCGCGCCGCTCGCACGTTGTTGAACCGCGATGGAGGATCCGGCGGTCGGAGCCGGAACCGGTGACCGTTACTTCCCGACCGGCTGCTGCGTCACGCCGATGATCCTGTACGGCTTGGTGCCGTAGTCCACCATCTCGACCTTGCCCTCGCGGGTGAACATCGCCCGCCCGGCGGGGACGAGCGTGCCGGACCCGTTGCCGTTGAGGTCGAGCTTGAGCTCGATCATGCCGAACGGGTAGTCGGGGGAGCGCGTGCCCTGCAACTGCTCCCAGAGCGGGAACGGACGATCGAGGACCGCGTAGATCCGCTGGCCCTTCGGGGTGGCGAATTCACGGATGATCGGCACCTCGAACCCGAGGAGGCCGCCGACGCGGATCCAGCCCCGCGGCTTCATCTCGGCCAGATCCGCGACGACCGCACGCTGGCCCTTGTCGCCGAGAACGCGGGCGACCGAGCCGACGTCCGCCGCGGTCGCGAAGTTGTCGACGTGGAGCGTGATCGGGACGGTGGCCTTGCCGGAGAGATCGAGCAACACCCCGGTGAACTCAGCCGGGATCTTCGTGTTCCCCGAGGTCCCGACCGCCCAAGCCGGGGCGGCGGCGAGGATGAGTGACATCAGAGTGGCGATGGAGAGGATCTGTGCTCTTCGCATGTCTGCCTCCATGGGTCATGGCCGAGCCGCATGGACGCACGTTCCAACCTTTCAAGCCAACGCGGCAGCGGGACGGGTTGTTCCCGAACCGGCCCACCGGCGATGGAGGCGCCCTTCGATCGGGTGGCTCCGGCGCACCCGGCGCCAGGTCACATGCTGCGTCGGTACTGGCCGCCGACCTCGTAGAGGGCGTGGGTGATCTGGCCGAGAGAGCAGGAGCAGACCGTGTCGAGCAGCTCGGCGAAGAGGTTGCCCCCGCTGCGGGCGACGTGCTGCAGAGGCGCCAGCGGACAGGACGAAAAGCGGGCCCAGGGCCTCGCGGCCATCCGCGACGGTCGGCAAGAGCCCCCTGGTCCGGCAAGCCTGACCCGCAGGATCGGGCAGTGCTAATGGTGCGGGGCGGCCGCCGCCGCGGGGGTCAGGGGCGTTGCTCGGGAGCGGCCTCGCGGGTCAGCTCGGCAAGCAGCCACGCCCTTGCCATCCTCCAATCGCGCTTCGTGGTGTCGATCGACACCCCCAGGACCTCCGCCGTCTCCTCGATGGTCAGGCCGCCGAAGTAGCGCAGCTCCACCACCCGGCTCTTGCGGGGATCGACGCGGGCGAGCGCGGCGAGCGCCTCGTCCAGGGCGAGCACCTCGACGCCCCGCTCCTGCGCCACCAGCACCACCTCGTCGGCGGGCACGTGCGGCGCGCCCCCGCCGCGCTTTGCGAAACCGCGGCGGCGCGCGTGGTCCACCAGGATGCGCCGCATGATCTGAGCGCACAGCGCCAGGAAGTGCACCCGGTTGTCGCAGCGGATCCCGCCCGCGCGTACGAGCTTGAGGTACGTCTCGTTCGCCAGCGCGGTGGAATCCAGCGTCTCGTCGGGAAGCCGGCGCCCGAGGCGCTGGTGTGCGATTCGCCGCAGCTTGGGATACAGGAGTTCGACGAGGCGGTCCAGCGCGCCTTCATCGCCGCCGTTCCAGGCGGCGAGCATCCCTGTGATGTCCAGTTCGTCCGAGCCCGCCACGTTGGGCAAAGCCTACCACGGCGACGACCACCCGTTAACCGTTCCGGCGCCCATTCGCGGAATGCACGGTAGGAGGAAAACGTCGATGAAGACCAACATCGTTCGGACAGTGTGGGTTGCCGCTCTCGCGGCCAGCGTCGCGGTGGTCGCGCTGGCAGGAGGCCGAGATGATCGTTGCTCGGACCCCCGTGTCGCCGGGACGTGGGGATACAGCGAGTCGGGAACGCTCTACCACCCGGTCGCCGGGCCGCTATCCTATGCGTCGGTCGGGAGCTACACCCTCGACCACCACGGCAATCTGTCGGGAACGCGAACCGCGAGCATGGGCGGTACAATCGCGGTCGCCAGGATCGAGGGGACCTCCACAGTGGATGCCGACTGCACCGGTACCCTCACTCTCAGCTTTTACGATCCCACGACCGGCAACCTGCTGAACACGGCGACGAAGTTCATCGTGTACGTCGACAACGCGACAGCGGCCCGATCGATCATCACATCCATCCTGCTGCCCGATGGCACGACGCACCTGCCCGCGGTTCTGGTCACGGACGCCCGGAAGCTGTTTCCCTGATCGCAGGGGAGAGCACGAAAGTAGAGTCGGGCAATCGGGTGCCAGGCACGTACTTGCTGACGCTGCCGAGCGGCATGATCCTGAAGACGGCCATCACCGCCGAGGGAAAGAGGGTGTTCTGGGATCTATACGACAAGCACTAGCGGGCTGCCGCCAGCAACCCGCGGTGGAAACGCGCCATCGCGCAACTGGGATTCAGTCGGGCGCCGAGGGGCAACTGCCGCTCGGCGCCGACTGCGTCCCGGTGGCGCCAGGAGAGGGCTCTCGACACAGCGACGTTGGGCTCGAGCGCGGGGCCGCGCGAAGATCAGGGCTTGACCGCGTACTTCGTGAGCAGCGCCTGGAATCACGGATCCGAGCGCAGCGGGTCCCAGGTGGGGTCCAGACGCAGACAGTGGACCGTGAAGGTGCCGATCCGTGATAGCCGGGCGTCCCGGATCGCGATCGCCTCGCCGGGTTGCCCGACCATCGTGTAGACCTGGGCCCCAGCGCCGAGGGCGTCGCGCACCCGCGACACGCCCTTTGCCCTCGGCTTGAGGTGACACGCGAGCGTCGCCTCCTGCTCGAACCGGCGCGGTCGATTAGGGTGGGCGGCGACTGGCGTCGTCAGCACCTTGATCATGGCGTCACGGCTCAACCGAGTGTCACTGGCGCATTGCGCCTCACCCATTCCCCCGTGCCAACCTGGCCGAGAATTTCGAAGTGGGCGATCCGACCGACAGGTTGCATTGACGTGCTGCTCTCCGAGATCAGATTGTGCCTTGTCAGTTGCGATTCCGGAGCCGATACTAGACGAGGAAGAACCTCAACAGGAGTTTAGCGTGGACTAGCGTGTTGCGATCCACCTACCGCCGGGCCCCCGCCCGTCGGGCCGAGGGGGAGTTTATGTCCGCAGCGCAAGCCGGTACGCGGTGATCATGTCGTAAGCGCCCCGCTCGGCCCGGCTCCAGGCGGAAGGACGCACGATGGGATCTAGAACCGGGTGCCTCGCCGTGGCGGCCGTTGCGTTGGCCGCGACCTTTGCAGCGGGTCAGAAGATCCCGACCGGCACGCTGACCGGCCACGTTACCGACGGGAAGCTACCGCTGCCCGGCGTGACTGTCACGGTAACCTCGCCCAACCTCCAGGGCGCCCGGACCGCGTCCAGTACAGTCAACGGCGACTACATCCTCGAACTCCTCCCGCCGGGGTCCTACACGGCCAAGTTCGAGATCGAGGGTTTCGAGACGGTTGACACGACGGTCAAGCTCTCGGGCGACCTGACCTCCCGTGTAGATGCCGTGATGCCGCAGGCCGGCAAGCTGACCGAGCAGGTCACCGTGACCGGCCGCTACGAGACGATCTCGAGCACGGCGACGGCGGCCACCACCCATGAGGCGAGCCTGGTCCAGCTCCTCCCTGTCAGCCGCGACGCTCAGACCTACATCTACCTGACCCCAGCGACCGTGGACCTCGGAGGCGGCGCCTGGCAGGTCGCGGGCGGCGTGTCCACCGAGAGCCTGTACCTTCTTAACGGCGCGCCGACCATGGAGAACATCTACGGCACGTTCCTCCCCCTCTACATCGAAGACGCGATCCAGGAGGCGACGACTTCGCTGTCGAGCATCTCCGCCGAGTACGGCCACTTTACCGGCGGCGTGGTGAGCGTCCTGACGAAGTCGGGCGGCAACGACTTCCACGGCTCGGCCCGCCTTCACCTCACCAACCCGAAGTGGACGGCGCCCACGCCGCTGACGGTCGCGCGCACCGACGAGCTCGGGAAGATCTGGGAGGGGACCCTCGGCGGGTACGTGCTCAAGGACCGGCTGTGGTTCTTCCTGGGCGGCCGCACGACCTCGCAGACGACGTCATTGCAGACCTACGCGCCGGTGAGCCTGCCGTATGACCAAACCGAGCACCAGAACCGCTACGAGGGGAAGCTGACCCTCGCGCTCTCCCCGAGCCACCGCGTGATCGGCTCCTACCTCGACGTCCGGGACGACATTACCAACTTTCGCTTCTGGTCGACTTACGACCTGGCGGGCATATG
>SCRJ01000080.1 GCA_004298115.1 Acidobacteriota bacterium
CCGGCCGCCGCGACGCCCTCGGTCGAGCGCCCCGCACGGCCGCCAGCGGTGGAGGCCGCGGCGCCCGCGGCGCCGGGCGGCGGCGCGCGGTCGTTCGGGCTCGACGCCGACGTCGGCTACGCCAAGTTGCACCTCGATTACATCGTCTACCGCTCGAAGGACCCGTTCGCCGGCATCAACGGGCAGCAGGTCGTGATCGGCAGCATCGTCCAGGGGTTCACGGTCGAGGAGATCGGCCCCGACCGCATCCGCCTCCGCGACCCCCGCGGCGAGGTCGTCCTCCAGATCCCCCACTGAGGCAGCCGACACCGCAACCGCGGGTTCACGTCCCGGCGGCGAGGCTGCGGCGCCACTCGAACAGGCCGGCGATGCACATCGCGAGGAAGATCGCGTAGAGGACGGCGGTCAGCGGCAGCGACCGCGACGCGTACAGGCCGATGTAGATCACGTCCACCGCGATCCACAGGTACCAGTTCTCGATCAGCTTGCGGGTGAGCATGTACTGCGCCGCAAGGCTCATCGAGGTCGTGAGCGCGTCGAGGAACGGCGCCGAGTCGTGGATCGTCCGCAGGAAGCGGTGGCCGGCGAACGTCAACACCACCACGGCGAACGCGATCACGACGCCGTCGCGCCAGCGCGTCCGCTGCACCGCGAGCCGGCTGCGGCCGCTGCCGCCGTGCAGCCACAGGTACCAACCCAGGATCGAGAGGACGATGTAGACGACCTGCAGCGACATGTCGGCGAACAGCCGCGCGCGGAAGAAGACGACGACGTAGAACGCGTTGTTGGCGATGCCGATCGGCCAGGTCCAGACGTTCTCCTCGACGAGCAGCCAGACGCACCACGCGCCGGTGACGAACCCGAGCACCTCGGTCAGGCCGAGCGGCGCCATCTTCGCCGCCGACAGCGCGATCAGCACGGCCGAGGCCACGGCGCCGAGCGCCAGCCCCCCGACGCGCATCCCGGCGCGGCGGCCCGTCACGCCGCGGCGCTTTCCCGTCGTCGCGGCCGCTCCGAAAAACGTAACATCGGGTACCTGGTACCCATTATGGTACCCATTAGTTACGTTTTGCGAGGGCGGCGCGAACACGCGCGGCGGTCAGCGGCAGGCGGAAGAAGCGCACGCCGGTGGCGTCGAACACGGCGTTGGCGATCACGCCGCCCATCGGGACGATGGCCGGCTCGCCGCCCCCCTGCGGCGCGACCCCGTCGTTGCGCACCAGCACCGTCTCGATGGTCGGCACCCACGAGAAGCGCGGCACGCGGTAGGTGTCGAAGTTGCGGTCGAGGATCTCGCCGCCGCGGAAGCGCAGCTCCTCCGCGAGCGCGTACCCCAGTCCCTGGGTGATGCACCCCTCCATTTGCATCGCGGCGCCGGTCGGGTTGACGACGACGCCCATCTCCTGCGCCGCCACCACCCGCTCGACCCGCACCGCCCCCGTCGGGCGATCCACCGTGACGTCGGCGATCAGCGCCACGTAGCTGCCGGCGTCGATGCCGCACGCGAGGCCGCGGCCGCGGCCGGTGCGGCGCGGCGCCACGCCCGGCTGCCAGTCGTACGCCTTGGCCGCCGCCTCCAGCACGGCGCGCATCCGCGGGTCCGTGACGTTGCGCAGCCGCAGCTCCAGCGCGTCGATCCCGGCCGCCGCAGCCATGATGTCGATCTGCGACTCCTTGGCGAACACGTTCATGTTCGCGCCTGGCGCGCGCCACGGCCCCACCGCGAACGGGTGGACCTCGGTGCCGTTGCCCCGCCACCTCCCGGCCACGCGGATCGACACGTTCGGCACGTCGTAGAAGAGCTCCGCGCCGCGGTCGCCCGCGGCGTAGACGACGTAGTCCCAGAACGAGATCTTCCCCGCGCCGTCGAGCGCCGAGGCGACCTGCACCACCGCCGCCGGGTCGAACGTGTCGAAGAAGAACTCCTCGGCCCGGCTCCACCTCACCTGCACCGGCTTCCCCGTGATCCGGGCCAGACGCGCCGCCTCGACCGCCTGCAGCCCCGCGCTCTTGCCGCCGAAGCCGCCGCCGACGAACGGCGTGATCACCCGCACCTTGTCGGCGGGCAGCCCCAGCACCTCGGCGATCCGGTCGCGGGTGGGGAACGGCGTCTGCGTCGACGCCCACACCGTCACCTTGCCGTCCTTCGCCTCGGCCACTGCGGTGTGCGGCTCGATCGGCGCGTGCGCCACGTAGCCCTTGTGGAACGTGGAGGCGAGAACCCGCGTCGCGGCGCTTCGGGAGGCCGCCACGTCCCCGCGGGCGGTCATCACCTCGGGCGCCGGGCTCGCCTTGACCAGGTGGTCGAACACCGTCTCGGTGTCGAACGCCGGTGCCGGCGTGTCCCACGTCGCCTCGACGCGCCCGAGCGCCCTGGCGGCCGCCTCGGGGTCGGCGTGCAGCACGGCGACCAGCCCCTCCTGGTTGACCACGGTCACCCCGGGCAGCCTCGCCGCCGCGGCGGTGTCGAGCTTCGTGAGCTTCGCGCCGTGCGCCGGCGGGCGGAGGACGCACGCCGCCAGCATCCCCGGCCGCTTCATGTCCCCCGCGTAGCGGGCTTCGCCGGTCACCTTGGCGCGCGCGTCGAAGCGTTGCGGCGAGGTCCCCATCACCGTCAGCTCCGAGGGCTTCCGCAGCACCGCCTTGTCGTCCACGGTGCGCAGGATCCGCCGCCCCTGCGCCAACTCGCCGTACGTCACCTTGCGCGCCGCGTCGCCGGCGACCGACACCACCCCGTCGGCGACCACGAGCTTCGCACGCGGGACGCCGAGCTTTTCGGCGGCGAGCCGCAGCATCACGGCCCGCGCCTCGGCCGCCGCGGCCCGTAGGTAGGGCCCGAACATCCGCGTCGTCAGCGAGCCGAACGTGCCCATGTCCCACGGGCAGCGGTCGGTGTCCCCCATCACCATCTCCACCGCGCCGAGCGCGACGCGCAGCTCCTCGGCCACCATCTGCGCCTGCGACGTCATCACCCCCTGGCCCATTTCGATCTTGCCCGTGAACACCGTCACCCGGCCGTCCCCGGCGATGCGGAGGTAGGCGTTG
>SCRJ01000081.1 GCA_004298115.1 Acidobacteriota bacterium
GAGGCCGTGTTCAAGGGGATCGCGATCGGCAGCCGCGAAGTGGTCGTGACCCCGTTCGTGAACCCCGGGGTCCTCACGTTCCTCAAATTCCTGATCGTCGCGGGGGGGTTCGTGGGCTCGCTCGTCGCGTTGGTGATGATCGCGCGGCGCGTCTCCGAGCGGAACGTCCTCGCGCGCGCGCTGCCCCACATCGTGCTTCTCCTCGTCTTTTGGATCGCCTACGAGGCGATCTTCACCGGAGCGACCGGCGCCCCCCCCGCCGCGACCGGCACGCCGGTGGCGGCCGCCCCCATCGCGTCACCGCGCCCCGGCGCGCCGTGACCTTCTGCCGGGGACGCCGGCGGCGGGCCGGGTGAGCGTTTGTCGATTCGCGACTGGCGGATGCCCCGTCTCGCGAGCGTGCGGCGGCCGCCCCGAGGCCGCCGGATGGCCCGCCGCCGTCAGTCCTCGTCCTTGTCCTTGTCCTTGTCTTTGTCCTTCTTGAGCCCGAGGTCCACCGTCGCGTACTTGTCCTCGGCATCGGGCTTGACGACGATCTTCACCCAGGTCGTCGCGAACTTCTCCAGCGTGAACTTGACGTAGTACGTGCCCGGGCCGTCGAAGTGGTACTTCTTGCCGCCGCCGGCGTCGTCCCAGTCGTCGGCCTTGCCGATCACCTTGCCGTTGACGGTGACCAGCGCCTCCTCGGGGTCGACCCCGAAGATCGCCCCCTCCCGGCACTCGTAGACCTTGGCGAGCGGCGGGGTCGGCCTGGGGGGGGCCGCGGAGGAGGAGGAACCGGCCGGCACCGCCGGAACACTCGCCGCGCGCGCGCCCGCCGCGACCCGCGGCGGCACCGTCCGCGGCACCGCTTGCGCCGCCGCCGGAGCGGCCGCACTCGCCACCGCGGGCGCCGCCGTGGGGACCGCCGGTTCGGTGGCCGCGTTGAAGACCACCGTCGGCCCCGACGCCGGGTTGCCGCCCCTCATCAGCAGCAGCGCCGCCAAGAGCGCGAGGATGCCCGCGCCCAGGACCAGGAGCGGCACGATCGGGAGCTTGCGGCCGGGGGGAGCCGCCGCGGGGCGGGGCGGCGCCGATCCGGCAACCCCCTGCCCGCACTTCGCGCACACCGTCGCGCCCGGGTCCATCGGGTTGCCGCAGTTTGGACAGTTGTTCGCGCTCATCAGGACCTCCACACCTGCAACGTCGGTTCGGCCCGACGGCTGGTCGCCCTCGACAAACGGCTGTCCACTTCCAGGCTGGACCCCAGTTCTGAGACGACGCCTTCGGAACAACGGTCGGGATTGGCTCCAGCCTTTGGTCGCGATGCTACCACACACCGCCCGCCGGCGCCGGAGGACACCGGTCCGGCGCGGACGGACGCGCACGAGCTCACTGCTCCGGCAGCTGGGTGTCGACGTCCACGACCTCGTCCTTGGCGGACGGCTCGGCGACCACCTCGATCCAGGTCGTGCGGTAGCCGGCGAGCGTCAGCTTGACGAGGTGCCGGCCGGGGCGGGCGAAGACGTAGGTCTTGCCGCCTCCCTTGTTGTCCCAGTCGTCCGCCTTACCGATCGCGGTCCCGTCGACCGTGACGATCGCATCCTCCGGCGACACGTTGAAATCGGCGCCCCGGCGGCAGTAGAAGATCCCCGCGATCGGCGGGCGGGTGGGCGTGGCCGCGACGGTTGGCACGGGCGCAAGACCCGCAGCCGTCGGGGCCACCCCCATGGGACGAGCCGGGTCGACGCGGGCCTGGGCGAGGGTCCGCTGCGGCGGCGCGGCCTGGGAGCGAACCGGGTCCGGGTCGCTTCGTGCGCGGGCCCGCTGCGGCGGCGGCGCACCCTTCGGGGGAACCGGGACCATGTCCGCCTGGGCCTGGACAGGTCGCAGGGGGGGCGCGGCCTGCTGCGACCGGTTGTGGACGACGACCAGCGCGGCCGCGCCGAGGAGCGCCAGGCCGCTCACCACGAGCACAGCCTCGACCGGGAACCGGCGCGGGGCGGGCGCCGCAACCGGGGCGACAGGCGCGCTCGCGACCGACGCCGGGACCGAGGGCAGGCCGGCGGTGGGCGCCGTCCGTTCCATGTCGTTTGCGGCCACGGACGGGACCAGCGCCCGCGCGCCGGCCGCGAACGAGGCCGCGTCGGGGATCCGGTCCGCCGGCGCCTTGGCGAGGCAGCGGCGCAGGAAGGCGGCCGCCTCGCCGCCCACGGCGCGCGAGACGTCGGGGTCGGCGAGCGGGTCCTCGTGCAGGATCTGGTAGATCAGCGTCGTCACGGTGTCGGCGGGGAACGGCTTGCGCTGCAGCAGCAGCTCGTAGAGCACGACGCCGAGCGAGAACAGGTCGGCGCGGCCGTCGAGCGGCGCGCCGCGCACCTGCTCGGGCGCCATGTAGGCCGGACTGCCCACGACCGTCCCGGTGCGGGTGAGGTTCGTGTCCTCGCCGATCGCCTTGGCAACCCCGAAATCGGCGACCTTCACCCGCCCCGAGCGAGTCACCATGATGTTGCCCGGCTTGATGTCGCGGTGCACGACGCCGAGGGCGTGGGCGGCGGCGAGCGCGTCGGCCACCTGCGCCGCCATCTCGAACGCCTCGGCGGCGGAAGGGAACTCCCGGCGGCCGAGTCGTTCCCCGAGCGATTCCCCGTCGACCAGCTCCATGACGAGGTACAAGGAGTCCGCTTCGCGACCGGCGTCAAAAACCGTGACCACGCCGGGGTGGGCGATCCGGGCCGCCACCCGCGCCTCGCGCAGGAAGCGCGCCTCCAGCTCGTCCGCCGTGACCGGCACCGGCCCCGGTCGCGCCGAGATCACCTTGACGGCCACCTGGCGGTCGAGCGCCGGGTCGCTGGCGCGGTACACGACGCCCATCGCGCCCCGTCCCAGCTCCCCCGTCACGACGAAGCGTCCGATGGTGTGGGGGGCGGTCACCGGGAGCTCCGTCCCGGCTTCCCCGGTCGGCCGTCCCCGCCACTCGGGGGCAACACGGGCCCACCCTCGCAGCGACGTGCGAACCCGTCGCGAGACTCCACGTCACACTCGGGACGCCAGGGCATGCCTCACCCCCGGGGCGCGCTTAGAACTCGAAGACCTCGCCATCGAGCACGTCGGAAAGCTGGCGCATCACCGCGCTCGTGACCGCCGCAGAAGCGCCGGCGACGATCGCCGCGCCGCGCGAGCGACCGATGACGAAGCCCAGCCCGGCGGCGACCCCGACGACGAGCACCGGGTGGCGGCGGACGAGGTCGCGCCAATCGATCTCGCCGGGGATGACCTTGTCGAGAAGGAAGTCGGCGTCGAGGCGCCGGGCGCCCCCACCCTCGGCCTCGTCGTCGTCCTCGATCTCGTATAGCTCGTGCTCCGGCTCAGGACTCTCCGGGGTCTCCTCGTCGCGCGGCTTCTCGGCGTCCATACGCTACGCCTCCCGACGGCGCACCAGGTAGCCGACCGCGAACCCGACGCCGAGGGCGATCAGGATCGACTTGCCGGGGTTGCGCCGGACGTAGTCCACGACGTCGTCGCGAACCTCCTTGACGTCGATCTCCTGGACCTTGGCCTTGACTTTCGCGTACCCCTTCTTGATCTCGGCGGTGAGCTTGTCGAGCTGTTCCTTGGCCTTCGCGTACGCCTCTTCGATCACCTCGCGCGACCGGCCGTACAGCTCGCCCATCTTCTCGCGCGCGCTCTCGAGCGCGGCGCGCGCGTCGGCCAGATACTCGCGCGCCTTGCCGTACGCTTCCGTGGAACGGGCCCTCAGCTTCCCGTACCCCTCGCCGAGCGCTTCCTTGGCCTTCTCCATCGAGCTCTCGGCCTGCGCGATCGACTCCTTGGCCCCCTCGAGTACGTCCTGCACGGCGCCCTCGAGCTGGTCGATCTTCTGGTCGACGTCTGGAGTTGTCTTCGCAGTGGTCATGGGTACCTCCCGGTCATCCCCTGATACCGAGGATTCTACGCCCCCCCGAGGAGGGGCGCAAGAAACGCAGGCCGAGGGACATGCAACCGGAGCGACGAGCGGCGTTGTGGCCTCGGCCGGCGCCGAGTATGGTATGAAGATCCCATGGTCACCCTCACCTTCCTCGGCGCCACGGGAACCGTCGCCGGCTCACGCTACCTCGTCGAGGCCCACGGCGCCAGGATCCTGATCGACGCCGGGCTGTTCCAGGGCAGGAAGGAGCTGCGGCTGCGCAACTGGGAGCCGTTCCCGGTGCCCCCATCGTCGCTCTC
>SCRJ01000082.1 GCA_004298115.1 Acidobacteriota bacterium
TCCCACCCGCCGGCAGCAGGTTGCTCAACAGGCTGTACCCCCACGCCCCCCGGTACGCCATCGGCATCGCCGGGTACGCCGCCTCCACGTCCGGCCGCTGCCCCGCCACGATCGTCGCTTCCCCGATGTAGACCAACCCATTCGGATTCGTCGGCGGCTCGCTCCCGAACGGGTCACGCCACAGGATCACCCTCTTGACCTCGATGTCGTCCAGCGCCCACCCGGTGATCGGGAGCGCTCCCATCACCCCTACTGCGCCATCCACTGGAGCGTCGACGTAGCCGAACGGCGGGGTCGCCACCTGAAAGACCGTGCACCGGACCGCCACGGTTTGAGGGGAGCCGAGCGCGCCCGGGGCCGTGACGGTGATCGCGCCCGAGACCGACGACGCGGTCCCCGGCGTGATCCTGACGGTAACGACACGGCTGCCGCTGCCGCTCGCCGGGCTGACCTGGAACGCCGGATTCGATGACGACGCCGTCCAGGCCACGCCCGACCCGTTGACGAACGAGACCGTGACCGCCTGCCCGGGGGTCGTGACGGCGCCCCCCGATGTCGCCCCGAAGTACAACGCCGAGGGCTGCACCGCGATCGCGGCCCCGCTCCCGCCGAACGCGGCCGTCACGCTCCGCGCCCGGCTCATGGTCACCTGGCAAGTCCCGGTGCCGGAGCAGCCCTCGCCGCTCCAGCCGGCGAAGCTGGACGAGGGGTCCGGATTCGCCGTCAGCGTGACGACGGTCCCGGCGGCGAACGGCGCCGCGCACACCGCGCCGCAGCTGATCCCGGCAGGGCTGCTGCCGACCGACCCGGCGCCGGTGCCGCTCGTGGCGACGGTGAGCACGTAGGAGCTGGGCTCGTACGCCAGCAGATGCGCGCTCTCGTCGGTGACGTAGAGGCGGCCGTTGGCGACGATCGGGCTCTCCCAGTGGATGCTCCCGAGGTTCGTGTCGCGCCACAACTGCGTGCCGGTCGTGGGATCGAGCGCGCGGACGGCGCCCGAGGAAGCGACGTAGAGGATCCCGTTGGCCACGATCGGCGACGTCCCGCCGGGCGTGGTGGTCCAGCGCCCCGGCGCGGCGGTGGGGAGCTGCGGCGTACCGCCGGCGTTCAGGCCCAGCTCGAGTCCGGACACCCCGGCGCCGTTGGCGACGAACACCCAGGTCGCCCCGTCGGCCGGGTTGACCCATACGGCGGGCGCGGTGAGCACCTGGCCCCCTTGCGGGACCGGCATCCTCTGCAGCTCGCCCCCAACGTGACCCGGCCCCCCCTGCCCCGACAGGTCGCCGAGGTCGAGCAGCCGCAGCATGGCGTCCTTGCCGCTCTGCACCGCGACGTGCGCGACGACGCTGCCCGCCGGCGGCGGCAGGATCGCCGGCGCCGTGCTGCCGAGATCCGCGTCGGCGTTCTGCAGGGTCTGGTACTCGGTCGGGGTGTAGGAGTCCACCGGCCACCCGTGCCCGTCGCCGGCGCCGTCGGGATGGAGCGCGAGGACGCTGTCGCCCCAGTCGTTGCCCCCGCCGTTCGCGTCGAACGCTCCGTTGCCGGTCGCCAGGAACATGAGGTCGAGCGCGGAGTCGTAGACGACGCCGGCGCGCGCCCAAACCGCCGTCTGGACCGCCGGGCAATCCGGCTGCGGCGAACCGCAGCCTCCCGATCCGTTCTCGTAGAAGTGACACGCCTGATTGGAGCAATTTGCGTTGAACACGCTCTGCGCGCCGGTGGCCAGGTCGATCGCCGTCACGTGCCCCTGGTAGTCGCCGGCGTCGCCCGGGTAGCCGCCGTTGGCCACGACCAGGTAGTTGGCGCCTGCAGCCGGCACGATCGCCAGCGCCGACGATTCCTTCTCGACGTCGGGCTTGTGCGTGACCAGTTCCGGCCACCCTCCGGTCGTCACCTCGGTCCCGTCCCCCACCTGGTACTTGTGGACCCGGCCCTCGAGCCCGTACGAGTAGACGTACCGGCGGCTCGGATCGACGGCCGGGGAGGACGTGGTGTACCTCGGCCCGGTGGCCGGCTGCCTGGCCCACACCGTCGCGCCGGTGACGGCGTCGAGCGCCAGGACCCTGCCGTCCTTGGTGGTGAGGAACAACAGGTCCTTCACCCCGCCCGGAGTCGTGACGCCTTCGAGGAACGCCGGCGCCCCGTCGGCGATCGCCGGCAGCGCGACGGCCGGATAGGCCAGATGCAGCGTCGCGACGTTGGCCGGCGTGATCGCCCATTCCTGTGGGTTGGAACCACTGTGCTGCGGGTCGAAGTTGAACTGCGGCCAGTCCGCGGCCGAAACCGAAAGCCCGGCCAACACGCTGACGCACATCGCACACAGGGCTCGAACGCTCACCACACGCTGCAACCGGACCCGCCGGACCCGCGATTCCCGCCGGCGAAGCGACTGCCGCCAGGGGCGGACGACCCAGGAGCGCCCTGGCAACGGCCGCTAGTTCAGCACCCAGAAGTAGCGGGAGCCGAGGCCCTCGGCGCGGCCCAGGTTGTCCGTCACACCCCACACGATCGTGTGCACACCGTTCGCCAGCCTCGTCGTGTCGATCACCGAGTA
>SCRJ01000083.1 GCA_004298115.1 Acidobacteriota bacterium
CACGGACCACGGACCACGGACCACGGACCACGGACCACGGACCACGGACCACGGACCACGGACCACGGACCACGGACCACGGACCACGGACCACGGACCACGGACCACGGACCACGGACCCCGGACCCCGGACCCCGATCTCTCAGCGCCCGAGCGTCTGCAACGCCCGCCGCAGCAGCTCGTCCAGCCCCATCTCGGCCCCGGAGCGCAGCAGGTCGCCGACCGCTTCTTCGGCGGCGCGCGGAGGGTACCCGAGGTTGACCAGGGCGGACACCGCATCCTGCCGCGGGCTGGCGGTCTCCCGCGCGGTCGCCTCGAGCTTGCCCTTGAGCTCGACGATCAGGCGCTCCGCCGTCCGCTTGCCGATACCCGGGGCGGCGGCGAGCCGCCGCCACTGCTCGGACTCGACCGCGGTCGCGAGCTCGTCCGGCGTCAGGCCGGAGAGCAGCGCCAGCGCCGTGCGCGGCCCGACCCCGGACACCGAGAGCAGGAGCCGGAAGGTGTCGCGTTCGCGCCGGGTCGGAAAGCCGTAGAGCGCGAGCTGGTCCTCGCGAACGTGGGTGTGGACGAACAGGGCCGCGCGCTCGCGGCCGGCCAGGAACGGGTGGGCGGATATCGGCAGGTGGACCTCGTAGCCGACGCCGCCGGCCTCGAGCACGACGAGCCCAGGCTGCAGCTCGAGAACGCGCCCGTCCAGGTGTCCGATCATCCGCGCTTGGGCTTGAAGCGGTCCACGACCTCGGGGTTGATGGTGACCGGGTTCTCGCGCTTGGCCTCCGCCACCATCGAGCCGATCAGCCGACCCATCGCCTCCTGCACCATGCTCTGGCGCAGCGCGTTCTTGGCGGCGGCGAACGCCTGCGGGTCGAACGCCTTCTTCGCCGTCACCTTGGCGATGGCGACGCCGCGGTCGCCGATCGCGACCGCCGGGGAGAGGGCGTTGACGGCGGTGTCGAACACGGCGTCGTCGAGCGTGGCGGCCGGTCCGATACCCGGGATCGCGGCGCCGCGGCGATGGTCGGCGACCGTCTGCGCCGTGCCGCCGAGGGCGGCAGCCTGGGCCGCCAGCGGCCCGGAGGCGAGCGCGGCGCGTTTGGCGTCGATCTCACGGCGCAGCGCGTCGAGCGCCTTGACCCGCTTGGCGCCGTCCATCGCCTCGCTCATCGCGTCCGCGAACGGCGTCGTTCCGGCGGGCCGGACCTTCGCCACGCGGTAGACGATCCAGCCGCGGCTGGTGCGCCGCGGGCCGCCGACGAACCCCTCCTTCGCGGAGCCGGCCTCGGCGAGCAGCTCCGGGTCGCGGCCGAGACCGGGGATGCCCTGGTCCTGCGCGGCGAAGAACGGCGTGACGTTGGAGGTCACGACGTCGTCGGCGAGGGCGCGCCACTGCGCGTCGGTCGTCAGCTTGGCCGCGTCGATCTTGTCCCGCAGCGCGGTCGCGCGCCGGTTTCCCTCGGAGTCGGCGAGCCCCTCGGCGAGCTTGTCCTTGATCGCGTCGCGCACTTCGGCGAGAGGCCGTTCGGCCGCCGGCCGGCGCGCCTCGACCTGGATGATGTGATAGCCGAACTGGCTCTTCACCGGTTCGGAAACCTCGCCGGGCTTGAGCGCGAACGCCGTGTCCTCGAACTCCTTCACCATGCGGCCGCGGGGGAACCAGCCGAGGTCGCCGCCGCTGGCCTTGGAGCCTGGGTCGTCCGAATACTCTTTGGCGAGCGCCGCGAAATCGCCGTGCAGGGCCTTGGCGCGCACCTCTTTCGCCTTGGCGAGCGCCGCGGTCCACCCCGCCGCGTCCTGCGTCGCCGGGCGGATCAGGATGTGCCGCGCGTGCACCTCCTCGGGGGCGGCGAACTCCTGCTGGTGCGTGTTGTAGTACTCGGTGATCTGGGCTTCGGGGACCGTCAGGGCGCGGCGGAGCTTGGCGTCGTCGACCAGCAGGTAGTGGAGCTGGCGCTGTTCCGGATGCGTGAAGCGCGCCTGGTTGGCGTCGTAGTACGCCCGGGCGTCGGCTTCGGTCACGGTCACGCCGGCGAGGGCCCGATCCACCGGCACGTAGAGCAGCTCGAACGACACCGCCTCGTTGCGGCGGCGGTACTCGCGCTCCACATCGGCGTCGGGAATCACGATGCCGGCGGCGAGCGTCTCCTGGAGCTTGCTCATCTCCAGGTCCTGGCGCAGGCCGGCCTCGAACTCATCCGGCGTGGTCTGGTTGGCGCGCAGGATGCGCCCGTAGAGGTCCTCGCCGACGAAGCTCCCGTCGGTGCGCTTGAACGCCGGGTACGACATGATCTTCGCCAGCAGCTCCTTGTCGGTGACCTCGATCCCCATCTTCTTCGCCTCGGCCAGGAGCAGGTAGCGGTCGACGAGGTTCTGCATGGTGATCGAACCGAGGTCGATCTGGTCGCGCACGGCATCGAACTGCTTGCCGTACATCTGCTTGTACCGCTCCTCGGTGGCTCGCACCTCCTTCATGAACTGCGCCTCGGAGATGCTGGTGCTGCCGATGCGGGCAGCGAGGCCGGCGAGGCCTCGGGTGCCGGCGCGTCCCGTGCCCCAGTCCACGAAGATGAAGAACACGAACAGGAACACGACGAACCACAGGATCCACTTGAGGTGTGTGAACTGATCACGGAGCGTCTTGAGCATCTCGCCGCCTCCATCGCGCCCAAAGGCAAAGGATTCTATCCCACGACCTCGCCGCGAGCAAGTTGCACACCGCTCTCTGGTTGCGTTCGCTCCGTCCGGAATGCTAAGGTTTGCAGGGCCAGACAATGCGTTCCTCGTCATCAAGTCCCTCCGTGCGCCGTTTCGAGGTCGACTGGGTCGTGGTGTCCATTGCCGGGATCAAGCGATGGGGCCTGCTCGCCTTTGCCGTGCTGCTGGCCGGCGGCGTGCTGGGAGCCTTCTTCTACTTCACCCACGAGCCCCCTGAGACCAAGGCGCGGCGGCTGCTGCGCCGCGCCGCGGTCGCGCAGGAGGAGGTTCGGCGGGCGGGTTTCTCCGACAACCTCGCGGGCGAGTTCGACCAGGCCTCGCGGTTGCTCGACGAGGCCCGCTCCGACTGGGAGCGCAAGGACTACCCGGCATGCGTCGCACGCGCTGGGGACGCCCTGCAGCGCTTCCAGCTCCTGGGCGGCCTCACGAACCGCGATTTCGTCGGCTCCGGGCAGGTCATCTCGCTGCACGGCAAGGTCGAGGTGCAGCGCGCGAGCCAGATCCAGTGGGAGAAGGCGCGCGAGAAGCAGGCGCTGTACAACGGCGACTTCGTCAAGACCGGTCCCGACGCCTTCGCCGAGGTGCTGTTCTCCGACGGCGCCGTCTACAAGATAGGTCCGGATTCGCTGCTGGAGGTGCACCGTGAGGCGCGCGGCGGCCGCTCACCCTCCCCCGGCGAGGTCAAGGTCAAGGTCGGGCAGGTGAACGTCTTCACCGCCGCCAACTCGTCGTCGGTGGTCACCGACGCGGCGCGCGCGGAGGTGGACCGTGACAGCCGCGTCGGCGTCGAGGTAGCAGAGGACAGCGGCACCCTGGTGTCGGCGTACGCGGGCCGCGCCAAGGTGACCGGGGCGACCGGCGGGCAGGTCGAGCTGGGAAGCCGCCAGGCCGTGAGCGCCGCGCCTGGCGGCACGCTCGGCAAGCAGGTCGCCGTACCGGACGTCCCCGCCCCCGAGCGACCGCGCGTCAACTATCTCTTGAACATGGACGCGTCCGACCGGGTCGAACTCGCCTGGCGCGCCGTCCCCGGCGGCACCGGATACGAGCTGCAGGTCAGCCGTTCGCGCCTGTTTGCCGCCTCCACGCTCGACGTTTCGGCGCACCGGCTCGACTCGAACTCGGCCGTCCTCCGGATCCTCAAGCCGGGCACGTATTACTGGCGCGTTGCGGCGCTCGGCCCGGATAAGGTACGCTCCGAGTGGAGTTCCCCGCGTTCGTTCAAGGCGTTCGCGGGCCAGAGAGTCGAGGCGTTGACCGACACGACGCCGCCGAAACTCGAAGTCGCGAAGCCCACGCAGATGGGGAACTTCTTCATCGTGCAGGGCGCGACCGAGCCGGGCACGACGGTCACCGTCAACGGGGAGCCGGTGGAGGTCGCCGGCGACGGCACGTTCAAGAAGACCGTGGCGCTCAACCGCGAAGGCTGGAATATGATCGTGATCAGGGCCACAGACCCGGCCGGCAACACGGCCGAAGATCGCAAGCAGGTGTACGTGGAGGTCGATTAGAAACGTATGGGACTCGCCTCGATTCTTTCGCTCTTCTCCTCCGATCTCGCGGTCGATCTCGGGACCGCGACCACGCTCGTCTTCACGCGCAACCGCGGGATCGTCGTCTTCGAGCCGTCGATCGTCGCGGTCAACCGCGTCACCAACCGCGTCGAGGCCGTCGGCCAGTCGGCGAAGGACATGCTCGGCAAGACCCCCGGCAACATCGCCGCCATCCGGCCGATGAAAGACGGCGTGATCGCCGATTTCGAGGTCACGGAGAAGATGCTCGAGTACTTCATCCGCAAAGCCCACGGGCGCAGCCTGTTCGTCCGCCCGCGCATCGTGATCTCGGTGCCGTCGGAGATTACGCCGGTCGAGAAACGGGCGGTGAAGGACTCCGCGTTGCGCGCCGGCGCGTCCGAGGTCTACCTGATCGAACAGGCGATGGCCGCCGCGATCGGCGCCGACCTGCCGATCACCGAGCCGACGGGAAACATGATCGTCGACATCGGCGGCGGGACGACCGACGTGGCCGTGATCTCGCTCGCAGGGATCGTCTACGCGCGCTCGGTGCGCATCGCCGGCAACGAGATGGACGAGGCGATCATCTCCTACATCAAGCGCAAGTACAACCTGCTGATCGGGGAGCGCACCGCCGAGATGATCAAGATCGAGCTCGGGAACGCCTGGCCCGGCGGCGACCCGCACACGATGGAGATCAAGGGCCGCGACCTCGTCGAGGGCATCCCGAAGACGCTCACCATCAACGACGAGGAGATCCGGGAGTCGCTCGCCGAGACGGTGAACACGATCGTGGATGCGGTGCGCACCGCGCTCGAACGCACCCCGCCCGAGCTCTCCGCGGACATCATCGACAAGGGCATCGTCCTCGCCGGCGGCGGCTCGTTGCTGCACAACCTCGACCAGCGGCTGCGGGAGGAAACCGGCATCCCGGTCGCCCACTGCGACGACCCGGTCTCGGCGGTCGTGCGCGGCACCGGCAGGATGCTCACCGACATGGCGCTCCTCAAGAAGATCGCCATCAATTGACGTGACCCGTATCAGGCTCCGCCCCGACCTTGCGCTCGTCCTCGTTTGCGTGGCGCTGTACGTGGGGTCGGCGGCCCAGGTCCGCTCCCCCGGGGGGAGGACCGCGCTGGCGATGGCGGTGGCGGCGGTCGCGGCGCCCCCGATCGCGGTGGCCAACGCCATCGGCGGTGCGTTGGAGGACGTCAGGACGGGGCGCCGCAACTTGCGCTCCACTCTCGCGGAGTTCGCCCGCCTGCGCGAGGAGAACGGCGATCTCCGCCGCGCCAACCAGCTCCTCGGCGCCGAGGTCGCGGCGCTGCGCGAGGGCTCGCAGCTTCTCGCGGCCTACCCGTCGCTCGCCACGCACGCGGTTCTCGCCCGCGTCGTGGCAAGGGACCTCCCGCGCACGAACACGCTCCGCCTCGACCGCGGTTCGGCCGACGGCATCGCGGTCGACAGCCCGGTGTTGGGCGCGAAGGGCCTCGTGGGGCGCGTCGACCAGGTCCTCGCCCACTCCTCCCGAGTGCAGCTGTTGACCCATCCGGCCGCCGCTGCGGCAGCGGCGATCGCCGGCGTGCGACCGGAGGGCCTGCTGCTGGGCGGGGATCCGCCGCGCGTCAGCGGCCTGCCGCCGTACACCAAGGTCCCCCTCGACGCGCCGGTGGTGTCCACCGGCTCGGAGGGCATCTACCCGGCGGGGCTCCTGTTCGGCACCACGATGGAGGCGAAGACCGACGGCATCTTCACGGTCGTGCCGGTGCGGTTGGCCGCCCGGGCGACCGACGTCACCGTCGTGCTGGTACTCGCTCCCGGCACCCGGAGCGCGCCGTGAAGCTCGCCGCCGCGTTCGTCCTCGCTCTCCTGCTGCAGCTCGGACTCACGGCCAGCCACCTGTGGTGGGTGCTGGCGGCGTGCCAGCCGATCCTCGTCGTCGTGGTCGCCAGCGCCCGGCGGTTCGACCCGGTGGGGGTGGCGTGGACGGGACTCGCGGCCGGACTGGCGACCGACGTGATGGCAGAGCGTATCATCGGACCCGGCGGGGTCGCCGGAGCGGTCGCGGGGTTCGTGGTCGCGGCGGTCGTGCGCCGGTTCGAGATGGAGGGACCTCTGTACTGGATCGTCGGTTCGTTGCTGGCCGCCGCGTGCAGCGAAGCGGTCTGGATGCTGTCGCTGGCCTCGCTCGGCGCGCGGCCCGACCATTCCTTCACGGGCGGGCTCGCCACCGTGGCGATGACGAGCGCCGCCGGGCTGCTGGTCGCCGCAGGAGAACGGGCGTGGCGTGCCTGGCGGTCGCCGGCGCGCCGGCGGCGGCGCGTGCTGCGGCACCTATGACGTTCGTCCGCGATGACCTCCGCCCGTTGCAGCGACGGGTGGCCGCGCTGCTCGCCGCCGTGGGCATCTTGTTCGCGCTCATCGCGGTGCGGCTGTGGGTCCTGCAGGTCATGCAGGGGCCGCGCTGGCGGACGGCGGCCGAGAACAATCGCCTGCGCCGGCTGCCGCTGGAGGCGCCGCGGGGGACGGTCACCGACATCCATGGCGAGGTCATCCTCGACAACCGGCCCACCTACCAGCTCCTGCTCTTCCCGGAGGAGATGACGAACCGCGCCCGCACGGCGGCGTTCCTCACCTCCCTCGGCGTGGCGCCGGGCGAGGAGATCACGGCGCGTCTCGACAAGGCGTGCCGGACCTCCCACCTGCCCTCCGTGATCGCGGACAACCTGACCTGGCCGCAGGTCGCCGCCATCGCCGCGCACCGCGCCGAGTACCGCGAGCTCGAGGTCCATCCGGCCACGCGCCGGGCGCTGCCCGACGGCATCACTGTCGCGCATCTGGTCGGCCAGCTCGGCGAGGTGTCCCCGGAGCAGCTCGCCGCCAACCCCGACCTGCGATCGGGCCAGCTCGTGGGCCGCTCGGGACTGGAGCGCGCGTACCAGAACGTGCTCGGCGGAACTCCCGGCAACGTCGTCGTGGTCGTGGACGCGTTCGGCAAGCAGGTGTCGGCGCTCGACGAGGAGCCGCCGGTGGCCGGTCGCCCGCTGCAGACCACCATCGACCTCGAATTGCAGAAGGAAGCGGTCGCCGCAATGGCTGGACAGGTCGGAGCGGTCGTCGCGCTCGATCCGCGGGACGGCGCTGTGCGCGTGCTGCTGTCGCAGCCGGCGTTCGACCCCGAGCTGTTCGCCGGCCACCTCGAACCGGCCAAGTGGCGCGAGCTCATGGACGACCCGCTCAAGCCGTTGCACGACCGGGCGCTCCAGGCGCTCTACCCGCCGGGCTCCACGATCAAGCCGCTGTTCGCCGCCGGCGCTTTGCGCGACGGCGTCCGCACGCCGTCCGACACCGTGTTCTGCACCGGCGCGGTGAACATCTACGGCCACCCGTATCGCTGCTGGCAGAAGGGCGGACACGGCCGCGTCGCGCTCGAGGAGGCGATCGAGGTCTCGTGCGACTCCTTCTTCTACCACCTCGCCCACGACGCCGGCATCGACCGGCTGGCGGCGTGGGCGCGAACCTTCGGCCTCGGGTCGGCGACAGGGATCGAGCTGGGGGGCGAGAGCAGCGGCCTGGTGCCCGACGACGCCTGGAGCCGCAAGGCGCGCGGCCACCCGTGGTACGGCGGCGAGACGATCTCGGTCGGGATCGGGCAGGGACCCATCCTGGTCACGCCGATCCAGCTCGCGGTCGCCTACTCCGCGCTCGTCAACGGCGGGTTTCTCGTGCAGCCGCATCTGGTCGAAGGGCACGGCGCTCCGCCGCGCCCGACCGGCCTCCCTCCCGCGGCGCTCGCGACCGTGCAGCAAGCGATGGAGCTGGTGGTCGCGGGCAGCCGCGGCACCGCCCGCCGCCTGGCTGCCCTGGACGTGCGCGTCGCGGGCAAGACGGGGACCTCGCAGGTGATGCGCAAGCAGGAGGGCGTCTCGTGGCAGCAGTTGCCGTGGGACGAGCGCCACCACGCGCTCTTCGTCGGCTACGCCCCGGTGGGCGCCCCAACGCTGGTGGTGGCGGTGGTCGTGGAACACGGCGGCGACGCCGCGTCCGTGGCGGCGCCGATCGCCGGCCGGATCTTCGAACGCGCCTTCGGCCCCCGTGCCGAGGGACAGGCCGTCACCGCGTCGCTCGCGCCCACCGGTCAGGCCGCGCCGCTCCCCGCGCCCCCGGCGGGCCGACCGGCGGCCGTCGCGGGCCAGATCGCCGCGGCGCGCCGACTTTCGCCCGGGGGCTCCGGCGTGGAGCCGCCCGGGCCCAACCCCAGCCGCCGATGAAGAGGCTCGACCCCTGGCTGTTGCTCGCGGCGCTGGCCATCGCGGTCTGCTCGTACCTCGCCCAGGGCTCGACAGCCAAGGCGCTGGCGACGCCCGGCTTCGCGAACCGCCAGATCGTCTGGCTCGCCGTCGGTGGCGCTCTCATGCTCCTGTTCGCGTTCACGGACTACCGCGTCCTCGCCCGCCTCTCGCCGTTCCTCTACGTCGCCTCGATCGGCGTGTTGGCCGCCATGTTCGTGATCGCCCCCGTGCGCGCGGGGACCCACCGGTGGCTCCTGTTCGGCTCCTTCACGGTGCAGCCATCGGATTTCGCCCGCATCGCCACGATGCTCGCGGTCGCGGCCCTCGCCGCGAGCCACCGGAAGGACATGCTCGACTTCACGACCGGCGCGCGCCTTCTGGCCATCGTCGGCGTCCCGGCCGTTCTCGTCCTGGCGCAACCGGACCTCGGGACCGCGGTCACCTTCGGCCCGATCCTGCTCGCCGCGCTCTGGCTCGGAGGGCTGCCGTGGCGCGCCTGGGTCGGCCTGATTCTCGCCGCCCTCGTGGTGGTCGGCTGCGCCTGGTTCTGGGTGCTGCGGCCCTACCAGCAGGAACGCATCCTCACCTTCGTCGACCCGGACCGGGCGCCGTACAGCTCCGGCTACCAGCAACGCCAGTCCAAGATCGCGGTGGGCTCCGGCGAGGTCACCGGCAAGGGCTTGCAGTCGGGCACCCAGTCGCAACTGCGGTTCCTGCCCGCGCAGTACACCGACTTCATCTTCGCGGTGTGGGCCGAGGAAACGGGCTTCGTCGGTTCGACGTTCCTGCTCGCCGCCTACGCGCTGATGGTCTACCGCATCTTCGTGATCGCGCTCGCCGCCCGGGACCGTGTCGGCGCCGTCTTCGCCGGGTGCGTGGGCGCCGTGCTCGCCACCCAGATCCTGGTCAACGTGGGCATGGTCACCGGCCTCGCCCCGACCACGGGAATCACCCTGCCGCTGCTGTCGTACGGCGGATCATCGGTGCTCGCCACCTGCATCGCGCTGGGGATACTGCAGAGCATCTGGCGCCTCCGCTACGCAAACATCTGATCGGGCGCCGGTGGCCTTTTTCTGACCATGGGCGACGCCGGCGTCGGACCATCTGCGGCGTCAGGCTGCGGCGGCTCGGATCCTCAGGTACCCTCCGGGTACGCTCCGGTCCGGCCGCCTCGCCTTCCTTGCATCTGGCCCAACGGCGGCGTCGCGGCTACACGCCGCAAGCCGCGGAGCCCTGCCTGTCGGCGGCGGACCCGCGTCCGCAGGAGGCAAAAGAGGGTTACACTGAGGGTTCCGGAGGCGCCTTGAGCACCGTCATCTACACCAACGTGACGCCGTACGAGACCCGCGTTGCGGTGCGGGAGAACGGCGTGCTCGTCGAGTTGATGGTCGAGCGCAGCCGCGGCCGTTCCATCGTCGGCAGCCTCTACAAAGGGCGGATCTCGCGCGTGCTCCCCGGCATGCAAGCCGCGTTCGTGGACGTGGGGCTCGAACGGGATGCGTTCCTGTACGTGGACGACGTCGCCGAGACGCTCGAGGACGAGGAAGTCGAGCCCGGCGAGCTCGTTCCCGCCACACCGCCGATCCAGGACCTGCTGCGCGAGGGGCAGGAGATCATGGTGCAGATCACGCGCGAGCTGGGCTCCAGCAAGGGCCCGCGCGCGACCTCGCACGTGACGATCCCCGGCCGCTACCTCGTCCTGATGCCGGGGAATTCGCACGTCGGCGTGTCCCGGCGCATCACCGACCAGGTCGAGCGGGAGCGGTTGCGGGCGCTGCTCAGCGAGATCCCGCACACCGGCGGCGTGATCGTGCGCACCGCCGGGGAGGGGCGCGAACGGGCGGACTTCCTCGCCGACCTCGCGGTGCTCGAGTCGATGTGGCGACACATCGGGAACCGCGCCGCCGAGGTCGGCGCGCCGTGCCTCGTGCACCGCGACCTCGACCTGGCGCTGCGCGCGGCTCGCGACCTTTCCGGGCCGACCCTCTCCGAGTTCTGGATCGACGACACCGACGGCTACCAGCGGGTCGTCGAGTTCCTCGACCGCGTGCAGCCCGAGCTGACCTCCAAGGTCAAGCTCTACCGCCGCCAGCTCGACATCTTCGACGCGTTCGGCATCGCCGCCGAGCTCGACCAGGCGCTGCAACCGAAGGTCTGGCTGCGCTCCGGCGGCTCGCTGGTGATCGAACAGACCGAGGCGCTGGTGGCGATCGATGTCAACACCGGACGGTACGTCGGCGGGGCCGACCT
Organism: Acidobacteriota bacterium; assembly: GCA_004298115.1. GTDB lineage: Bacteria > Acidobacteriota > Thermoanaerobaculia > Thermoanaerobaculales > Thermoanaerobaculaceae > RBG-13-68-16. The sequence goes on from SCRJ01000083.1 coordinate 10,766, forward strand.
CGAGGACACGGTGTTCCGCATCAACGTCGAGGCGGCGCGCGAGGTGGCGCGGCAGCTGCGGCTGCGCAACCTCGGCGGCATCGTCGTCGTGGATTTCATCGACATGGAGGACGAGGCGCACCGCGAGGCGCTGCTGGAGGAGTTCACGGCCGCCCTCGCCCGCGACCGCGCCCGTTCGCTCGCCGGCCCGGTCGGACCGTTCGGCCTGGTCCAGCTCACCCGCAAGCGCACCGAGCGCTCCCTCGAGCGCGCCCTCACGCAGCCGTGCCCGACGTGCGAGGGGCTCGGGCGCGTCAAGTCGCCGGAGACCGTGTGTCTGGAGATCCGCCGCGCGCTGTTGCGCGAGGCCGCCAGCGGCGAGGCGATCGAGTTCGCCGTTCGCGCCCACCCCGAGGTGGTGCGCATGCTCTCGGGCGAGCTGCGCGGCATCCTCACCGAGCTGCGGGAGCGCCACGGCCTGACCGTCCGACTGCTCGAGGCCCCGGATTTCCACCCCGCGCGTTTCGAGGTCGACTAACCCTCCCGCGCGCGCGCCTCGGCGTGGCGGCGAATCCCCGCCAGCATCCCCCGGAACACGATCCCGTGCAGGGGGAGCACCGCATACCAGTAGGCGAGCCCGGCGAGGCCGCGCGGCATGAAGCGCGCGACCTGGGCGAGCCGGCAGCCCGCCCCCGAGGCCTGAGGCGGCTCGACGTCGAACTCGAGCTCGGCGACGCCGGGCAGCTTCATCTCGGCCCGCAACCGGAGCGTCCGGTCGGGGACGATGCCGACGACACGCCAGAAATCGAGGGCGTCCCCAAAACCGACCCGTTCCGGGTCACGGCGCCCCCGCCGCAACCCCGGGCCGCCGGCCAGGCGGTCCAGCAGCCCCCGCAGCCGCCACAACAGGTCGGCCGCGTACCAACCGTGGCCGCCGCCGATCCGGCACACGCTCGCGAACACGACCGCCGGCGGCGCTGAGATCTCCGCGGCGCGCCGGTTTTCGAACACCGTCCCGCCCGCCCAGTCCGGGTCGCCTGGGATCGGCCCGGCGTCCAGCCACGACGTCTCCACCTCGTGCTGCTCCGCCCTCCCGAGCGCCGCGACGATCGCCTCGCGCACCGGCATCGGGTCGCACGGCATCAGCTCGCGCGCCCGGTCGTCGCGGCATACGACCGGGTTGCGCAACCCCTCGGCGAGCGGCCGGGCGATCTCCTTCCCGACCGGCGTCACGAGGTGGATCCAGAGCGACGACAGGCGCGGGGTCAGGACCGGAACCGGCACGATGATCCGCCGCCGGAGCCCGAGGGCCGCGGCCATGATCTGCATCAGCTCCCGGTAGGGGAGCACGTCCGGGCCGCCGATGTCGAGCGTCATCCCGACCGTGGCCGGCGCGTCGAGGCAGGCGACCAGGTAGTGCAGCACGTCGCGCACCGCGATCGGCTGGCACGGCGTGTCCACCCAGCGCGGGGTCACCATTACGGGGAGGCGCTCGACGAGGTAGCGCAGGATCTCGAACGACGCCGAGCCGGAGCCGACGATCATCGCGGCCCGCAGCGCCGTCACCGGGACGCCGCCCGCGGCGAGCGCCGCCTCCACCTCGCGCCGCGACGCCAGGTGGCGGGAAAGGCCCGCGCCCTCCTCGCCGAGGCCGCCGAGGTACACGATCCGCCCGACGCCGGCGCCGGCCACGGCCTCGCCGAAACGACGCGCGAGCAGTTTGTCGCGCTCCTCGTACGCCCGGCCGGCGACAATCATCGAGTGGACCAGGTAGTACGCGGCTTCACACCCGCGCATCGCGTCCGCCAACGCCCCACGGTCGCCGGCGTCGCCCTGGACGATCTCGACGCCCGGACCGCCGCTCCACGGCCGCGTCGCCAGCTTGGGCGCCGACCGCACCAGGCAGCGCACCCGAAACCCGCGCTCGAGCAGGCGCGGGACCAGGCGTCCGCCGATGTACCCCGTCGCCCCGGTGACCAGCACCGCCCGCTGCGCCCCGCCTGCCATGGCGGCCCATCGTAGCCGATGGGCGCCGCCGGGGTTGCTTGCGCACCCCTGGACCGCGGAGTAGACTCTCGCGGCCACTGCGGAGAGGTGCTGGAGTGGCCGATCAGGGCTGCCTGCTAAGCAGTTGTCCGGGGTAAACCCGGACCGGGGGTTCGAATCCCCCCCTCTCCGCCAATCAAAGACCGGGGTCCGAGACAGCACGATGTGAAGCGACCCGGGTTGAGCGCCTCGACCACGCGCGATCTTCAGTGTGTGGCGCCTGCGCCACCCGACCCGAGCGCCGCGCGCCCGCAATCCCCCCCTCTCCGCCAAACCGCTCCCCACCGTTCCGGCCACCCAACCTCAGCCACGCCACGCCCACTCCTCGTCCTCAGCGTCGCCGTCGTGAGCATGGTCCTCACCCCGCTCGTCTCCGGCCAGACGGCGCGCCTGTACGCCCTGAAGCGGCGGAGGTTTCGGCACGAACCGCTGGAGACGATCAATTTCCCTCGCGAGGGGCTCGCAGGCCACGCCGTCATCGCCGGTGGGGGCCGTGGCGGCCTTCATGTGGCGGAGGTCCTGCACCGGCGCGGGCTCCCGTGCGTGATCGTCGAGCTGGACCAGCACCGGATCGACCAGGCCAACGCGGCGGGAATCCCGGTCGTGTTCGGGGACGCGGCACAGTCGGTCGTCCTCGAGGCGGCCCGGATCGCGACCGCGAGGCTGGTCCTGGTCACGGTCCCAGGTATCGTGGTTTCCCGATCGATCATCGTCCAGGCGCGAGCGCTCAACGAGCTCGTCCACATCGTGGCCCGAGCCGCCAGCGCGGACCACGTCGAGCAGCTGCGGAGCGCCGGCGTGTTCGCGGTCGTACAGCCCGGGTTCGAGGCCGGCCTCGAGACCACGCGGCAGGCGCTCCTCCACCTCGGCGCGACGGCAGATGCCATCGATGCCTGGGCCGACTCGGAACGACTGGAGTTCTACGGCGTCGAGCGCACGACGACGGGCGAGGGACACGCCGAGCCGTAGCCTCCGCTCACGGTTGCGCGGCACCGACTTCGGGGCGTCGTGGGGTCAAAGTGGTCACTCGACCCACGATCCACGGTCTTTATCGGACCACGGACCACGGTCCACGGACCACGCCCTTCTCAGCCTCTCTGCTTCTCCTCGATCTTCGCCCAGGTGTCGCGGAGCGTGACCGTGCGGTTGAAAACCAGCTTGCCCGCCGCCGAGTCGGGGTCGAGGCAGAAGTAGCCGAGGCGCTCGAACTGGACGCGCTCCCCGGGCGCGGCGCCGGCGAGCGAGGGCTCGACCCAGCAGTCGCCGAGGGCCTCGAGCGAGTCGGCGTTGAGGTTGGACTTCCAGTCCCGCCCCTCCTCGACGTCGCCGGCGTCGGGCTTGGTGAGCAACCGGTCGTACAGGCGGACCTCGGCCGGGACGGCGTGTGCGGCCGAGAGCCAGTGCAGCGTCGCCTTGACCTTGCGGCCGTCGGGCGTCGCGCCGCCGCGCGTCGCGGGGTCGTAGGCGGCCCGCACCTCGACGACGTTGCCCGCGGCGTCCTTGACGACGCCGGTGCAGCGCACGAGGTACGCGGAGCGCAGGCGCACCTCGTTGCCCGGGAAGAGGCGGAAGTATTTGGGCGGCGGCGTCTCGCGGAAGTCGTCCTGCTCGATCCAGAGCACCCGCGAGAAGGGCACGGCCCGCGTGCCCGCGGCCGGGTCCTCGGGGTTGTTGGGCACGTCGAACGCCTCCACCTGCCCCTCGGGGTAGTTCTCGATCACGAGCTTGAGCGGCCGCAGCACCGCGAACTTGCGCGGCGCGCGGCGGTTCAGGTCCTCGCGCAAGCAGTGCTCGAGGAGCTGCACGTCGACGACGCTGTCGCGCTTGGCGACGCCGATGCGGTCGGCGAAATCGCGGATCGCCTCCGGGGTGAAGCCGCGCCGGCGCAGCCCGGAGATCGTCGGCATGCGCGGGTCGTCCCACCCCGAGACCACGCCCTCCTGCACGAGCTGCAGCAGCTTGCGCTTCGACATCACCGTGTAGGTCAGGTTCAGCCTCGCGAACTCGATCTGGCGCGGGTGCGGCTCGGGCAGCTCGCACTCGTCGATCACCCAGTCGTAGAACGGCCGGTGGTCCTCGAACTCCAGCGTGCAGACCGAGTGCGTGATCCCCTCGATCGCGTCCTCGAGCGGGTGGGCGTAGTCGTACATCGGGTAGATGCACCACGCCGCGCCGGCGTGCGGGTGCGGCGCGTGCAGGATGCGGTAGAGCACCGGGTCGCGCATGTTGATGTTGCCCGACCCCATGTCGATCTTCGCCCGCAGCGTGCGCGCGCCGTCGGGGAACTCGCCCGAGCGCATCCGGCGGAACAGGTCGAGGCTCTCGGCGGCCGGGCGCTCGCGGTGGCCGCAGGCGCGCCCAGGCTCGGTGAGCGTGCCGCGCCGTTGCCGCACCTCCTCCGCCGAGCAGTCGCAGACGTACGCCTTTCCCTTCCCGATCAGCCTCTCGCCCCACGCGTACATCCGCTCGAAGTAATCCGAGGCGAAGTAGAGGTGCGTTCCCCAGTCGAACCCGAGCCAGCGCACGTCGCGCTCGATCGACTCGATGTACTCCTGCTCCTCCTTCGTCGGGTTGGTGTCGTCGTAGCGCAGGTGGCAGCGCCCGCCGAACTGGGCGGCGATGCCGAAGTTGAGGCAGATCGACTTGGCGTGACCGATGTGCAGGTAGCCGTTCGGCTCCGGCGGGAAGCGCGTGACGACCGTGCCGTGCTTGCCGCTGGCGAGGTCTGCGGCGACGATCTCGCGGATGAAGTCGAGCGGCGCGGGGGACTCGGTGAGATCCATGGGCTTACACCCCTTCCGGCGCGGGCCCGCGCCCCGGGTCGGCGTTCATGCTCCGGAGCGTCTCGACCGCCCGGCGCAGGCGGCGCCGGCACAGCTCGCGCCCGAGCACCTCCATCGTCTCGAACAGCGGCGGCGTCGCGGCCTTCCCGGTGACGGCGATGCGCACCGGCATGAACAGGTCGCCGCTCTTCCAACCCGCCGCTTCGGCGAACGCGCGCATCTCGGCCTCCAGGCGCGCCGCCTCCCAGTCGAGGAGAGGGTCGAGGCGCTCCTCGAGCAGCCGCGAGAGGGCTTCGGCGGTTTCGGCCGCCGTGCGCTTCTTGCCGACGAGCTTGACCCGCGCCTCGGCGTCGTATTCGATCTCGCCGACGAAGAAGAAACGCGCGTACTCGACGAAATCCTCGAGCTTCTCGACGCGCTCGTGGGCGAGCGCGAGCACCCTGGTGAGGTGGTCGTCGCTCAGGATGTCGGCGCGCAACTTGGCGAGGAGGTCGGGCACCGCAAGGGCGCGAATGTACTTGCCGTTCATCCAGGTGAGCTTCTCGACGTCGAACACCGGCCCCCCCAGGGTGATGTCCTCGATCTCGAAGCTCGCGATGAACTCAGGAAGCGAGAACTCCTCGCGGTCGGCCGAGATCGCCCAGCCCATCAGGGCGAGGTAATTGAGCATCGCCTCGGGGAGGTAGCCGGCGCGGCGGTAGAAGTTGAGCGACACCGGGTTCTTGCGCTTCGAGATCTTCGACTTGTCGGCGTTGCGCAGCAGCGGCAGGTGGCAGAACACCGGTTCCTCCCAGCCGAACGCGCGGTATAGCTGGGCGTGCTTCGGCAGGGACGAGATCCACTCCTCGGCGCGGATCACGTGGGTGATCCCCATCAGGTGGTCGTCTACGACGTTGGCGAGGTGGTACGTGGGGAAGCCGTCGCTCTTGAGCAGCACCTGGTCGTCCACCAGGCGGTTGTCGATCCGGATCTCGCCGCGCAATAGGTCGGCGACGGCGGTCTCGCCCTCGCGCGGCATCGCCAGGCGGATCACGTGCGGCTCCCCCGCGGCGCGGCGCCTCGCCGCCTCGGCGGGCGCGAGCGCGCGGCAGTGGCCGTCGTAGCCGAGCGCGTGCGCGACCTTCTGCCGGCGCTGCTCCTCGCGCAGTCCCTCGAGGCGCTCCCTGGTGCAGAAGCACGGGTACGCCGCGCCCCTGGCGACGAGCTGCTCCGCGTGGTCGCGGTAGATCGCGAACCGTTCGCTCTGGCGGTACGGCCCGAACGGACCGCCGACGTCCGGCCCCTCGTCCCAGCTCAAGCCCAGCCAGCGCAGCGACTCGAAGATCATCCGCTCCGAGGTCCGGTTCGAGCGCTCGCGATCGGTGTCCTCGATGCGCAGGATGAACTGGCCGCCGTTCTTCTTCGCCCAGGCGTAGTTGAACAGCGCCACGTACGCCGTGCCGACGTGCGGGTCGCCGGTCGGGCTGGGAGCGATTCGCGTTCTCACCACGTTGGCCATCGTCGGGTGTCCACCTTTGCTCGCGCCGGGACATCCGGCCCGGCAACGCGAGTCTACCAGTCGCCGCCCGGGCGCGTGACGCGGGCCGGCCGCGCCGGGAAAGCGGCCTGCGAGCGTCGGGGGCGCCGGCCCGCCGAAGTTGACACCGGTCAGGGTTGGCCTACAATTGGCGTCCCAGCGGTGCTGGGGAGTCGTCCAACGGCAGGACACGTGGCTCTGGACCACGGTATTGGGGTTCGAATCCCTGCTCCCCAGCCATTCGTAACACCTTACGCTATATCAACTTAACACAGCCATGTTCGCCTGCGAATTGTCTCAGTGACTTCGTGGGTCGTACCTGGGTCGTACCGCCGCCACACCTCCCTCTACGATGTCTCCTCGGGGATCTCTTCTTCCTCCAAGCTCGGATGGCCGGCCGTGCACCAGCCGCCGTTGGTGTGAATTCGCGCCTGACCTCGCCAGAACTCGGAGGCGTGAACGACAAGCTTAACGGCCCGTCCGGCGCTGAGCAGCGTGAGCAGCGCCTGCACGCCAGCAATCGGGTAGCGCGCCCAGCCGCGCAGCTCGCCATCGGGGCAAAGCTGGAACAGGCCGCCCCCCACGTCGGTGCAGCTGTAGATACAAAACTCGAACTTCCTGAACTCCCGCTTGCGGACCAGCACGGGGCCCTTGTAGGCAAAGACCCGCATCTCCAGCGAGAGGTCGTCCTCGTGATCGAGGTCGTACTCGATGCGGATCTTCTCCTTGCTGTCCCGCCAATCCGTGTAGGGTTCCTTGCGCTTCTCCCACGTCGGCCCGCTGTACGACGCATGCCACTCGAGGACGGCGAGGTGGTGCCAGACGTGCTGGTCGAACGGGTCGATCTTCTTCTTGCGGCGTCGGGTTGGCACGGTCGTAGCCTCCCTTCCCGCAATCAACTCTACATAGCCGCTCGGGGAGTGTCGCCCCGCGACAACGGCGCTGTGGCCGGCAGGGGGTCGCCGCTCAAGTACACTAATGGCGCCCACCTACTACCTCGATGTCAAGCTGTGGCCGGCAGGGAGTCGCCGCTCAAGTACACTTACGTCCCAGCCGGGAGTCCCCGATGACCGGCTGTGGCCGGCAGGGAGTCGCCGCTCAAGTACACTGGGCACGGTTGACAGTGCGTGCAGCCCGCGCTGTGGCCGGCAGGGAGTCGCCGCTCAAGTACACTCAACAAGTTTGAGGCGTTCCATGCCGGTGCGCTGTGGCCGGCAGGGAGTCGCCGCTCAAGTACACTAAGAGGGTCAACCCCTGCGTGTAGGTCCAGCTGTGGCCGGCAGGGAGTCGCCGCTCAAGTCCACTGCAGCAGGTAGATTAGGACGAGGGCGATCAGCTGTGGCCGGCAGGGAGTCGCCGCTCAAGTACACTGCTCTAGGTGGGCAAGATCCTGCTCGAAGTGCTGTGGCCGGCAGGGAGTCGCCGCTCAAGTACACTTCACGTTCTCGGCCTGAGCCGGGTGAGTGAGCTGTGGCCGGCAGGGAGTCGCCGCTCAAGTACACTACCGGCGTAGTGTTCAATGTTCGCTGGGTCGCTGTGGCCGGCAGGGAGTCGCCGCTCAAGTACACTCGAGGAGCGCAAGCAGTTGCGGCTGGCGGTGCTGTGGCCGGCAGGGAGTCGCCGCTCAAGTACACTTCGCTCGCGGTGAAGGCCGCGCAGGTGGCGGCTGTGGCCGGCAGGGAGTCGCCGCTCAAGTACACTGAACCGGACGTACCAGTGCGCGTCGCCGCGGCTGTGGCCGGCAGGGAGTCGCCGCTCAAGTACACTTTTCTCCCCGGCATACGCGACGCCGACCGAGCTGTGGCCGGCAGGGAGTCGCCGCTCAAGTACACTCAAGGCCGACGCCACCGCAACTCCCGACGAGCTGTGGCCGGCAGGGAGTCGCCGCTCAAGTACACTCCGGAAGATGCGCGCCCAGGTCTCCCGGAAGCTGTGGCCGGCAGGGAGTCGCCGCTCAAGTACACTCGAGGACTGGTGGGGGTCATCGCCGTCCGAGCTGTGGCCGGCAGGGAGTCGCCGCTCAAGTACACTTTCCCGCGCGCGACCCATCCCATGCCCCAGCTGTGGCCGGCAGGGAGTCGCCGCTCAAGTACACTCAGAGCTGGCGCCACCCCTCGAGCTCTGCGGCTGTGGCCGGCAGGGAGTCGCCGCTCAAGTACACTGGCATCGTCGCCCTCGCCATCGGGCAGGCGGCTGTGGCCGGCAGGGAGTCGCCGCTCAAGTACACTGTCGGAATCCTCGGCCCACACTGACGACTCGCTGTGGCCGGCAGGGAGTCGCCGCTCAAGTACACTTGACGCAAGGCCAGTACCGCCGCTCACAACGCTGTGGCCGGCAGGGAGTCGCCTCTCAAGTACACTCTCCCGCCTATCGTGGTCGACACGCTGCAGGCTGTGGCCGGCAGGGAGTCGCCGCTCAAGTACACTCCGCTGGTAGGTGGGGTCTCCGTTCAACGAGCTGTGGCCGGCAGGGAGTCGCCGCTCAAGTACACTCATGACCGGGTCGCCGACGTGCGCGTGCACGCTGTGGCCGGCAGGGAGTCGCCGCTCAAGTACACTTGACACCGCCGGAGGCGTCAAGGCACTCGAGCTGTGGCCGGCAGGGAGTCGCCGCTCAAGTACACTCGTCGCCGGCGGCTGGCCGATGTGGCGCCGGCTGTGGCCGGCAGGGAGTCGCCGCTCAAGTACACTGCTTGGAAACGTTGTACACGACAGGTAAGGGCTGTGGCCGGCAGGGAGTCGCCGCTCAAGTACACTCGGTGCCTTCCCGACCGCGATGGAACTTGAGCTGTGGCCGGCAGGGAGTCGCCGCTCAAGTACACTCACCAGGGCCTCGACGTCGGGCGAGGACTGGCTGTGGCCGGCAGGGAGTCGCCGCTCAAGTACACTCTCGGCACTGCGCTTGTTTACCTCGCTCAGGCTGTGGCCGGCAGGGAGTCGCCGCTCAAGTACACTGCCATCGCCTACGGCAACAGCGGCGAGAGCGCTGTGGCCGGCAGGGAGTCGCCGCTCAAGTACACTGGACCACCGGCAAGATGCTGCAACGCCGGTGGTTCGCTCTCTCCTCGCCTCAGAAAAGCGACAATTGTTCGGGCCTTCGCTCGGGCTCAGCCCGCAGTTTTCCGTGGAACACCTCCATCTTGCCAAATTGGTGATCGGTAACGGACAGCAAGCGCACCTGGCCGCCCGGGGGCAGGCTGACGCACAGGCGGCGCCGGCGCGCCTCGCTTGCCTCTTCCGATTGGAAGTAACGGGCGTAAACGGAAAACTGGAGCCGAAGGAACCCTTCGCTGACGAGGAGGTCGTGAAACTGGCGGTATTCTCTCCTCTCATCCCGTTCTTTGACCGGAAGATCGAACATGGCGATCAACCACACGCTTGCGTACTCCGACATCGCCGGACGCGGCTTTCGCCCCATCAGACTTCGGGGATTGCGATGGCACGTCGCTCCCCCGCAAGCACATCCACCAGCGAAGTGCTCATGCGACTCACGGCGTCCGGCATCGACCGTGTGTCGCCATCGAGGACGACCTCCCCCAGCGCTGCCTCGACCAGCCTGGCCTTGGCAGAACCGCCCATTTCGACGCCGCCGCCATGCTCGGCCACTATGATCGCGACCTCCCTGTCCACTTTGGGCCGCAGCGGCTCCATGAGGTCGTCGGCCAGACGAAAGGCATCGTAGCGGTTGTGATGGTGGATGCCGATCGACGGGTGGAGCCCGGCCGCGCAAATCCCACGGGCGACGACCGAACGGAGTACCGCGTACCCGTAGTTAAGCAGCCGATTTTGGTCGGCCGCGTCACGCTCGCGGCGGAAATCTGGATTGTCGAAGAGAAGCGGCCAGTAGCGCCGCGCGGCCTGGGCTTCGACATTCGCACGGTCAGCCGACTTAACACGGGCGACGAGAGTGCCAAGCCCCTGGTCAGAGCCATGGAGATCACTGAGGAGTCTTGCCTGGGCCCGGATCTTGGCGCGCACCACCTGCTGCCAGATCCGGTTGAGGCGGGGTTTCGGGGCCTCGACCTGCAACGCGATGCGCTCGCCCTGCACGTAATGTCCGTGCAGCGGCAGCAGCATCGCGGCTGGATGGCGCCGCTCGTCGCACGCGACGAACGCTGCGCCGGACTCGGCAAGACCAGTCAGGACGGCCTGGGTGAGAGTGACGGCCGGGTGGGAAACCAAAACAACAGCGATGTCCGAGAGGGGGATCGCCGCCAATTGAAGACCATCGCGTGTCACCTCAAGCGCGCCGCTCGAAACAGACAACCGCGTGCCGCCCTCAGCGATCTCAACGACGCGTTCAGTCGCGAGCATCTCGAACGGTTCCGACCGGATCAACCACCACCTTGCGAGCGCCAGCCTTCCGCAAGGTGTTGGGGGAGTGGATGCGTCCCTGGGTCGGGATCTCATTGACCTTGCGAGCATCGGCGGGAGGCTTTAGCACGATCGTGGTTGCGCCTGTTTGGTTAGCCGAGAGCTTCTGGACGATCCAGAGCTTCGCATTCTCTTCATCACCAAGGAGCACCCCATCCCCACGACAGAGCGAAAACTTGAAGCGCTCCTCGCCCCCAACCGTTCGGTCAACGACGGGCACGGGCGGGTGCGAAGCAAGCCGCACAGATGCCTGGAGCATCGAGACGACTCGTCCGATCCATCGGGTCTCCCGCCCCTCGGCATCCACTTCGGCAACGATCTCGATGTGGTGATTGGAGCCCTCAATAACCTGGCGCTGCCGCGGCCCCTTGCCGACCCGCACGACCCGCTCGTGCTTGCGAATCCGCACCCTCCGAATCGGTACACGCTTTCCAGCACGCGAGATCAGGGTTGGCGGATCTTGTTCCAACTTCTTGAAATCGCCGAGAAGGCGCCTCTTCTCTTGCACCGCCGTCCGCACCGCCTCGTCGACGATCCCATGGGCCTCCCTCTCGGTGAGGGCATGGACTGGCTTCCGGACGACGACCGCTCCCTTCTCAGGGGCTATGCCGTACAGGGTCTCGTCGTGAAGGGCCCCACTCACTCGCCGATCGGCCCGGTGTGAAACATTGAGTCCCCCGATGACATCTCTGACTTCGGGATCGAAGTTCGGCCACGGCGTCGCGAGGTGCGAGAAGAGGCGCCGCCGCTGCGCCCAGGCCTTCTCGGAGGAATCCGAAAGCGCCTTGACCGCGCCTGGGGCCGTGAGCGCAATCGTCACTGCGTCGATCGCGTGGTGCCGGTGATCCTCGCGACTCTTTGCACCGTTACTGGACAACACGCGGTTGAGTTCCCATGCACCACGAAGGAAGGAGGTCAGCTGGCCGGAGGACACCTGCACTCGCAGCGTGCCATTGGCGTCAACGCGCCCGCCGAACAACGTCCCGAGGTAGTCGGCCGCCAGACGGCTGGCCCAGCGGGTGTCGTTCAGTTCGCGGCTCGTAAACTCGTCAAGCCCCTCGATCTCTGCGGCCTGGAACCGGCGCAGCTTTTCGCGAGCCTTATCCCCGGAAAAGGCGCGCACGCGACCGAGGATCTCGTCGTACCGCGGGGTGTCGTGATAGGCCTCGTACGGAGTCCTGTTGGTCTTGATGCGGCGGTTCTCCTCCGCGTGGCACAGCGTCTTGTTGACGAAGCTATTGTCAAACGATCGCGAGAACGGGAGGATGTGCTCGACATCGAACTCGGGGTGCGGCCCGAAGAGCTTCCCGAACGAGATTGGCTTCCCCGTGTAGGGGCACTGGCCCCCGCATTCCTGCCAAAGAAGAACCCTTTCGATGTCGTCGCGGGTTGGGTGCTCGATGCCTGCGTCCTGCAGTAAGAGCGCGGCGGCCACCTTACGGCGCTGTTCCTGCTGCCGCATACGGCGTGCCGCTTCTTCCCTCCCCCGCCGGCTCCGTTTGACCTCGCGCGCAAGCTCAATGCGGACGACCGACGGCTTGCCGTATGCTCGGACGATCGCGTTCACGACTTTGCGGAGCTCGGTCAGTACCCGGCCCACAACCGGGTTCCGCAGCGAGGGGAGGGCCTCCTCTAGGCGGGCCAGTTCGTCGTGCGGCACCGCGCTCGCCCGCCGATCAGGGTAGGCGAGGTCGCACGCTTCAGCCACCGAGAGTCCTTGCTCCAAATGGGGAAGCAGCTTGGTGAGCGCGACGCGAGAGAACGAGCAGTACCCCGGCTGCAGCCGCACGACCGCCAGGGCGTCCGCAGCCCGCCGACTCAGTTTCCAATGATGAAATCCGCGGTGAGCCAGCGCATCCTCGGACTCTATCGTGAGGACGTCCTCAACCACGGCCTCGCGTTGGCCTTGGGACATGTTCCACCATTGCTCCCCGAAGATCTCTGCGATGGCGGCAGCACTCCGGTTGCCGAGGAACCTTGCCTCGCCGCCCACTTCGAGGTTGAACCGCACCTGCTTCGGCTTGAACCCCAATAGCTTCTTTGCGGCAGGGAAGGTCATCTGAGCTTGACGCTCCAGGGCGGATACGAGTCGCTCGCGCTCGCTCCCGGCCAACGGCCGCTCCTCACCGGTTTCTAGGTCGATGAGCCGGGTGTTATTCGCCATCTGCAGGAGGCGGAAGCGCTGCGCGTCCAGTAGGGCCCATGGCGCGCGATGCCGGTCCGGCTCGAGCTCGCAGGCGCCAATCAACCCTGCCGCACTCTTAAGGGGTCGTTGATAGAAGATCGCCTCCCGCAACTCGATCCTCAGCGCCTCGGTGAGGAGTTGAGGGGCGTACCTGGCTTGCGTCTCCCAGATCGCCTCGAACTCGCTCTCGTACATCACCCGAGAGGTCGGGCGGGTGCGGATACGCGCCTCTTCGGGGTCGAGCCGAGAAAGGTATTCGCCGAGGGTACGAGCGCCGGAACCCGTAACCTCCTCGGCGAGCTCGCTTATCGAATGCTTGAGCTTCCCTTCGTCCTCGTCCTCTTTCGGCGCAGACTTCCGGTTGCTGAGGAACCCCCGTCGCTGCGCCAGGTGAAACAGGGCCCGCCCAAGCTCCTGCCGCTCCAGCTTGTGATCGAGCGCCCGGGCGCGCAGCCAAAGCGGCATGACCTGCGCAAGTCGGTGGCGCTCCGCCTCGCTCTTGGTGGCGGCGGCGTGGACCTCAAAGAGCTGGCCGTCCAGGGCCGGGATCACATCTCCCGACTCACCTGCCGGCAACAAACCGGCGCGCTGCAGGATGCGGTACACCCGCCGAAGGCGGCGCCGGCGACGATCGGTCTGACGACGCGCCTGGCGAGCCAGCCGCCGCTTGACGTTCCGGGGTTCTGCTCGTCCACTCTCCAAATCGCCCGCGAGGCCGGCCTCGAAGACTCGGACTCCTGCTCTCGCCAGGCCGATCGGGGTGCCACTGGACGTCTTGATCACGGCCCACCCAATCGAACTCGCCCCAAGGTCCAAGCCAAGGATGTAGTCGAATGCCGGCTGTCCAGCAGCTGTCTGCTTCCTAACCATGTCGCCTCCCAAAAGAGTTCCTACATGAGACGAACTTGACAGGCCAGATCCAACGTGGATACTACACCCAGTGTACTTGAGCGGCGATTGCCCTGCTGGTTACAGTAAGGACTTTCGTCACGCAGGCAACGCCCCACGGGGCGCCCTTGACCCCTCGGAGAGATCCGGGGGGTTCTGCGTTACTGGGCCAGTGCCCTTGCGCTAAATCAAGAAATGGGTACCGCGTATCACGATGTCACGACTGTGTTACCGAATCGCGTTGTAGGCCGGCATTGGCAACGGCTGCAGGTGATCGTGGGATGGTGATACGCGGCACTAGTGAGAACCTGAGAAGGGACAAGTGATATGACCAAGCATGGCATCAAGGTTTTCATCGGGTGGGACATCGGGATCAGCTTCGGGTACAGCGTCCTCGACGCCGTCAGCCGGGGCATGCGCTACCACCCCAAGGACTACTCTGACGTTCCTCCGGGATTCTCGCCCGTAGGACCTAGCACCTCGACCGTCGTCGGGCTCGCGGTCGGGGAAACGATCGGCATCATGTGGTGCGGTGTGCTCGCCGCGCTCGTCGTCGTCGGCGCCATCGCCGTATACCGCACTTGGCGCGCGAAGCCAGCGGCGCCGGCTACGGTGCCAACCGTGAACGGAGAGTGACCCTGAGACACCCGAGGCTCCTCGAGCCTCGTCTCGTTCCCGGCGAAACACCACTTGGCCAGGGCTCCCAGCAGCGTCTTGGTGATGTCCTTCACACACATACTCGTAGACGCCGCCGAGGATGTCGGAGAGAACCGCCTTGTTACCGAGGGAGATCTGCGACAACCCTTCGCTGAGGTCCTTGAGGTTTTCATCGCTTAGAATTTTCCGATTGCCCCAGTCGGCCGCGCCGAACACGCGGTGGGGGGTCTCGGGGTTCGCGCGCTCGATCTCTCGCCTGGCGTGGGCGAGCGCGGCGCCGATGTTGGTGGCATCTCACGGACGTCCCACGAGTGGCAGCCTTCGGGCACACTAGAACGGTGGACCATTTCGGTCGCCTCGCGTGCAACGCGCCCGCGGAGGCGCTGATCACCGGCGACGAAGGCCAGCTCAACCACCAAGCAGACCATTAGCCCGACCGCGACACTGCGCCGCAACCGAAGCCTGCCAAACTCTGCCCGCAAGACTTATGTCACTTGCACGCGAGCCTGCTGTTCCTCACGTCGAGGAACAAGGAGCAAAGCGGCACCACATTTACGTCCGCTAATTTGAATCCGAGGGCGTACGTTCACTTTGGTTCACCGTCTGTGGGGCGTCCTAGCGGATGCCGGGGATCCGGCGCAGCATTCCCACCATGAAGGTCAGGACGCGGGCGAAGCGCTCCTCGGTCATGCCCGCCGGGGGCGCGATCGGCATGAAGCGCTGCACCGCAACGGTCTGGGCCTCGGTGTACTTGAGCAGGCCGTAGACGCCATGGCGGCGCCCCAGCCCCGAGTCTTTGAAGCCGCCCATCGGCGCGTCGACCGACCCCCACGCCGCCTTGTAGCCCTCGTTGACGTTGACGGTGCCCGTCCGGAGCCTCGCCGCGATGCGGCGGCCCCGACCCGTGTCCCGCGTCCAGATGCTGGCGTTCAGGCCGTAGCAGGAGTCGTTGGCCCGCTCGACCAGGTCGTCGTCGCTGTCGAAGGCGTAGGCCGACACCAGCGGCCCGAAGGTTTCCTCGGCGAAGACCTTCATCGCGGGCGTCACGTTCTCGAGCAGCGTGGGCTCGACGAAGTACGGGCCCAGATCGGCCCGGCGCCGCCCCCCGGCGACCACCGTGGCCCCCTTGCCGACCGCGTCCTCGACGTGGGACTGCATCTTGTCGGCCTGGTCTTTCGAGGTCAGCGACCCCATCTCGGTGTCGAAGCTGTCGTCGGCGCCCAGCTTCATGCTGCGCACGCGCGCCGCGAACCGCTCCATGAACGGCCGGTAGATGCGCTTCTCGACGTATAGCCGCTCGGTGGAGATGCACAGCTGGCCGCTGCTGGCGAAGCAGGCGCGGACGGCGCCCTCGAGGGCGGCGTCGAGGTGGGCGTCCCCGAGGACGATGAGGGGGTTCTTCCCGCCGAGCTCGAGGGAGCAGCCGATGAGCCGCTCCCCCGCCTGGGCGGCGATGATCCGCCCCGTCGAGGTGCTGCCGGTGAAGCAGATGAAATCGACGCGGCGGATGAGCGGCCCGCCCAGCTCGCGGCCGCGTCCGGTGACGACCTGAAACAGGTCGGGCGGCAATCCGGCCTGGAGCAGCAGGTCCACGCCCCAAAGCGCCGTGAAGGGCGTCTGCTGGTCGGGCTTCAGGATGACGGCGTTGCCGGCGAGCAGGGCCGGCATGGCGTCCGAGATGCCGAGCGCCAGCGGGTAGTTCCACGGAGTGATGAAGCCGATGACGCCCAGGGGAGGGTGCAGCTCCCAGGAGGCGGTGAGGAACGGCAGGGCGCCGCGGCGGCGGTGCGGGCGCAACTCGCGCCCGCCGTGATAGACGTAGTGGCGGCAGTTGATCGCGACGTCCAGGTCTTCCTCCACCGCGTGGCGTCGGGCCTTGCCGGTCTCCAGCTGGATGAGGTCGAGCACCTCGGCTTGCCGCTCGAGGACGAGGTCGTGGTAGCGCCGGAAGATCCTCGCGCGCGCCCGGAACGGCGTCGCCGCCCACGCGACCTGCGCCCGCCGCGCCCGCGTCGCCGCCTCCTCGATGTCGGCCGCCGTGCCCAGTGGGACGTCGAAGACGGGCTCTCCGGAAAAGGGCGCCTCGAGCGGCGCCGTGGCGTGGGGCTCCGCCGTCAACGTCACCCGGCCGAGCAGCTCGCCCAGCCGTGCGTCCCCGATTCGCCGGCGAAGGAGTTGGGTCGCCGATTGTCCCCTCGACCTCACCGCGGGGTCCTGCGGGCTCGCGGCCGGAGCGCTCATCGTACGTCTCCCGTCGGCGGATTCCCTCCGCCCAGGCGCCTCTTGATTCCGCTCGAGGCTAGCACACCTCCCCTGGGCCGATGCCCGGGCTTTCCCTCCGGGCCCGCGACGTCGCACCTCCTGGCCGGGTCCCGCGTCACGTCCTCTCGGGCCGGCGATCTTCGCTATCCTGCGCGTGGAGCGAAGGCCGGACCGACCGAGAGGAGAGCGCGATGACGACTCTGCAGAGCGAGTGCTGGATTCTCACGGGCTACCCCGAGGGCACGCCCGAC
>SCRJ01000084.1 GCA_004298115.1 Acidobacteriota bacterium
CTTCTCGGTCGGCCGCTTCACCACGGCGCGGGAGATCGAGCGGGCGGTGGACGAGGTCGCCCGGGTCGTCGAACGGCTGCGGCCGGACGCGGCGGCGGCGCCGGCGATCGACGGGAGCGCGGTTCGCCTGACGCAGTACACCCACGGGTTGGGGTGTGCGTGCAAGCTGCGGCCGCAGCTGCTCGAGGCGGTCCTGAAGCGGTTGCCGGCGTCATCCGATCCCAGGGTCCTGGTCGGCACCGCCACCAGCGACGATGCCGCCGTCTATCGCATCGACGAGCGCACCGCGATCGTCCAGACGGTGGACTTCTTCACCCCGGTGGTGGACGACCCGTTCCAGTTCGGGGCGATCGCCGCGGCCAATGCGCTGTCCGACATCTACGCGATGGGCGGCACCCCGCTGTTCGCCCTCAACATCGTCGCCTTCCCCAGCAACCGGCTGCCGACGGAGGTCCTCGAAGCGATCCTGCGCGGCGCGCAGGCCAAAGCGGAGGAAGCGGGCGTCGCGATCATCGGGGGCCACACCATCGAGGATACCGAGCCGAAGTTCGGCATGACGGTGACCGGCGTGATCGACCCCGGCGCAATCCTCACCAACAGCAACGCCCGCCCCGGCGACGCGCTGGTGCTGACCAAACCGCTCGGTACCGGCATCCTCGCGACCGCCATGAAGCGCGGGTTGCTCGAGGCCGACCACGCGCAACGGCTGGTCGAGGTCATGGCGGCGCTGAACCGGGCCGCGGCCGAGGCGATGGCGGCGACCGGGGTCAACGCGTGCACCGACGTCACCGGTTTCGGCCTGCTCGGCCACCTGCTGGAGATGATGCGCGGCTCGCACGCGGCGGCTCGGATCGAGGCCGGACGGGTGCCGGCGCTCCCGGGCGCGTTCGCGTTGGCGACGTCCGGCGTCGTGCCGGGGGGGACGCTCGACAACCGGGCCTTCACGGAGCCGTCGGTGCGCTACGCCGACGGCGTCCCCGAGGTGACACGGCTCCTCCTCAACGACGCCCAGACCTCCGGCGGCCTGTTGATCTCCGTCGCCGGCGACCGGGCGGAGACGCTGCTCACGGTGCTCGCCGCACGGGGCGTCGAGGGCGCCGCCGTGATCGGCGAGGTGCTCCCGGAGCAGACGCCGGCCATCGTGGTCCAGGAGTAGCCCGCCGGGGCCGGCGGCGGGCGGCCGAACCGGGCGGATTGCCAGAAACGCGAAACCGTGAGAGAGTGTGGTGCCCGCCGGGGCCGGCATCGTCGGCCGCGGGGGTGATGGACCCAAGCAGGGCCTCCCCTGGCCCGGACGGCAGCCTCGCCGGCAAGTCTCCCGTTCCCCAATCAGCCGGAAACGAACACGACGGTGCGCGCCGCGTCTGGCGCGTGTGCGCCCGCAGAAAGAAGCAGTGTGCCGATGAGTTTTTCAGCGTTCAACCTTGACCCCTCGCTGGTGCGGGGGATCTCCGACCTCGGATTCACCGACCCGACGCCGATCCAGCAGGCGGCGTTGCCCGAAGCCCTCGCCGGGCGCGACGTGCTGGCAGCCGCGCAGACCGGCAGCGGCAAGACCGCCGCCTTCGTCCTCCCCATCCTGCAGCGCCTGCATGGCCGCACCGAGCCCGGGACGCGCGCCCTCGTGCTCACCCCGACCCGCGAGCTGGCGGCCCAGATCCACGAGCACCTGCTTGCCCTCGGGCGCCACAGCCGCGTGACCTCCGCCACCGTCTTCGGCGGCGTCAAACAGGGCCCGCAGGAGCGCGCGCTGCGCGCCGGGGTCAACGTCGTCGTGGCCACCCCCGGCCGCCTGCTCGATCTCATCGGTCAGGGCTGTGCCCGCTTCGACCGCCTCGAAGTCCTGGTCCTCGACGAGGCCGACCGCATGCTCGACATGGGGTTCCTCCCCGATATCCGGCGCATCCTCGCCAAGCTGCCGGCGAGCCGGCAGACGATGCTGTTCTCGGCCACGCTGCCGCAGCCGATCGTCCAGCTCTCGCGCGACATGCTGCGCGACCCGGCGCGCATCAACGTCGAGCGCCGCGCGACCCCGGCGACCGGCATCAGCCACGCCGTGCTGCCCGTGCCCGAGAAGTTGAAGTCGAAGCTGCTCGTCGAGTTGCTCCGCCGCGACGAGGTCGGCACGGCGCTCGTCTTCACCCGCACCAAGCATCGCGCCAACCGTCTCGCCCTGGTCCTCGACAAGGCCGGGATCTCCTGCGACCGCATTCACGGCAACCGCAGCCAGCCGCAGCGCGAGGCCGCGCTCAAGGCGTTCAAGACCGGACGCCTGCGCGTCCTGGTCGCCACCGACCTCGCCTCCCGCGGCATCGACGTCGCCGACCTGCCGCACGTGATCAACTTCGACGTGCCGGCGCAGGTGGACGACTACATCCACCGCGTCGGCCGCACGGCGCGGGCCGAGGCGACGGGGAGCGCCGTGACCTTCGTCTCGCCCGACGACGAGCCGGCGATCGCCGCGATCGAGCGCGTCGTCGGCCGCCGGATCGCGCGCCGCACGATCGACGGGTTCGACTACGCCGAGAAGCCCGCCGCCGCCCTCGAGGTCCCCATCGCCGAGCGCATCGCGGCGATCCGCGCGCAAAAGGCCGGCGAGCGCGCGCGCGCCAAGGTCAACGCCGAACGGCGCGCCCGCAACGGCACCCCCTCGGGGTCGGCCGGCAACAAGGTTTCGGCCCATCCCGCGGCGGCGCCGGGCGGCGCGCGCGCGCGCTACCGCTCATCCAACCAGCGCAGGAACGCAGGCCGGTAGGCGGTGCGTCGCTGCGTTCCCCCGCCATCGTCTCGAACCGCGGCCGTTGGGGGCTGGACCGCTCCGGCAACGGCCCGACACAGCAAAGGAGTCGCCAGATGAAGCTCTACATCGGAAACATTCCGTTCGACGCCAGGGAGGAGGAGCTCCGCGAGCTCTTCGCCGAGTTCGGTGCCGTCGGCACCGCCACCGTGATCGTCGATCCGCGCAAGGGGCGTTCCCGCGGGTTCGGGTTCGTCGAGTTCCTCGACCCGCTGCACGGCAAGGCCGCGATCGCCGGGATGAACGGCAAGGAAGTCGGGGGCCGCAAGCTCGTCGTCAACGAGGCGCGCTCCCGGGAGGGCGGCGGCGCCGGCTACCGCGGCAACCGCGGGGGCTTCGGCGGCGACCGGGGCGGGGACCGCGACGACCGCGGCGACCGCGGCCGGCCGGGCGGCGGACGCCCCCGGTTCTGACCGTGCCGACGGCCGCCCAGCCGGAGCAGGCGCCGGCCTGACTCCGGCCGCCGGGCCGTCCCGCCGTCACCAGCCTCGTGCCGGGCGCCACTCGTCGACCACGAGGTCGCCGCGCACGACCGCGTAGCGTTCGAACAGCGCCGCGGCCAGGCAGGAATGGTTGGGCAGGACGCGCAGCCGCGACCCGATCGGGAACGCGGCCGCGGGCAAACCTTGCGCCGAACGCGCCAGGGCGTGCTCCTGCGAGAGCGACACGACGCGCCATCCCGGCAGCGGCGCCCCGCCGGCGGCGCAGACCACCCCGTAGCCGCACTCGGGGTCCACGTGCGCCGGACCCGGATCCCGGGAGAGCGCCAGCGCGCCGCCGTCCAGCAACAGCTCGCGCCGCTCCGGGTAGCGCCCGATCACCGTGACCAGCACCGAGAACGCCACGTCGTCCAGCGCGCAGCTTCCGATCGCCGCTTGCGTCGCGTCGAAGAACGCGTAGTTGCCGGGGCGCACCTCGGTGACGCCGGAAAGGTCGTCGGCGACGGCGAGCGTCGGCGTCGAGCCGATGCTCACCTCCTCGACGCGCACGCCGGCGGCGCGCAGCCGGCCGGCAAACTGGGTCATCACGTCGCGTTCCTGCGCCGCGACCGTGCGGATGTCGTCCGCGCCGCGGCAGCGATACGAGTGTCCGGCGTGGGTGAGGATGCCGCGGAAATCGAGGTGCGGCGAGGCCGCGAGACCAGCCGCGAGTGCCGCGCTCTCCGCGCGGGTCGGGTCGACCCCGGCGCGGTGGTAGCCGCAGTCGACCTTGAGGAACACCGACAGGACCGCGCGTCGTTCGCGGGCGCACGTCTCGACGGCGGCCGCGGCATCGGGGTGGTCCACCAGCAGGTTGAGGCGCTCGATCCTGCCCGCGAGTTCGGCCGCGTCGGCCAGCTTCGCGGGCGCCACCGGCACCGCGTACGTGATGTCGGAGAAACCGCCGGCCGCGAAGAACGCCGCCTCCGCGAGGGTCGACACCGTGATCCCGCCGAACTGCCCGCGCACCTGGAGGCGAGCCGCCTCCAGCGTCTTGTGGGTCTTCACGTGCGGCCGCAGCCGCACCCCGAGACGGGCCGCGTTCGCCCCCATCCGCACGGCGTTGCGCTCCAGCGCGTCGAGGTCGACGAGCGCCGCCGGGGTGCGCAGGTCCGCGATCCGCATCGCCGCAAGCGTAGCAGGGCTGCGGTCTCCCGGCGACGCGCTAAGATCTCGGAGCTCGACTGGAAGGAGCGCCCGATGCCCGCTCGACGGATCGCCCTGCTGCTCGTCAACGTCCTTGCCGCCACCGCCCTCGCGGCCCCGCCGCCGCGGCCGATGACCGCCGTGGACCTGCTCTCGGTGCCGACGCAGTCGGACGTGCGGCTGGCGCCTGGCGGCGGCGCCACGCTGTTCGTCCGCACGCAGGCGGACTGGGAGCAGGACAAGCCGATCTCGCACATCTGGAAGGTGGGCGCCGACGGCTCGGGCCTGGTGCAAATGACGAACGGCAGGAAGGGCGAGGGCGCGCCGCGCTGGTCGCCCGACGGGAGCCGCTTCTGCTTCGTCGCCACCCGCGACGGCGACGCCGCGCAGCTGTTCGTCCAGCCGGTGGGCGGCGGCGAGGCGATCCAGGTCACCAGGCACGAGACCTCGGTGTCCAACCCCGAGTGGCTGCCCGACGGCGCGAGGATCGCGTTCATCGCCGCCGACGCTGAGGGCAAGGATGCGAAGGCGGCGCGGACGCGCTTTGGGGACGTCGTCTCCTACGACCGCGACTACAAGCAGGACCATCTGTGGGCGATCGACCTCGCGACGAAGAGCGAAACGCGCGTCACGGACGGGAGCTTCTCGGTGCTCGAGTACGCGATCTCGCGCGACGGCGCCACGCTGGTCTACACCGCCGCCCCGACCCCGCTCGTGGACGACTTCGACCGATCCGAGATCTACGTCAGGCCGTTCGCCGGCGGGGAGGCGCGCCGCATCACCACGAACGAGGTGGCCGAGCGCGGCATCGGGCTGTCCCCCGACGCCCGCACCGTGCTCTTCACCGCGGCCACCAACGCGCGCTTCGAGCCCTACTACCAGCTCCACCTCTTCGTCGTGCCGGTCGCCGGCGGGACGCCGCGCATGCTCCTCGACGACTCCGCGGACGAGGTCGACGGCGCCGCGTGGTCGCGCGGCGGCGGGACGATCCTCGTGTGGGCCAACTCGGGCGTGCGCGTCCACCTGTCGGCGCTCGACGTCGCCAGCGGCCGCCGGTCGCCGTTGACCGGCGGCGACACCTCGGTCATCTCCGCCGACGTGGACCCCGCGTCGGGCGTCTGGGCGGCGGTGATCGGCGGGGCCTCGTCCCCGGGGGACGTCTGGACCTCGGCGGCGGCCGGGGGCGTTCCCGTCCGCGCCACTCGCTTCGCCGACGAGCTCGCCGCCCAGTTCCGTCTGCCGCGGGTCGAGGTGTTCTCGTGGGCGGGGCGGGACGGCCGCCGGGTGGAGGGCCTCCTCACCTACCCGCTCGACTGGAAAGCGGGGGGGCGCGCGCCGCTCGTCGTGCAGACCCACGGCGGTCCGGCGGCGTCGTCCACCTTCCGCTTCGCGAGCTGGGCGACGTACACCCCCCTGCTCGCAGCCAAGGGGTACATGGTGCTCGACCCCAATTACCGCGGTTCCACCGGGTACGGCGACGCGTTCCTGCGCGACATGGTCGGCCACTACTTCCACCAGGCCGACAAGGATGTGCTCGCCGGCGTGGACGCGCTCGTCGCCGCCGGTCTTGCCGACCCCGACAAGCTGGCGGCGATGGGGTGGAGCGCCGGCGGCCACATGACCGACTGGCTGGTGGCCACGACGCACCGCTTCAAGGCCGCCGCCGCGGGCGCCGGGGCCGGGGATTGGATCTCGATGTACGGGCAGAGCGACACGCGCACCTACCGCACGCCGTGGTTCGGCGGCTCGCCGTGGCAGAAGGGGGCGCCGCTCGCGCTCTACCTCGAGCAGTCGCCGATCACCCATGTCGCCGGCGCCACGACCCCGACGCTGCTCATGGTCGGCGAGAAGGACGTCCGCGTGCCGACGGCGCAGTCGGTCGAGATGCTCCGCGCCCTTCGTGCGGCCGGCGTCGAGGCCGAGCTGCTCGTCTTCCCCGGGGAGCCGCACGGCCTGCGCACGCTCAAGCACCGCCTGCACAAGATCAACAGCGAGATCGCCTGGTTCGAGGCGCACCTGTTCGGCCGCAACTACCCGTTGGAGGCGCCGCCCGTGCCGCCGACCGGCGACGGTGTCCCGGCGACGTAGCGCGCGGCTGTCCCTCGGCGTGGACACCGCGGCGGGCACGCCGACCTCACCTCCGGACACGCCGCACGCGCGCACGCCCGGCGCCCGCGGCGAGCCCGGGCGTGCGGAGCCGGTCGCGCGGACGGAACCCCCTTGGCACAATCCATGCTTCCACGAAAGGACGGGCGGCGCCGGCGCGCCGCCCGCGGCCGGGTCCCGGCATGGGCGCCCGGCGGGGAGGCCAGATGACGAGGAAACTTTTCGGCTTTTCCGTTCTGGGAGCCGTCGCGGGTTTGAGCCTGGTGTGCGACGCGGCGGTCTGGGCGACGACGGCCCCGGCTCCCGAGATCAGACAGGTCGGCGCGACCGCGGTCGTCTACAAGGGACCGCAGGTGGACGTCGCCCTCTCCTACCGGTTCGCCAAGCAGAACCCCACGGGGCGATGGCTGTTGCTCGACACGGCGATGACGGCCGCCACGCAGCCGATCGAGCTGTCGCGGACCCTCATCGCCCTGCGCACGCCGGACGGCGCGGTCGTCCCGCTCGCGACCCAGCAGGAGTTCGGCAACGACTACCCGCAGCTCGCTGGCACCATCGCCCGTGCCAATGCGACCCGGGAACCGATGAGCTACCTCACGCCGCATCGCTTCCGTCGCATCGGCTACTTCGCCGAGCGCGGGCACGGGCTGTCGTTTCCGTCGACCTGGCTGGACCAGTGGCACAACAACTTCGGCCGCCTCTTCTTCCTCCTGCCGGACGGCGTCCAGAAGGGGAGCTACGAGCTGCTCATCGACCTGCCCAAGGGCCGGGTCGCGATCCCGTTCACGATCTGACCGGGCGAGGCGACGGCTCGAGGCCGGAGGCCGCCGCGCGGGGCCTCCGGCCTTTCTTCGTTCCCCGCGCGACCCCCGCGGCCTCTCGCCACCGCCGCGGTTCTGCGCTACAACGGCGCGGTGCCCTCCGCCCCCCCCGCCGGCCTCTCCTCCGCCCGCGGCTACGCCATCGCGTTGGCCAGCGCCGCGGTGCTCTCCACCACGGCGATATTCATCCGCCATCTGACGCAGACGTACCGCATGCCGGCGCTGGTTCTGGCGTTCTGGCGCGACGGCCTCGTCTTCCTCACCCTGCTCGCCGTCCTCGCGGCGGCGCGGCCCGCACTCCTGCCGGTCGCGAGAAGGCACCTCCCCTACCTCGCCGGCTACGGCCTCATGCTGGCGACGTTCAACGCCGCGTGGACCCTCTCGGTCGCCCTCAACGGGGCCGCCCTGTCGACCGTGCTGGTGTACAGCTCCGCCGCCTTCACGGCCCTCCTCGGCCGCTGGCTGCTCGACGAGCCGCTGGGATGGGGCAAGCTGGTCGCGGTGACCGTCAGTCTGGCCGGGTGCGCCGTGGTCTCCGGCGCCCTCGACCCGGCGGCGTGGCGCACCAACCTGACGGGCATCACGACCGGCGTCCTCTCCGGTCTGTGCTACGCGGGGTATAGCCTGATGGGGCGCTCCGCCTCGCAGCGCGGCCTCGACCCCTGGACGACGGTGCTCTACACCTTCGGCGTCGCCGCGCTGGTCCTGCTCGCCGTCGACCTCCTGGCGGGCGGGGTCGTTCCCGGCGCCGCGCCGCGCCCGCGTGACCTGCTCTGGCTGGGGGACGCCGCCGCGGGTTGGGCCGCCCTCTTCCTGCTCGCCGCAGGGCCGACCCTCGCAGGCTTCGGGCTGTACAACGTCAGCCTGGGCCTCCTGCCGTCGAGCGTCGCCAACCTGATCGTCACCCTCGAGGTGCCGTTCACCGCCGTCATCGCCTACGCGGTGCTCGGCGAGCGCCTGACCGCTGTCCAGCTCGCCGGCGGCGCGCTGGTCGTGGCCGGGGTCGTCCTCCTGCGGCTCTACGAGAGGTGGCGCGCCGGCCGGGTTCCCGGCCGGCCGGCGGTCGGGACCGAGGCGGTGCCGCCGGGCTGAGGCGCTGCCGCGACCGCCCGACGCCTCGCCGTCCGGGCGTCCTCCGGTGCGAGCCTAGCTCGTGATCCTGACGACGACGAACGTGATGTCGTCGCCCTGTTCGCGCCCGCCCCGCCAGGCGGCGGCCGCGGCGAGCAGGCGCTCGACGACGTCGCGAGCGGGGAGGCCACCGGCCGCCTGCAGGGCGCGCGCGACCCCATCGAAGCCGAACGGCGTCCCCTCGGGATCGAGCAGCTCGGGGAACCCGTCGGTTGCGAACAGGAGCGTGTCGCCGGGGCCGGGCGCCGCGCTTTGCTCCTCGTACGCGGGGGAGAGCCCGCCCCCGAGCGGCAGCCCCCCGGCGCCCAGCTCCTCGACCACGCCCGAGTCCGCGCGCCGGAGGAGGAGCGGCGGCATCGCCGCCGAGCACACGGTGACCCAGCGCCTCCGGATCCGCGCGACGGCGAGACACATGTGGAGGTGTTTGAGGTTCATGCCGCGCAGGACGCGGTCGCTCTCGGCCAACATCGGCGCGAGGCCCGTCGTGCCGCCGAGGGTCGCGAACAACGCCTTCACGGCGGTGACCAGGATCCCCGCGGCCATGCCGTGGCCGGTGGCGTCGCCCACCGCGACGACCAGGCTGCCGTCCGGTCCCGGGCGGAAGTCGTAGTAGTCTCCCCCCACCTCGCTCGCCGTGCTCATCGCGACCGCGAGCTCGAGCCCCTCGACCTCGGGCAGCGCGGCGGGAAGCATCGACAGCTGCAGCGCCCGTCCCGCCTCCAGCTCGCGGCTCTTGCGCTCGTTCTCGGCCTCGAGCAGGCGCCGCCGCAGCTCGTGGCGGTGCGCCTCGCGCTCCTGGCCCAGGACCTGCGCCGTGAGGGACTCGACCTCGGCCAGGCGCGCCTCCAGGTGCAGGCTCGTGCGCGCGAAGGTGCGCGCCAAAAACAGCGACATGGTCAGGACGCTCGCGAGCACCCCGAAGACGTACACCGCGTTGAAGCCGGCGACAGGCGGAAGGACGCGGAAGCTGACCAGGAGCTGGAGAACGATGAACACCGCCAGCACCGCCATCCCGGCGAGGAGGATCGCGACGCCCTCCCGCGCCACCGTCCCGCCGCTCCGCTCCACCCTGACGATCTCCACCAGCATCGCGGCGAAGTACCCCGCCCAGAGCAGGGTCGCGTACGGCTCCGGGCTGAGCTGGACCGCCGGTACCAGCAGCACGCCCACGGCCGCGAAGACCTTCCAGCTCTTCGGGAACGGCTTCGTCCGCACGGCGTAGTAGGTGAGCTGGCCGAGCAGGATGATGACGACCGGAGCCGGGGTCATGAACCGGTTCAACAGCGGCTCCCACGCCGGGGGCGGGAGCTCCATGCTGCCGTAGTCGCGGAACACGAGCAGCGCGAACACGGCCATGAACAGCGCGTAGAACAGGTTCTCCCGCAACCGGGGATAGAAGGAGTAGAGCGCCCCGTGCAGCAGCGCGACGAACACCAGCACCGCGGCCAGCGCGCCCAGCAGCGCGGCGTTGCGGCGCGCGACGGCGGCCCTGGCGGCCGCCACCGCATCAGGCTCGTGGAAGGAGAGGGTGAACCCGATCCCCGCTCCGGCGGCGCCGGGCCCGGCGTACGAATACCGCACCGCGACGACGTGATCGGGCCGGGCTGAGAAGACGACCGGCCACGGCCCTTGTCGCGGCCGCGGCTCGAGGCCGGTCCCGCCGGCCGGCGCGCCGGCACGGCCGACGAGCTTCCCGTCGACGTAGATGTCCGCATCTCCCGCCGCCTCGACGCGAACGACAAGCGGCGCCCCATCGAGCGCCGGCTCGACGCGGAGGTGGCGCCGGAACCAGCCGAGACCCGGCCAACCCCCGGACGGGAGCTGGCCCGGCGTCATGGCGGGCACGACCGGTTCCCAGTTCGCGTCGTCGAACGCGGGTTCGGCCCAGGCCGGGTCGTCGCCGGGGTGGAAGCGCCACGCGAAGGTGAGCTGAACGCCGTCCGGGTTGCTCGCGAACCCCTGTACGGTCAGGCTCGCGGGTTTCGGCTCCTGGCCGTGTGCGGCGACGGCGACCGTCGCCAGTGCGAGGACGAGGACGGCGATCCGAAGCGAGGCAGAGTCGCGCATGGCGGGTCCGCCAATCGTACGCCGGCCGACCTCGGTTGCAGGCATCCGCGACCGGTCCTTCACGCGGCGGGCCGGCGGCTCACGCCGTGTGCACCGAAACCCTCGTCCCCTTGATGCGGGCGCCGCGCAGGCGACGCACCACCAGCGTCGCCACCTCTTCCGCCACCTCGACGATCGAGGACTCGTCGCTGATGTCGATCGCCCCCACCACGTTCCCCGCGACGCCGGCCTCGCCGGTGATGGCGCCGACCAGGTCCTGCGGCCGCACGCCGCCCCGGCGGCCGACGTTGAACACGAGCCGCGTCATGCCCCCGTCCGGCGTCGCCCCGCGCCGGCTCCGCGGCCGCTCGGTCGCCCCGACGGGAGGTCCGCCGCGGCGCCCGCCCGCCGGCCCGCGACCCGACTGCGGCCGCTCGGGCCGCGGGGCGGGGATCTCCTCGGCCTCCTCGCCCGTCCGGTTCTCCGCCCGGTGCGCCAGCTTCACCGCCGCCAGCGCCACCTGCATGATGTCGAACTCCGAGGCCAGCGACTCGACGACCACGCGCATCTCTTCGAGGTCGTCTTCGGCCAGCAGCGCCTGGACGGCGGCGCGGGTCATCTCCAGGCGCCGCGCCCTCAGATCGGAGATCGTCGGCAACCGTTCGATGGCGACCTTCTGCTTCGTGGCCTGCTCGATGTTGCGCAGCAGGCGCTGCTCGCGCGGCTCGGCGAGCGTGACGACGATCCCCGCCCGGCCCGCCCGGCCCACCCGGCCGATACGGTGCACGTACGCCTCCGGGTTCGAGGGGACGTCGAAGTTGAAGACGTGCGAGAGCTGCTCGATGTCGAGGCCGCGCGCCGCGACGTCGGTGGCGATCACCAGGTCGGCCGCGCCGGCGCGCAGGCGGCCCATGACCCGCTCGCGCTCGTCCTGCGCCATTCCTCCGTGCAGCGCCTCGGCGCGGTAGCCGCGCGCGGCGAGCGTTTCGGACAGCTGGTCCACCTCGATGCGGGTGCGGCAGAAGACGATGGCGGAGGCCGGGTTCTCGACGTCGAGCAGCCGGCCGAGGGCGGCGAGCTTGTGCGCGCGGTCCACGATGTAGGCGGTCTGCCGCACGCGCGGCGGCGCGCCGGCCGCGCCGCGCTCGCGCGCGACGGCGATCTCGA
This sequence comes from Acidobacteriota bacterium, assembly GCA_004298115.1. Lineage (GTDB taxonomy): Bacteria > Acidobacteriota > Thermoanaerobaculia > Thermoanaerobaculales > Thermoanaerobaculaceae > RBG-13-68-16. The sequence goes on from SCRJ01000084.1 coordinate 11,694, forward strand.
CCGGGTCGGTGAGATGGCGCTTGGCGATCGCCACGATCGGCCGCGGCAGGCTCACCGAGAAGAGCATCGTCTGGCGCTGGGCCGGCGTCGCCGCGAGGATCGCCTGGATGTCCTCGGCGAACCCCATGTCGAGCATCTCGTCGGCCTCGTCGAGCACCACGGTCGTCACGCCGGCGAGATCGAGGGTGGCGCGGCGGATGTGGTCCAGCGCCCGCCCGGGGGTGGCGACCACGACGTCGATGCCGCGCTGCAGCGCCCGGACCTGCTGGCCGAAGCTCTGGCCGCCGTACAGCGGCAGCACGCCCCCGGCCACCAGGCGGCCGTAGCGGTGCACGGCTTCGGCCACCTGCACGGCCAGCTCGCGCGTCGGCACGAGCACGAGCGCCGACGGGCGCGGCCGCTCCTGGCCGAGCGCCGCCAGCCGCTGGAGCAGCGGCAGCGCGAACGCCGCGGTCTTGCCGGTGCCGGTCGCCGCCTGTCCGATCAGGTCGCGGCCGGCGAGCAACGGCGGGATCGCCGCGCGCTGGATCGGCGTCGGCTCCTCGTAGCCGAGCGCCACGAGCGTCTCGACGATCCGGGGGTCGAGCCCCAACGCGACGAATTCATCCCCCGCCCTGTGTTCGGTTTCCATCATCGGTCTCCCACCTTCACCGGCGACGGTACACCATCCGGGGCGTCCCCGGCATCTCTTTGCTACGCTGCCGCCGTGAGCTTCTCCGAAACGCTCCGCGCTCTCGCCGCGAACCGGGGCGTCGCGCTGCCGCCGGCGAGCGACCCCGAGCCCCTGGCCGCGCTCGATTACGGCATCGAGCGCGCGCTCAAGGACGAGGCGCTGGCGCGGTTCTGGCGCGAGCAGGGGCTGCCCGGCTCGCCCGAACCCGTCGTGCCCGCGCCCTCGCCCCGGGGCTATCGCACGACCAGCAAGCGCAGGGCGGCGCTGGGCCCCAAGGGCCTCGCCCTGAGCTTCCCCGGCACCCCGCCCATCCGGCGCGGCGTCGCCCCCTCCGCGCTCGACCTCCCCGAGCACGCGGCGGTCTACGCGCTCCTGGTCGAGCGGCTGTCCCGCCCCGCGGCGCGCGCGCTGGCGGCGGCGCTCAACTGGGCGATCGTGCGCGGCCCGGCCGGGGGGCTCGCCGTCATCCTCAACGTGCGCGTCTTCGACGCCAAGGTGGTGCGGGCGGGCAAGCAGCTCGCGCTCCACCTTCAGGAGGCCGGCCTCGGCGTGCGGGCGGGCTTCCTCTACCTCGACCCGAGCGGCTCCGAGTTCTACCTCGAGGCGAGGCGGCCGGTCGGGACGCTCTCGTTCAAACGGTTGTTCGGGCCCGAGTGGTTGCAGGTCGAGGCCGACGGCGTTCGCCTTCGCTTCCCCCCGACCGTCTTCTCGCAGGTGAACGGCGCGATGCTGGGCACGATGACCGCCGCGGCGCGAGCCCTCCTGGCGCCCCTGGGCGGGTGCGCCCTCCTCGACCTCTACTGCGGGTACGGGCTGTTCACGCTCACCGCCGGCCGGGAGGCCGCCGAGGCCGTCGGGGTGGACCTCGACGGCCCGGCCGTGGCTGCGGCGCGCGCCAACGCTCTCCACCTGCGCAGCGCCGATCGGGTGCGCTTCCTCGCCGGCCGCGTCGACGCCGCGTTCCTCGCCGGGCGCCTCCGCCCGACTCGGGCGCCCGAAGTCGTGTTCCTCGATCCGCCGCGCCAGGGCACCCAACCGGGCGTCGCGGCGGCGCTCGCCGCCCGACGGCCGCTGCGCGTGGTGCACGTCTGCTGCGGCAGCGACGAGATCCCGCGCGAGGTCGCGGCCTGGGCGCGGGCCGGCTACGCGTTGCGCAAGGCCGTCCCCCTCGATCTCTTCGCGGGCACCGCGAACCTCGAGACGCTGCTCCTTCTCGACCCCGGCGCCGCGCCGGTCCCCGGGTTCCCGTCCTAGCGCTCGCGGCCGTCGGGCGGCGCGGCGGCGTCCTCACCGTCGAGAGCCGCGCGCGCGGCGCGGGCGAGCGTGGCCATGTCGAACGGCTTCTGCAGGAAGCGGGCGCCGCTGGTCCGGATCCGCCGGCGGAGGAGGTCCTCGTCGGTGTAGCCTGACATCAGGATCACCCGCAACCCCGGGCAGCGCGCCTTGAGGTCGGAGGCGAGCTCGATCCCCGATCGCCCCGGCAGCATCATGTCGGTGAGCAACAGGTCGAACGGCCGCGCCGCGCAGCGGGCCACGGTCTCCTCGGCGCTGGCCGCCGTCGCGACCTCATAGCCCAGCATCGCCAGAATCTCGGCAAGGCCCTCGCGCGCCCCAGCCTCGTCCTCCACGATGAGAATCCGTTCGCCCTTACCGGAAGGGAGCCCAGCCCCGAGGTCGCCGCCGATCTGCGACGACTCGGCCGGCTCCTCGCTGGCCGCCGGCAGCACGATCCGGAACCTCGCGCCCTTGCCCGCGCCGCCGTGAACCGCGATGGTCCCGTCGTGCGACGTCACGATGCCGAGGACGACGGGGAGCCCGAGGCCCGTGCCGCGTCCCGCCGGCTTGGTCGTGAAGAACGGTTCGAAGATGCGATCCCTGATCGCGGCGGGGATCCCTGGGCCGGTGTCCTCGACCTCGAGCCACACCCGATCGCCGTCGCGGCCGGTGCGCACGGTCAGCGCGCCGCCGTCCGGCATCGCCTCCGCGGCGTTGAGCGCAAGGTTCGCCACGACCTGTTCGATCTGTCCCCGATCCGCGCGCAGAAAGGAGCGCCCCTCGTCGAGGTCGAGGGCGAAGGCAATGGTCTCGGGCAGCAGCGGGCGCACCATCCGCCCCGCGGCCCTGACCGTCTCGTTGAGCTCCACGATCTCCCGGGTCGAGATCTCGCGCCGGGAGAAGATGAGCAGCTGGCGAGGCAGCCGCGCCCCGCGGCGGATCAACTCCTCGAGGGCGGCCAACTCGGCGGCCAGGCGCTCCGGCTCGGGCGGGCGCATCCGCAACGACTGGACCGTCGCCAGCATCGCCTGCAGCAGGTTGTTGACGTCGTGCGCCACCCCCCCCGCGATGGTTCCCGCCACCTCCATCTTCCGCGACAGCAGGGCCTGCTCCTCGAGTCGCTTGCGCTCGGTGATGTCCCTGACCGTGGCGAGGACCGCCGGCCTGCCGTCGAGCTCGAACAGATGGTTGCTGATCTCCACCGGAATCGTGTGACCGTCCTTGGCGACGTGGGTCCCTTCCCAGACCGCGCGTCCCTCGGCCCGCAACCGCCGCATGATCTCCGGCACCCTCATCTCGGTGTCTTCGCTGTGGACATCGGCCGGGCACATCCCGAGCAACTCCTCCCGGCGGTAACCGAGCCGGAGGCACGCCACATCGTTGACCTCGACGAACCGGCCGGGCGACCCATCCTCCGCGATGCGGAGCACGAACACGGCGTCGTTGCTGCTGTTGAAGAGCAGCCGGTACCTGGCCTCGCTCTCGCGCAACGCCTGCTCGGCTCGCTTGCGCTCGATCGCCTCGGCGGTCGCAACCGAGAGGGAGCTCAGCAGGTCCCGGTCCTGCTCGGTGTAGGTCGCCGCGTCCGAGTACGACTCCAGCACCATCGCGCCGATCACGCGGCCGCCGACCGTGAGCGGGACGCCGAGCCACTGGACGGACGGCCCGCCGCTGACCACCGCATCGCCCCGTCGTGTGACGTCCGCGAGCGCCTCCCCGGACAGGAGCAGCGGCTCTCCCGTGGAAAGGACGCGCCCGGTGAGCCCCGCCCCCGGCCTGATCGGCTGTGGCGCCGCGCCGGTTTCGTCCACGAAATACGGGAACTCGACCAGGCCGGTCGCGGGGTCGAGGAGCGCGAAGTGGAAGTTCGGAGCCGGCATGAAACGGCCGACGATCGCGTGCAGCGCCGCGAACAGCTCCGTCAGCGTCGACGCGGCGCGGGCGGCTTCGAAGATTCCGTGGAGCGTGGCCTCGAGGTCGCGGCCCTTCCGCTGCTCGGTCACGTCCTGGATCGTGCCGTGGAAGCCGACACGGTCGCCGCCGTCGCCGCGCTCGCGCTCGCCGCGTCCGATCACGTGCCGGATCGTGCCGTCGGGGCGGACGATCCGGAACTCGACCTCCTGCGCCTCCCCGGTGACCAGGCACCCCCGCACCGACGCGTCGAACATCGTCCGGTCTTCGGGGTGGATCAGCCGCCGGTACGCCTCGTACGTCGGCGCGGCACCGTCGGGGCGGATCCCGAGGAGGCGGAGCATCTCCTCCGACCACTCGAACGTGCCGTCGGCGGGGACGAACCTCCAGCTCCCGACGCGGGCGATGCGTTGGGCTTCGAGGAGTTGTGCGCGGCTGCTCCGCAGCTCCTCCTCCGCACGGATCCGCTCGCTTGCATCGCGGATCGCCGCAACGTGCACCGGGCGCCCGTGCCAATCGAAGTGGGAGGCCGTGATCTCCACCGGAAACACCGTGCCGTCCCGCTTCCGGTGCCAGCGCAACGGGATCATGGTCAGTCCATCGACCGCGGCCTGCCGCGTGCGCTCCGGCTCGGCGGAAACGTCGGCGTGGTTCATGCGCAGCCATTCGTCCCGCGAGTACCCGTACAGCGTCGTGGCGGCCGCGTTGACCTCGAGGACGTGCCCCGTTTCGTTGTCCACGAGGACGATCGCGTCCGACTCCAGCTCGAACAGCCGGCGGTAGCGCTCCTCGCTCTCGCGCAACGCCTGGAGCGCCGCGGCGTTCTCGCGGCGGATCCGGCGGTTCTCGATCGCCCTCTGGACCGCGGGTCCGAGGCGGGCCATGCGGTCCTTCAGGATGTAATCGTCGGCCCCCGCGGCCAGGACCGAGACGGCCTGTGCGTCGTCCAGTGCTCCGGTGACGACGAGGACCGGCACCCACGGCGCGAGACGGTTCGCGATCTCGAGCGCCTCCATCGCGTTGAACGCCGGCAGGGCGAAGTCGCAGAGGATCACCTCGGGCCGGAAGCGCTTCAGCGCATCGACGAACGCCTCCCGTGTTTCGACCCGCAGGGGATCGAAGGCGATCCCGCTGCGACCGAGCTCCCGCTCGGCCAACTCCGCCTCCGCTGCTTGGTCCTCGACGATCATCACGCGCAGCAGCGCTTCCAAAGGACCCTCCCCAGGGGCACCGGACGGGCGATATCCGCTCCGAATTGTCGCACAAAAACGGCCTTTTGCGCGACGATCGAACACCGCACCGGCAGCGCCGCCGGGTCAGGCGCCGGTCAGGACGGCGAGGAACGCCCCGCCGTAGCGGGCGAGCTTCGCGTCACCGACGCCGCTGACGCCGCGCAGCCCCTCCAGCGTCGTCGGCCGGAGCGCCGCCATCGCCGCCAGCGTCGCGTCCGAGAACACGACGTAGGCGGGAACCCCCTGCTGGTCGGAGAGCCGCCGGCGTAGGGCGCGCAGGCGCTCGAAGAGGGCCTCGTCGACCGCCAGTCCGTCCGCGGTCTGGCGCGCCCGCTTCGCGCCGCCCGGCCGGCGGCTCTCCCTGGGGACCGCGAGCTCGACCCGGCGTTCGCCCCGCAACACCGGCGTGGCCGCCGGCGTCAGCTTGAGGACCGAGTAGCTCGCGATGTCCTGGCACAGATACCCGAGGTGCACGAGCTGCCGGATGACTCCCATCCATGCGTCGGCCGGGAGATCCCTGCCGATCCCGTACGTCGTGAGCCGGTCGTGGCCGAGGTCGCGGACGCGCGCGGTGTCGGCGCCGCGCAGGACGTCGACGACGTGCCGGGCGCCGAAGCGCTGGCCGACGCGGTAGACGCAGCTCAGCGCCTTCTGCGCATGCTCGGTGCCGTCGTAGCGCTCGGGCGGGTCGAGGCAGACGTCGCAGTTGCCGCAGTCCCGCTCCAGGGCCTCGCCGAAGTAGCCGAGCAGCGCGCGCCGGCGGCATCCGAGCGACTCGGCGAACGCGACCATCGCGCCCAGCTTGTGCAGCTCGACCCGGACCTGGTCGGGGTCGCCCCCACCCTCGACCAGCCGGCGCGCCGTCACGACGTCCTGCATCCCGAACAGCAGCAACGCTTCGGCCGGCATGCCGTCGCGCCCGGCCCGCCCCGATTCCTGGTAGTACCCTTCGATGCTTTTCGGCATGTCGTAGTGGACGACAAAACGGACGTCCGGTTTGTCGATGCCCATGCCGAACGCGACGGTGGCGACGACGACCTGGAGCTCATCGCGCAGGAAACGGTCCTGCACCGCCGTCCGCTCCGCGCTCGGCAGCCCCGCGTGGTACGCCGCCGCTGCGATCCCCTGGGTCCCAATCCGGGCGGCCACCTCCTCGGTGCGCTTGCGGGTCAGGCAGTAGACGATGCCGGCGTCGCCGCGGCGGGGGCCGAGGAACCCGAGCAGTTGCTCGGCCGGCTTGTTCTTCTCCACGACCGTGTAGCGGATGTTCGGCCGGTCGAAGCCGGCGGCGAACACCGGCGCGCCGAGCAGGCCGAGCTTCGCCTGAACGTCGCCCCGCGTGGTCGCGTCCGCGGTGGCGGTCAGCGCCAGGAGCGGGACGCCGGAGAAGAGCGTCCGCAGCTTGCCGAGGGCCATGTACTCGGGACGGAAGTCGTGCCCCCACTGGCTCACGCAGTGCGCCTCGTCGATGGCGAACAGCGCGATCTCCAGGGGCCTCAGGCGCTCGAGGAACGCGTCGGTCATCAGGCGCTCGGGCGATACGTAGAGCAGGTCGAGCTCGCCCGCGTGGAGCCGGGCCAGCACCCGCCGCGCCTCGCCCTGGTCCAGCGACGAGTCGTAGCGCTCGGCCGCGACCCCGTTCGCCCGCAGCGCGTCCACCTGGTCCTTCATCAGGGAGATCAGCGGCGACACCACGACCGCCGTGCCCGGGCGCACCAACGCGGGCACCTGGTAGCACAGCGACTTGCCGCCCCCCGTCGGCATCAGCACGAACGCGTCGCCGCCGCCGATCACGCGCTCCATCACCTCGCGCTGCAGCGGGCGGAATCCCGTGTACCCGAAAACCGAGCGGAGGACGCGCTCGGGGTCGGCCGCGATGCCGGGCGTCTTTCCCACCTGGAGACGCTACCACGTCGGGCGTCGGCCCGGGCGCGGCCTACGACGCTTGCAGCTCCACGATCTTGCCGTCCCTGATCACGTGCATGGACGGGTGGTGATCGATGTTGCCGTCCTTGTCGAACGCCAGCTTGCCGGTCACGCCCTGCTCATTGCCCAGGCTCATGATCCGCACCAGCAACTCGCTGGTGTCCTTCGGCGGCGGGCCGTGGAGGGCGTCGAGGGCCACCAACGCGGCATCGTACCCGTACGCGGCGAACAGGTCCGGCATGGCGCCGTTGTGCGCCGCCTTGAACCGTTTGACGAACGAGGCGATCGGTTCCTTCGACGAGGTCAGGTCGATCGTCACCATCGGGACGAAGACCCCCTCCGCGAGGGCGCCGGCGCGGCGCACGAAGTCGCCCGTGGCGATCGCCGAAACCGCGCAGACGGTCCCCGCATACTTGACCCCGCGAACGACCGTCAGCGCGCCGAGGATCTCCTCGCCGTAGGCGCAGATGAAGACGGAGTCGGGCTTGACGGTCGTGAGGGCATCGCCGATCGTCTTGTCCCAGTCGGTGGGTCCGATCGCGAGCTTGCCGACGACCTTGGCGCCGAGCTTCTCGACTTCCCGGGTGAAAACCGGCAGCATGCCGTCGGCGTAGAGGCCCTCCTCGAACAGGATCATGACCGTTCGGGCCTTCTTCTCCTGCACCAGGAAGTCGGCGGCGACGAGGCCTTCGAACTCATCGGAGGGCACCGTGCGGAAGAAGAGGTTGCTCGACGCCGCCAGGTCGGGCTCGCTCGCGGACGGCGAGATGATCACCTTCCGTGCCTTCTCGGCCTCGGGGATCATCGCCTTCGCCTCCGACGACGTGGCGCCTCCGATCACGATCAGCGCGCCCCCCTTGAACAGCTCGGCGCACTCCTTGGCGGCGTACTCCGGGTGCGAGAGGGAGTCGCGGTACTGCGCCTCGAAACCGCTCGGCGATCCCTTCGCGATCGCCTCGTCGAACGCCAGCTTGACCCCGGCCTGCAACGACGCGCCGTACCCCTTGTTGACGCCGCTCTCGGGGAGCACGACCCCGACGACCTTCCTGTCGCTCCCGCACGCGGCGGTGAGCGCCGCAGCCAGCAGCACCAGCGCACCCAGACAAGCTCGCCTCATGACGCCCTCCCGCGGCAGAGAAACGCCTCTCCCTCGCTCGCCGCCAATTGTACTATCCCCCGGCCGCGCCGAACCACCCGCCCCGCCGGCGGGCGTCGAGATCAGGCCGGCCCGGCGCCGGCCGCCGGCGGCACGCGGCGCGCCGCACCGGGCCGCGCCTGCGACGCGACGGCGGCGCCGGCCAGCGCCACCACGGCGAGGGAGCCCCATACCGGGGCCCACGCGGGCGTCGCGTCGCGCACGGCGCCGGCGAGCACCGGACCCGCCACCGCCCCGAGATTGGAGAGCGCCGTGATGAAGCCGAAGGCGTGCCCGGTCCGTTCGGGCGGCACGAGCGTCGCCGGGAGCGAGTAGACCGCCGGCGGCACGACCGCCACCGCCAGTCCGAGCGCCGCCATCGCGGCCGCCGCGGGCAACGCCCCAGCGGCCATCACGCCGAGCGTCGCGGCCATCACGCCCAGAGCCGCCACGCACCAGAGCCGGGGCCGCCCGAACCTGTCGATCGCCGCGCCCGCCAGCGGCGCGCCGACGAGCGCCACCCAGGTGATCAGGCTGGTCGCCAACAGCCCGGCCGCGCCGCCTCCCGCCCACTCCGGCCCGAACGTCGGGACCGCGCCGAACGCGGCGAAGTACAGCATCCAGGCGACGCCGAGGGCGACGAGCGCGGGAGGAAACGGGCGCGACTCGCCGCCGGGGCCGGCCGCCCGTGGTCGTCCGGCGATGCGGCGCGGCGCCGCCACGGCGTGGAGCGGCATGGCTACGGCGACCAGCACCGCCAGGAGCCCCATCTCGCCGCGCCAGCCGAGACGCGAGACGAGCGCCGGGTGCACGGTGAACAGCGCGATCATGCTCGCCGGGTACGTCGCGGTGAACAGCCCCATGGCGAGCGCCAGCTCGCGGCCCGCGAACGCGGCCGAGAGCAGCCGCGCCAGCAGCAGGTTGACGAGCAGCGCGCCGACGCCGAAGACGAGGCGGCCGGCCAGCAACCAGCCGTATCCGGGGGCGGCCGCAAACGCCACGGACCCGGCCAGCATCACGGCGAGGCCGCCCAAGCCGGCGGCACGGGGCGGCCAGCGGTCGAGGGCGGCGCCGAGCGGCAGCGACAGCGCGATCGCCGGCACGGCGATCGCCCCCATCAACAGGCCGATCGCGAGGTTGCTGAGGGCGAACTCGCCGCGCAGGACGCCGATCAGGGGCGGTACCGCGAAGAACGTCATCCCGACGGCGAAGAAGCTCACCACCGCGCTGACCAGCAGCAGCCAGCGGCCGGCGCCCGCGGCGGGGACGTCACTCACGCCGCGATTCTAGTCCCCGGCGGAAGATCGCCGGCCGCTTTGTGGTTTTTCGATGCAGTGGCGGGGCCGCAGCGCGGACTCACGAACGACGCGTCCCCCGCACAGGTTGGAGGCTCCCATGCACGGAATTCGATCTCTGCTGGCCGTCGGCGCCGCCTTTCTGGCGCTCGCGGCACACCCGGCGGCGGCCGCGGAGCCGGCCGCCGAGCCCCAGGGCCCCGAGCAGTTCGCCGGCGTCCTCGCCAACGCCGCCAACGGCCGCACGGTGCCGATCGTCGTCCACATCGACAGCTACTCGCCCGCCGGCGACGTGCGCGCCCTCGCCCTCATCCTCAAGGACAAGGGTCAGGAGGGCGTCGAAAACGCGCTCTTCAAGATGAAGGGGCGCGGCTGGGTCCGGATCGGGAACAGCCTCGGATACGAGGTGCCGGTCATCCGCTCGCTTCCCACCCCGACCGGGCGCCGCATCGTCGTCATCGCCGACCGGCCGATCCAGTTCTGGGAGCAGTGGCGGGGCACGCGTTCGCTGCGGTACCCGCTCGGAATGGTGGTGCTCGACCTCGACCGCACCGGTCACGGCGTCGGCCGCCTGATCGCCGCGATGCGGGCGAAGTTCGACGACGAGGGAAAGGTCGAACTCGAGAGCTTCGGCACCGAGCCTTTCCGCATCATCGGCCTCGCGCCGGAGCCGCTCGGCTGACGCCGTCCGCACGACACGCCCGCCGGAAGGGGCCGCCCCCGTCCGGCGGGCCGCACCGCCCCTCCGGGGATCAGGGCGAGGCCGCGCGCACCGGCGTCCGCCCGAACGCGGCTGCCGATCCTTCGTACGCCGCGCGCACGCGTCGGACGTGGTCGAGGAGCGGTCCGAGCATGTCGAGGGTCAGCGCCTGGCCGCCGTCGCAGAGCGCGCACTCCGGGTGCGGGTGGAAATCCACGAGCACGGCGGAGGCGCCGGCCACGACCCCCTGCGCCGTCGCGTGGAAAACGTCGGGCAGGCCGTCCGGCGCACGCAGCCCGGTGCCGACGCTGTGCGACGGGTCGATGCAGACCGGCAGCCGGGTCTGCCGCCGCACGACCGGCACGTGGGCGAAGTCCACCAGGTTGCGGTGGGGTTCGCCGAGGTGGGACTTGACCCCGCGCAGGCAGAAGACGATGCGGGCGTTCCCCTCGCTCGCGACGTACTCGCAGGCGTTGAGCGACTCTTCCAGGGTGATCCCCATCCCGCGCTTGAACAGCACCGGGAACTCCTGCTGCCGCCCGACCTGCTTGAGCAGCTCGTAGTTCTGCGCGTTGCGGGTGCCGATCTGGACCATGACGCCGGTCGGGTGACCGGCGCGTTCGAGCGCGTCCCAGATCTCGTCGAGGTGCGCCGCGTCGGTCGCCTCCATCGCGATCAGCTTGATCCCGTGCCTCCCGGCCGCCTCGAAGACCCACGGCAGGCACCCCTTACCGAGCCCCTGAAAGTCGTACGGCGAGGAGCGCGGCTTGTAGGCGCCCATACGGGTGGTGACGACGCCCTCGCGAGCGAGGGCGGCCATCATGGCATCCACGTGCGCCGGCGTGTCCACCGCGCACAGGCCGGCGAAGACGTGCACCGCGGTGTCGTCGATGCGGACGCCGTTGTGCTCGAAGCCGACCGTCTCCGCGCTGCGGCCGTGCCTCCCGATCAGGCGGTACTTGGCGGAGACGCGCACGACCTGGCGCACGCCGGGGAGCTGGGCGAACGCCTCGGCGGGCACCCCGGCGGTCGGGCCGAGCAGGTGGACCTCGGCGAAGCGGTGCGTGGTCCCCTTGAACTCGTAGGGCCTGACCGTCACCCCCGGGTAGCGCGCGGCGACGGCGCGCACCTGGGCGACCGTCGCCTCCTGGCCGCCGAGATCGGGTTCGAGGATGACGATCACGGCCGCACCTGCGGCAGACCCGCGAGCGCCGCGGCGATCGCTTCCCCCTGGTCGCCCTGGTCCCCCAGGGTGCCGTCGAGGTACGCCTCGTAGGCGCCGAGATCGAACAGCCCGTGGCCCGAGAGGGAGAACAGGATCGTCGCCTCGCGCCCCTCCTCGCGCAGCTCGGCCGCCTTGCGGATCACCGCCGCCACGGCGTGCGCCGACTCCGGCGCCGGCACGATCCCCTCGGTGTGGGCGAAGAGCTCGGCGGCGCGGAACACCTCGCCCTGGGCCACCGCCTCGGCGCCGATCACCCCAGCCTCCAGGAGCGCCGAGACGATCGGCGAGGCGCCGTGGTAGCGCAACCCGCCGGAATGCGACGCCGGCGGCATGAAGTCGTGTCCGAGCGTGTACATGCGGACCATCGGCGTGAGCTTGGCGGTATCGCCGTAGTCGAAGGCGAAGCGCCCGCGGGTGAGGCTCGGACAACCGTCGGGCTCGACCGCGACGGCGCGGATCGGGGCGCCGGCCAGGACCTCGGGGACGAACGGCAGCGCGATGCCGCCGAAGTTGGAGCCGCCGCCGTGACACCCGAAGATGAAGTCCGGCGTCTCGCCCACCGACTCGAGCTGTCGCTTGGCCTCCTGGCCGATCACGGTCTGGTGCAGGAGGACGTGGTTGAGCACACTGCCGAGCGAGTAGTTGGTGTCGGGGAGACCGGCGGCCTCCTCGACCGCCTCGCTGATCGCGATTCCCAGGCTGCCGGGCGAACCGGGGTCCTTCGCCAGGATGGCGCGCCCCGATGCCGTGTGCGGCGACGGGCTCGCGAACACCTCCGCCCCGAACAGGCGCATGAACGTGCGCCGGTACGGCTTCTGGTCGTAACTCACGCGCACCATGTACACCCGGCAGGTCATGCCGAACATGCGTGTGGCGAACGCCAGCGCGCTCCCCCACTGGCCGGCGCCGGTTTCGGTGGTGAGCCGGCGGATGCCGTGCAGCCTGTTGAAGTACGCCTGCGGCACCGCGGTGTTGGGCTTGTGGCTGCCGGACGGGGAGACGCCCTCGTGCTTGTAGTAGATCCTCGCCGGTGTGCCGAGCGCGGCTTCGAGCCGGCGGGCGCGCACCAGCGGCGTCGGCCGCCACATCGCGAGGATTGCGAGCACCTCCTCCGGAATCGGGATGAAGCGGTCCTGGCTCATCTCCTGCTCGATGAGCGCCGGCGGGAAGATGCGCCCGAGCTCGTCGGGCGTCACCGGGTTCCCCGTCGCGGGGCTCCGCGGCGGTGCCAGCGGCGCCGGCAGGTCGGGCAGGACGTTGTACCAGCGGGTCGGCAGTTCGGCGGCCGGCAGCGTGATCACGTCCCCGCGCGTGCGGGCCTTCACGTTCGTCGTGGTCGGTCGGGACATCGCATCCATCGTGGTCTCCCCTCTTTCGGGCCACAAAAAAAGCCCTCCGGGTTCCGGAGGGCTGTGGTTTCGGGTTCGGTTCGAACTAGCAGGCCACACGCCCTCCGGATACGCGGCGATACCACCACCACGACGCGGCGAAAACGGCAACGGCGCGGCTGCGGGGTTCGGGCCTCATCTCGTTTCCATGGTCCCATCGGCCGCGGCCGCTGTCAACGTCCCGCCGGCGGCTGCCGGCGTCCTGGTGGCGCCCAACCTGGTGAGGAACGCCGCGGCCCACCGGTAGATGTTGTGCTCCTCCACGGCCCGCGCCATGCGGTCCATGCGGGCGTGCCGCTCGGCGGGGTCC
>SCRJ01000011.1 GCA_004298115.1 Acidobacteriota bacterium
GGCCGAGACCGACGCCGCGTTCGCCCGGCTCTTCCTCGGCGGACGCTGAGCGCGTCCCACCCGCGCCGGCGCGGCGCCCGCGGTCAGTCGCGGTGGGCGAGCGAGGCGAGAAGATCCGCGAGCAGGACGATGCGACGCTCGAACGACCTCATGTCGAGGTGCTCCTCGCGCGTGTGCATCCCGTCGCCGACGGGTCCGAGCCCGTCCACGATGGCGACCTTCGCGGGGTCGGCGACGTAGTTCGGGAACGAGATGCCGCCGCGGTCGTCCTCGACCTCGAGCCGCCACCCGCGGTCGGCGGCGAGCTGCATGACCCGCCGCACCACCGGCGCGCCCGGCCCGTTGGGATCGACCGGCGGCACGCTCATCCCCTGTGAGAACGTCATCCTGACGTCGTGCGTGGCGGCCGTGCTCTCGGTCAGGCGCTGCAGACGCCCGAGGATCCGCAGGCCGTCGGCGGCGCTGAGGAAGCGCGCCTCGCCCTCGGCGATCGCGCGGTCGGAGACCACGTTGCGCCGGCGGGACGTCCCGAGCAACGCGTGGTTCGTGGCGAGCCCATCGACGAAATCGGTGTCGCCGCCGACGAGCCTCGCCGCGTTGACGGTCACTCCGGCCCCGGTTTCGGACATGCGCTGCGCCTGCGCCGTCCAGTCGGCGGCGGCGCCGAGCGCGGAGCGGCCTTGCCAGTAGGCGAGCCCGGAGTGAGCCGCGCGCCCGCTCACCTCGATCTTCCACTCGAACAGGCCGCGGCGCCCGGCAACGAGCGTCTCGGCGTCTCCGCGCCTCTCGCCGGGCTCGATCACGAGGAGGACGCGGGCGCCCTGGCCCCAGCGGCGCACGGCGCGCTCGGAGATCGTGCCGCCGACCTCCTCGTCCGGCACGCCGACCAGCATGAGGTCGGCGGGCGGCCTCTCGCCGCGCGACGCGAGCAAGTCGAGAGCCGCGACGAGCATCGCGAGCCCGCCCTTCATGTCGAGCGCGCCGGTGGCCCAGAGGCGGCCGTCCTCGATCCTCGGCGGCACGGCGTCGAGCACGGTGTCGAGGTGTCCGACCAACAGCAGCGGGTGTTCGCCCGCCTCGGGCCCGCGCGCCACCAGCAGCGGCAGCGGGTTGCCCTCGTCGTCGGACTCGCTCGCCACCTCGGCGGCGAGGCCGCAGCGGGCGAGCTCCGTCGCGATGCGGTCGGCCACCGCCCGGACGCCCGCGACGTCGCCGCTCGCCGAGGAGATCGAGCAGAGATCGAGGAGCAGTTTCGTACCGGAATCGAGGATCTCGCGAGGCAACGCCTCGTTCGTCTGCGGCACGGCCACCTCCGGGGAGGCAGTGTAGCCCACGCCGGCGCTCGTGCGCGATGACCGCGCGTCCGGCCTCGTCCGCAGAAAGCGGTTCGGGCGCCTGGGTCGCCCGCAGGCTCACGCCCAGACGCCGGGGATCGTCCGCCCGCACGTCGGGCAGCGGCCGCCCTTGAGGGTGTTCTCCAAGACCTCGAAGCCGATGCGGTGGATGAGACGGGCGCCGCAACCTGGGCAGGACGTGCTCTCGCCGGGGTGCCCGGGCACGTTGCCGAGGTAGGCGAACGCGAGCCCTTCGGCGTTCGCGATCCGCCACGAGCGCTCCAGTGTGGCGAGCGGCGTCGGGGGCAGGTTGGTGAGCCGGTACGTGGGGTGGAAGCGGGTGAAGTGGACCGGCACCTCGCCGCCCAGATTCGACTTGACCCAGCGCGCGAGCGCCCGCACCTCCGCCTCGGAGTCGTTGAGGCCGGGGATGAGCAACACCACGATCTCGAGCCAGCAGCCGCTGGCGCGGATCACCTCGATCGTCTTGAGCACCGGCTTCAGCTCACCGCGCACCACCTCCCGGTAGAAGCGTTCCGAGAACGCCTTGAGGTCCACCTTGACCGCGGCGAGCGACGGCAGCACGTCCCTGAGCGGCCGCTCCTGGATGTAGCCGTTGGACACCACGACGGGACGCACACCCGCCCCCCGGCACGCTGCGGCGGCGTCGCGCACGTACTCCCAGAACACCACCGGTTCGGAGTAGGTGGCGGCGAGCAGCGGGACCCCCTTTTGCCGGGCGGCAGCCGCGAGCGCCTCGGGCGGCAGCCATAGCGCCGCGACCTGCTCCGGGCGGAACTGGGAGATCTCCCAGTTCTGGCAGAACTTGCACTCGACGTTGCAGCCCGCCGTCGCGAACGACAGCGCCGGTGCGCCGGGGAGGACGTGGAAGAACGGCTTCTTTTCGATCGGATCGACGTGGACCGTGCACGCCGCGCCGTACACGAGGGTGGTGTAGGTGCCGCCGCGGTTCTCGCGCACCCCGCACGCGCCGCGCTCGGCGTCCGCGACCTGGCAGCCGCGCGGGCAGAGCTGGCACTCGACCCGTCCCTCCGGGAGCTTGCGGTACCACGACGCCTCACGCGCCGGCAAAGCGTCGGCCGGGACCGGGGCGCCCACCGCCGGGGGCGCCGCATCGGCCGGACGGGGGAGCAAGGCGGCCGCGGCCCCGGCGCACGCCGCGACGGCGAGGTCGCGACGGGTGATCGCGGCGGTCACGCCCGCACCTCCACGATCGCCGCCGGGTCGCCCACGCCCAACCCGTAGCGTTCGGCCGTCGCCAGGAACCGCGGCGGCCGCTTGGCCTCGGCGAGGGTCGGCAAGCCCCGCCGGGTGCGCTCGGCGTCGATGGCCTTCCACGCCCAGGCATCCGCCGCGACCGGATCCGTGGCAGCGGCGACCAGTCCGAGGGGCCAGCTCCCGTCCGGCCGATAGGCGGGACCACCGTGACACTGCGCCACCACGCCGTCGAGCACGACGAGGCGGAGCTTGCGGCGCACGAACGGATGGCTCGCGAGATCGGCGAGGTAGGGGTCGCAGTTGTGGTCGTGGTACTTGTTCGGGTTGTGGATCAGCCCGTAGAGGTTCTTGAGGCCGGCCGAGACGCCGGCCAGGTCGTGGTCCTTGACGACCCCGAACGAGACCAGAGCGGTACACGTCGTCGAGACCAGCCGAGCGAAGCACGATCCGATCTCGCCCGAGGTCGAGGGCTCGCGGTCGTAGTCGTTGTCGATGCCGACGCACAGGAACGGCCCTCCCCGGCGGCGGACGGGGAACCCGGCCCGCTCAAGCTCGCGGGCGGAGCGCTCGAACACGATGATCCTGCCGGGTGGGATGCCGCGCTCGGCGAGCAGGGCGGCCAGGGCGGACACGAGTTCGACCCGCGGCGAGAGGTTGGGGCCGCCCAGGCAGTTGACCTTGATCCCGACCGTGTCCTCGCCGCGAAACAGCGCCGCGACCGCGGCGCGCGCGTTCCCGAGCCCGGTGGCGGCGGCGAGGGCGGCCGCGACCGCCCGGTGGGCCAAAACCGGGTCGACGGCACGGCCCGCCGGCGCGGCGAGCGGAGCCACGCCGACGCGCCCGCGCCGTACCGGCGGGGGGGTATCCTCCTCGCGCAGGCGCGGAGCGGCCGCGAGGCCCAGGACCGCGAGCCGCGCCAGTTCCCGCCGGTTCAACGTGCCGCGCACCCCGTCTCCCGCCCGAGGATACTCCGCCCCCGCCGCTCGGGGTCCGTGGTGCGGGGGCCGGAGGCGTTGCCTGGTGTTGCGACTGATGTGCATTCGCAACCATGAAGACGAGACTCCCCATTGACGCGACCGGCAGCAGGCGTGCATCCTTCGCAGCTGCGCCGCGGCCACCTGCTGCGGCGCGCCTTGGGGGTGCGGTGAGGCTGCGCGATTTGATCTGGCTCTCGGCGTTGGCGATCCTGCTGGCCTCGTGGTCGGACGCCGGCAACTCCGGCGCGATCATGCTGACGGTGGTCGGGCCCACCGGCGCGGCGGTCGCGGGGGCCGCCGTCGCGGTGGCGTCGTCCTCCCTGATCGCCCCGCGCCGCGCCACCACCGGCGCGGAGGGGCACGTCGTGGTACCCGCCCTGCCGCCCGGGTCGTACCGGGTGACGGTGAAGCTCTCGGGGTACGAGGAGGCGGAGCGCGAGATCGCCCTCGTGCAGGACCGCACGGTGGATCTGGTGATCCCCCTCGAGGTGGAGGCCGTGCGCGAGACGATCGTGGTCCGGGAGACCTCGCCGGCGGTGGACACGCGCTCCGCCACGGTGGCGGCGCACGTCACCGTCGCGCAGGTGGAAGCGATTCCGATCGGACGCGATTATCGCGCGTACGCCCAGCTCGTCCCCGGCGTCAACGTCGTGCCCAACTCCGACGGTATCGAGACGCGCTACGAACCGGCATCCAAGTCCGGCAACTTCTATTACGACCGTGGCGCCGCCATGGGATCGCGCGACAACGTCTACCTCCTGGACGGTTTCAACCTGACCGACATGGCCGGCGGCACGGGCGCGATGGCGCTCGACAACGACGCGATCCTGGAGGAAGAGGTGATCACCTCCGGGGTGCCGGCGGAGTATCCGGGGGGCTCCGGGTACCTCGCCAACATCGTCACGCGGCTGGGCGGCCCGACGACGTCGGGCTCCCTCGACTACTTCTTGCAGACGCCTTCGATGTACGACCGCTTCGCCACCGGCGACTCGCGGCTGCGCGGCGCGCGCGAGGACAAGCGCGACGGCGGCTTCACGATCGGGGGTCCGCTCGCGCGCGACCGAGCGTGGTACTTCGCCGCCGGCCAGGAGCGTAGCAACAGCGACGACGTCGAGCTCTCCGCCTCGGCGAGCCCGGCGGCGCGGCGCGAGACGTACCGCTTCCGCCGGACCAACGGTCTCGGCAAGGTGACGGTGCGCCCGGGCGACGACAGCCTCCTCACGGCCGTCGTCTTCGCCGACCTCCGTCGCACCGACGGCAGCCGCGACGTCAACCTCCCGCCGAACCGGTACGGCGAGGGCCGGGACGACACGCTCACGTACGGACTCACGTACCGGCGCACCCTGGCGGCCGGGACGTTGGTCGAGCTGCAGCTGTTCGACTCGCGCCGCGACGCCAGGACCGTGCCCGCCGACCCGGGTGCGGGGCCCATGAACACCGTGCTCTACGGGCCGGGGACCACGGTGCCGGCATACCTGCGCGACCTCGGGTCCTCGGGGGACCCGAGCCGGACGGTGCAGCGCAAGCGTCAGGGCGAGATCGCCCTCACCCGGTTCGCGCACGCCCTCGGCGACCACCAGATCAAGGCCGGCGTCCAGTGGCAGAGGTGGGAGGAGGCGAACAGCACCGAGCGGATCTTCGGCAGCAGCATGACATCGCTGGCGGCACCCCTCGCGGGGCTCACCGTGGGCGGAGCGCGCGACCTCAACTTGCTCCCCGCCAGCGAGGCCGACGTCATCTATCGAGCGCTGCTGGCAGCGCCCGCGTCCGCCGCCTTCGGCGCCCTCGACACCGACCACAACGGCGTCCTCACGCCGGCGGAGTTCGCGGCCGCCGCGTTCGGCTCCACGGCGGGCAACACGGCCGGGGTCAACTTCCTGCGCCAGCAACTGGAGTACGCCGGCGTCAACAACGTGGGCCACACCGACTGGGCGTTCTTCCTCCAGGACGACTGGCGCCTCGGCCGCTGGTCGGTGGCCGCCGGGACCAGGGTGGAGAAGGTCCGGTATTTCGCTTCGGACGGCTCGACGATCCTGGCGATGAGCCCGGCCGTCTACCCGCGCCTGGGGGTCGCCTGGGACGTGGGCGGCGACGGCAGGCAGAAGCTCTCGTTCGCCTACGGCCGCTACTCCGACCCGTTGCTGTCGCCGATGGTGCGCTTCGCCGGCAACCTCTCGGGGAGCATCTGGGCGGACGAGGTGTTCCTCGGCGGCAGCTGGTTCTCCTATCGGACGAGGGGCTCGGCGACGCTCGCCCGCGACGCCGGTTTTGCGCCCGACCTCAAGAACCAGGTGGCGACCGAGTTCCAGCTCGCGTACGGCGTCAACCTGACGCCCAGGGTCAGCTTCCTCGCCCAGCTCTACCACCGCCGCGAGGACAACCTGATCGAGGACTACGACCCGGCCGTCTACTTCAACCCCGCCGTCGCCGGGCGGCTGGCCCTCACGCCCGAAGACTTCGGCTACACCGCGTCCGGCCCCGGCGCGGTCAACTACTTCCTCGGCAACCTGGTCGGCGGCAAGCGGCGGGCGTGGGGGGTCGACCTCAGCCTCGAGCGCCGTTTCGCCGGGGCCTGGGGCGCCTCCCTGCAGTACTCGTGGAAGCGCGCCGAGGGCAACAGCACGTCGAACGGCGACGCCAACCTGCAGGGCGATTTCATCGACCTCGACCCCCGCCAGCCCTACATGTACGGCCCCCTGCCGGGAACGATCGAGCACCAGGTCAAGGCGTTCGGGTCGTACCGCACGCGCTGGGGCGTCGAGGTCGGCGCGCTCGCCTACTGGAACAGCGGCGCCGTCTTCACGGAATCCGACCTCTTCCGCCCGGGGAGCTACGACATCGCCTACAACCATCGCCTCCCCGACGGCAGCTACGTGCGGGCCGGCAGCGAAAGGCAGCCCGCCTACGCCACCGTCGACCTCCGCCTCGGCTACGCCCTCCCGGCCGGCCGCGCCGGCCGGCTCAAGCTGATCGTGGACGTCATGAACGCGACCAACAACCAGGGCGCGTTGCGGATCGAGGAAGCCCACAACAGCCCCGACTTCGCCTACCGGGCGCCGCGCCTGCTGCTCGCGCCGCGCCGCTACCAGCTGGGCGTCCAGTACACCTGGTAGGCGGCTCCCGCTGCGGCCGTCGGTCTCGGCGCGCGGCCGGCGTGGACGCGGATCGCCCTCCCGCTATACTTCGCCCACGATGCCGGGCGACGCCGAACCCAACCGCTCCAGGACCTTGACGTTCCCCGGTCCCGAAGTCCAGACGCCCGCCCTGCCCTTCGCGTTGCCGGTTCGCTGGCAGGCGACCCGTCTCCTCGGCACGGGCGGACAGGCGGAGGTCTGGCTCGCCCGCGACCTCGAGCTCGGCGAGTGGGTGGCGGTGAAGGTCTTCCGCGACGGCCTCACCGAGACCCAGCGCGAGCGGCTGCGCCGGGAGGTGCGTCTCGGGAGGTCGCTCTCGCATCCCAACCTCGTGAAGGTGTTCGAGCTGATCGAGGCGGGCGGCCGTCTGGCGGTCGCAATGGAGTGGGTGAGCGGGGGAAGCCTGGAAACGTTGCTGGAAAGCGGCCCGCTCCCGATCGGGCAGGTGATCGCGGTCGCGGACGAGGTCCTCGACGTGCTCGCCTACCTGCACGGCCGGGGTGTCGTGCACCGCGACGTCAAGCCGTCGAACCTGCTGCTCGACGATCATGGGCGCGTTCGCCTCGCCGATCTCGGCCTGGTGCGGCCCCTGGAGGACGGCGGCGACCTCACGGCCACCGCGATGGCGGTCGGCACCCCGGGGTACATGAGCCCGGAGCAGATCCGCGGCCTCGATCCGACGCCCGGGGCCGACCTCTACAGCCTCGGCGTGACGCTCTTCCACCTGCTCACCGGCCAGATGCCGTTCGCCGGGAACTCGAGCTTCGAGGTGGCGGACCAGCACCTGCACGCGTCGCCCCCCGACGTGCGCTCGCTCCGGCCCGACTGCCCGGCGTGGCTCGCACGCTTCGTCATGCGGCTGATCGAGAAGTCCCCGCGCGACCGCTGGCCCGATGCCGCGCGCGCCCTCGACGCGGTGCGCCGCAAGCGGGTGCTGGCGTCGCCGCGCTTCTGGCGTCGCGCGGCGCTGGCGACGGTGGCCGCGATGGCGCTCGGCGGCGCCCTCCTCGCCTGGGTGCGCACCCATCGCGGGGCGCCGGCCGCGGTGCGCGTGACGCAGGACCAGCTGGTCGTGACCGATTCCAGCCGCCGCGAGCTCTGGCGGCGCCGGTTTCCCAACTCGGCCCTGGACGCCGTCACCGGTGACTTCCTCGGCGAGGGCACGGCCCAGGTGGCGGTCAGCACCGCCCCCGCCGGACGCGGGCAGCCGGCCGGGACCGAGGACATCGCCGTTTTCGGGGCGGGGGGGCGGGAGCGCGCGCGCTTCGCCTCGGTCGGCCGCACCGACCTGAAGAGCCACTTCCCCGGGGTCGGGCCGATGGTGGACATGCCGTTGCTGTTCGCGCTCGACCTCGGTGACGCGCATCCGGTTCTGGCGTGGGTCACGCACTCCTCGCCGTGGTTCCCCTCGGCGGTCGGCATCTGGGACGCGCCCCGAGGCGCGAGGCCGGGGCCGGTCCTGTTCAACTCAGGCCATATCACCAACCTGTGTGCGGCCGACCTCGGCGGCCGGCGCCGCGAGATGATCGCGACCGGGATCAACAACCGGCTCGGCTACCAGACCGTCGCCGTCATCCTCGGCCCCGGCCCCCGCGACGGGCTCGCGCCGCCGTCGCCGGGGTTTTCGCCGGACCTGGTCTCCGACTGGGAGTTCGCCAGGGCGACCTCGGTTTCGCCGGTGGTGGCCTACGTGCCGCTCGGAGCCAGCCGGGGCGACGCCAGGGTCGTGGCGGCGGGCCGGTCGGGCATCACGGTGCGGGCCGGCGAGGCGGTGGTGGAGCTCGACGCCTCCGGCAACCCGCGCACCTCGCCGCTGTTCGGGCGCGGCCCCGGGCCGCGGCGGCGGTTCTGGGACGCCCTCGCCACCGCGTGCCTGGAGATCGAAGCGGGTCGCGAGGAGCCGACCCGGGTCGTCGTGGCTCTCGACCAGGGCCACCGCGACGTGCTTGCCGAGCCGCCGATGCGGCTCGCCCGCACGTTGACGCTCACCCGCTCGCTCGCGCTCGCCGGCCGGCACGGCGACGCGGTGGCGCTGCTCGAGGCCGACCTGAAGCGCACGCCGGACGAGTCCGATCTCTGGCTGCGCCTCGGCGAACAGCTCGCGATCGGGGGGCGGACGGACGAGGCGGTGGATGCCCTTTCCGAGGCGATCCGCCCGCGGCCGGCGGGCAGACGCGGGCTCGACGCCGCGTTCGACATGCTGCTGCTCGCCACCCGCGAAGGGGACGACGCGTTGTACCGGCGGATGGTCGGCCGCGTCTCGGGCGCCGGCGTGGTCCTGGCGCCGCAGCTGCTCGTCCTGTTCGAGCCGGTCTGGGCGTTCTGCCGGGGTTGGTGGTCGCCGTCGTCGTTCAACCTCGCCGGCGCCGACATCACGCTCTTCCGGGCCGACCGCGTCCTGCAGCGCTGGGCCCAGTTCGAGCGCGACGGCGACGCCGCCGGGGCCGAGCGCGATGCGCTGGCGCTCGCCGACGACGACGAGATCGGGCCGCTCGCCCGGCTCCTCGCGGCCCGAGCGCAGACGAAGGCCGGGCATGCGGCGTCGGCGGTGGGGGAGGCGCGCGCGGCGCTCGGCGCGCTGGCGCCGATGAGTCGCATCGGGATCGAGGCCCGGCTGTGGACGGCGCTGGCCCAGCGCGTCCTCGCCGACGCGCTGGCCGCCGCGGGCGACAGGTCTGCGGCCGGGGAACACTACGCCGCGGCGGCGCGGTTGGCGCCGCAGTGCTGGTTCGGACAGCCCCCCTCGCGGTCGCCGGCGCCGATCACTCCTCGCCGAAAACCTGGGCGGTGAACACTTCGAACCGCGCGCCGCTGCGCCAGGCGTCGGGAGCCATCCCGGCCTTTTGCGCCAGCGCCGAGAGGAAGGTCGGCAGGTCCCAGCCGGTTTCGGTTGCCACCTGGGGGAGGAACACGGCCTGGCGACCGCCCTTGGAGAGCAGGACGCCGTGGGTGCCGAGGATGATGTCGTCCGGTCCGGCGACGTCGTGCATCGGCGAGAGCACCGACACCTCGATCGCCTCCTCCGGCAGCTCGGATGCGGCGAGGGCGGGAAAACGGGGGTCGTGCGCGGCCGACACCGCCGCGTCCACGATCGCGTCCGCGAGCGGCTCGCGCGCCTCCATCGTGCCGATGCAGCCGCGCAGCCTGCCGCGGGCGCGCGCTTTGGCGCCGCGGTTGTTCACGGTCACGAACACCCCCGCCGGCGCCGCCAGGTTGCCGGCGACGGCGTTGGCCGCGAACCAGTCGGCGAGCTGCCCCGCGTGGGTGAGGTGCGTCGCGAGCGCGGCCCGCGCCAGCGCCAGCGCGGCCTTCCGCTCGACGGCGTCCAGGGTCGCCAGCCGCGGCGGCGGCGGGTCCTCGCGCCAGGCGCCCCAGCTTCCGGTGAAGTCGACCGCGGCGTAGGCGACCACCTGCGACAGGTCGCCGCTGACGGCGGCGGAGGTCGTCACGTCGACGACGGTGCCGGCGCCGCGAAAGGCGTGGGCGAGCAGCTCGAGCAACACGGTGATCGGGCGCGCGCCGCACACCGTGTCGCCGCTCGCCTCGATCTGCTGCGCGAAGCCGCGCGGGTCCGCCGCGGCGGCGCGCCCCGCGGTCGCGCGTGCGAGCGCGACCAGCGCCGCCGGGAGCGAACGATCCTGGGGGAACGGCCCGTAGCCGTACGGGGCGCCGTGATGGGTGAAGTCCGAGGACGCGACGACCAGCGTGCCGGGCCCGACCAGCTCGGCGAGCCGGCGCGCCATCGCGAGCGAGAGCGCCCGGTCGGTCGAGTGCCCGACGAGGATCGGGACGATCGGCACCGCCCCGACCGTGGCCTGCAGGAACGGCAGCTCGACCTCGAGGCAGTGCTCGCGGTCGTGGGCGCGGGCCGGCCCGTTGAACTCCGGCCAGCGGGCGAGCGCCGCCACCGCGGCGCGGTCGACCGGCACCTCGCCGAGGGGGGTGGCGAACGCCGCGACTCCGGCCGCCGGCAGAGCCCCGCCGCGGAAGTCGGCCTGGTGTGACGGTCCGAGCAGGATCACCCGCGTGAGCTTCGCGCCGGCAAGCGGGGCGAACGCCCGGCCGGCGGTGGCGCCGGAGAAGGCGTATCCGGCGTGCGGGGCGATCAGCGCGGCCGGGGGAGGACCCGCCTCCCCGCCGCCGCGCAGGTAGCCCGTGACGTCGCGCTGCAGCTGCGCCGCGTCGCCGGCGTAGAACGAGCCCGCCACCGCGGCCGGGCGCACCTCGGCACCCACCATCTTCGTCGCCATGAGCACCCCCACGAGCAGGCCCAGCACCGGGGCACCGGATCGCACACTGCAAGGAATAAGGCCGCGGACGCGCAAGCGCAACGTTCCGGTCACGACGACGCGCTCCCGGCCAGCAGGCGGTTGAGCGGGTTGCGCGTCTCGCCCACGGAGCTGACGCGGATCGCCGCCTCCTCGCCGACCGGGCACTTGTTCTCGCAGATGCCGCAGCCGACGCACCGGCTCGCGTCCACCCGGGGGCGTTGCAGCCGGCGCGCGGCGCCGTCCCGGCCGGCCTCCTCCACGGTCTCGAGCCAGATGGCCTTGGGGTCGGTCGGGCACATCTCCTCGCAGACGATGCACGGCGTGCCCATCGCCCACGGCAGGCAGCGGCCGCGGTCCACGAACGCGGTGCCGATCCGCACCGGCGGCTTGCCGTCGTAGCCGGTCTTGCGCGCCGCGGTCATGCGCGTGATCGCGGCGGTCGGACAGACCTCGCCGCAGCGCGTGCAGGCGAACTCGCACCACCCACGGCGGGGCACGACCACCGGTGTCCAGAACCCCTCCACCCCGGCCTCGGCGATCGCGGCCTGGATCGCCCCGGTCGGACACGCCTGCTGACACAGCGAGCACTTGACGCAGCGTTCGAGGAAGTCGGCCTCGGCGAGCGCGCCGGGAGGGCGCACGAGGCGCGGCCGGGCCGCGGCTCGGCCGCCGCCGGCGGCGCGCAGCAGCGGCGCGACGGCGAGCGCGGTGAGCACGGTCCCGACCAGCGTGCGGCGCGAGAGGTCGGGCTGCCGCGGCGGCGCCGCCAGGGGGGGCAGCGCGCCGTACCCCATGGCCTGTTCGGGGCAGGCGGGGAGGCAGTTCAGGCAGACCATGCACTCGCCGGCCCGGTGGTTGCCGAGCGGCTCGTCCGCGCCCTGGCAGGCGAACGCGCACAGCGTGCACGAGGTGCACGCCTCGTTGCCGCGGTGGATGCGGAAGACGGCGAAGCGCGCGAACACCCCGAGGAACGCTCCGAGGGGGCAGAAGGCGCGGCAGAAAAGGCGCGGTATCCAGCGGCTCGCGACCAGGATCCCGAGCAGCAGCAGCGCGGCGATCCAGCCGCCGGGGGCCGGCCGACCGCCGGGAAGCACCGGCCAGAGCCCGGAGGCAAGGCCGCGGGCCGCGAGGGAGAGGGGGTCGAGGAGGCCGGTCTGCAGCGTGCCCGCGAGCGCGCCGACGAGGAGCGCGGCGAGGATGTAGTACTTGAGGGCGTACCAGCGCCGGTAGCGATTCACGTTCAGGCTTTCGCGCCGCGACCGCCCGGAGAAGAGGAAGCTCGCGAGCTGCTGCAGCGTGCCGAGCGGGCAGATCCAGCCGCAGAACGCGCGCCCGAGCACGAGCGTGAGCGCGATCAGCGCCGCAGACCACACGAGCGCTCCCGGGATCGTCCCGGCCGCGAGCGCCGTGCCGGCGGCGGTGAGCGGATCGGCGTGGTGGAACGCGGTGAACGGGAAGGCGCGCGGATCGCCGGCGGCGAGGCGGTCCAGCAGCCACACGAAGAGCAGCAGGAAGAACGCCTGGTACAGCACCCGGATGCGGGTGGTCCAGCTCATGACCGTGGTCCGTGGTCCGTGGTCCGTGGACCGCAGGCCCACGAACGGTGCAGTTGCGGCGCGCCGGTCAGCGAGCGCGGTGGGGCGACAGTCGATCGGCGTCTTGTGGCCCCGCCGGGGTGGGCGGGTCGGACCACTGTCCACGGGAAACGGACCACGGTCGTCATGCGGTGCCCAGCTCCGCGACGCGGGCGAGGTCGGCGCGCCCGAGGCCGCGTTGCTCGGCCTGCGCGATGAAGCCGAGATCCTGCGGCCGGGATCCGAGCAGCGCGGCGCCCCAGGCGTCGGCGAGCACCGGGTCGGTGGCGGCGAGCACGGCGCCCACGGTGCGCACGTCGGCCAGGGAACCGCCCACGGGCCCGTTGGCGGTGAGGACGCGGGTGGCGTCCACGACCGTCAGCGTCGGGCGGAAGATCGCGCCGAGCTCGGCGACGGCCATGTCGATGTCCTGGTGCAACCGGTTGCGGCCCGCGCCGAGCACGCCGAACCAGTTCTTCATCCCCAACGTCACGCGCGACAAGGAGTGGTGCTTGACCACCGGCACGTTGATGACGCGGTCGGCGCGCAACAACTCCTCGACGACCTCGAGCCCCTCCGCGAGGCCCGACAGGGCGGCCGGCACCAGACGCAGCCCCCGCGCGTCGAACACCTCGGCGCCCGCGGTGCCCGCCGCGGCCAGGATGCCGGAGCTCGCGAAACAGCGGCGGGGGTCGTTGCAGGAGATGTCGGCCACGACGACGCGCCGCGCGCCCGCCGAGCGGCACAGGCGCACCAGCTCGGCGACCACGAACGGGTCGGTGTCGGCCGCCTGTTCGGGCAGGCGATCCCAGCCGACGTTCGGCTTGATGAGCACGCTCTCGCCGGCGCGGACGAAGCGCTCGATCCCTCCGAGAGCGGCGACCGCGCGCCGGACGTTGCCGGCGGGATCGGTCGATCGAGCGGCGGCCGCGACCCCTGCCCCGCTCGCGGGGACGCGCCAGTCGGGAACCGGGGCGGCGCCGGGATGCACGATCCGGCGGTCGTGGAACGCGACGACCCCGGCCCCGACCGCGGCGGCGGCCGCCGCCGTGGAGGCCAGACGCAGCACCGCCTCCCGCCGCGTGATCGTCGTCGGCCCCGGCTCGCTCACGGTTTCCCCTGTCGCCACGCCGCGGCCATGGCCGCGAGGACCTTTTCGGCACCCGGCCCGGCGGTGAGCGCCGTCAGCTTGAGGTAATCGCGGCCGCGGCAGGCGACGGCCGTCGAGGGGTCGGCGAACGCTTCCGTCAGGCCGGGGATCGGCGCGGCGCCGGCCGGCCGCTCGGACTCCATCTGCGCGTGCGCGCCGGCGGGGGCGGCGAAGCGGTAGACCTCGGCCGTTACGTCGAGCGCGTCGCCGGTCGCGGAGGAAAACGTGAAGGTCGCCGCCACGCAGCGCTCGAAGCCGCGCGCGAGGTACGCCTCGGCGGCGCCGTCGATGTACTCGTAGAGCGTCTCCCGCGTGTACGCGGCCGGCTCGGAGCGCGCGGTGGCGCCGGCGGCGCCCGCCGCGGGGAGCGACGGCCCCGCGGCGGCGCGCAGCGCCGCGAGGACCGCGCCGGGGTCGTCGCGCGCGGTCCTGCCGCGCGCGGCGAACCATGTCGCGACCGCGACGAGCGGCAGCAGGAGCAGCGCGTGTCCGGCACGCGGGCGTGTCATCGCCATCGACCCCGGCGCATACGCTAGGGCCCCGGCGCGATCGGGTCAAGCGCCCGCGTAGACTCGGTCCGCGTCTCCGGCCGGGCTCGATCATTGACGGCGCGCAGGCTCGGCCGATAGGATGCGCCAGCTTCGCGAGACCGAACCAGCCGCAGGCGCCACGGGGGGGACGAATTGAGCGAACGCGCCGTTGCCACGACACCGAACTCGTCCGGATTCGTCCGCGGTCTGGGGCTGTGGGACGCCACGATGGTGGTCGCCGGCTCGATGATCGGCTCCGGCGTGTTCATCGTCTCGGCCGACATCGCCCGCCAGGTCGGCTCGGCCGGGTGGCTGCTCGTCGTGTGGATCGCGAGCGGCCTGCTGACGGTCGCGGCGGCGCTCGCGTACGGCGAGCTGGCGGCGATGATGCCCGAGGCCGGCGGCCAGTACGTGTTCCTGCGCGAAGCGTACTCGCCGTTCTGGGGGTTCCTCTACGGTTGGACGCTGTTCCTGGTGATCCAGACCGGGACGATCGCCGCGGTGGCGGTGGCGTTCTCGCGCTTCCTCGGCGTCCTCGTGCCCTCGATCTCGCCGGTCAACTGGATCGTCGCGCCGGTCGACATCTCCGCGAGCTACGCGGTAAGCCTTTCGACCCAGCAACTCGTCGGCATCCTCATGCTCGTCGCCCTCACCTGGACGAACACCCGGGGCCTGGCGCTGGCGCGCCGGATCCAGAACCTGTTTACGTCCACCAAGACGCTGGCGGTGTTCGGCCTCATCGTGGTCGGGCTGATCGCCGGCGCCAACGGCGGCGCGATTCGCGCCAACTTCGCGGCGGCGTGGGCGCCCCACGGCGCGGCGACGATCACGCCGGACCTCGGCTTCGTGCCGTCGGTGACGGCGGGCTCGGGACTGTTCGGCCTCGTCGTCGCGTTCTGCGTCGCGCAGGTCGGGTCGCTGTTCTCCTCGGACGCGTGGAACAACATCACGTTCGCCGCCGGCGAGGTGAGGGACCCGCGGCGCACGCTGGCGATCGCGATGGCGGCCGGGACCGGCCTCGTGGTCACGCTCTACGTGCTCGCCAACGTGGCCTACGTCGTGACCCTGCCGATGGCGGCGATCCAGCACGCCGCCGACGACCGCGTCGCGACCGCGGCGCTGCAGACCATCTTCGGCGGCGCCGGAGCGTCGATCATGGCGGTCGCGATCGTGATCTCGACGTTCGGCTGCAACAACGGCCTGATCCTCGCCGGCGCCAGGGTGTACTGGGCGATGGCCAAGGACGGGGTGTTCTTCCGGGCGACCGGCAGGCTGAACAAGAACCACGTGCCGGCGGTCGGTCTGGTGCTGCAGTGCGTGTGGGCGTCGCTGCTCGTGCTGCCGCGCACGCGGCTGCGAGATGCCGGCGGCCGCCTCCTCCGCGACGCCGCGGGCGCGCCGCAGTACGGCAACGTCTACTCGAACCTGCTCGACTACGTCGTGTTCGCGGTTTTGCTCTTCTACATCCTCACGATCGCGGCGGTGTTCGTCCTCCGGCGCAAGCGCCCCGACGCCCCCCGGCCGTACCGCGCGTTCGGCTACCCCGTGGTGCCGGCGCTGTACATCGCGGCGGCCGCCGTGATCTCCGCCGTGCTGATCGTCTACAAGACGCAGACCACCTGGCCCGGGCTCGCCATCGTGCTGACCGGTATCCCGGTCTACTTCGCCTGGCGTGCCTCCGCCCGCGGCCGTTCGTCCGGCTGATCGCGCTGGGCGTGCTGCCCTCCCGGTCCCGGATGAAGAGAGCGCGACACCCCCGCGGCCGGCGAGGTGAGAAGGAACAACCACGGCGGGACGGGGCCGGCTTGCGGCGCCGGCCGGGGAATGCTAAGAGAGAAATCCCGCCCGTGCCCGGGCGGCGGGGGTGTCATGAATTCCTTTCCGATCATGGCGGGGTCGCTGTGCATCCTCGTTCTCGCGTACCGCTTCTACAGCGCCTTCATCGCCGCCAAGGTGCTCACGCTCGACGACCACCGC
>SCRJ01000085.1 GCA_004298115.1 Acidobacteriota bacterium
AACAGCGCGTCCCGCAGATCGCGCATCACGAGCTGCCCGGTCATCAGCATCGTGCGCGCCTGCAGGATCAGCAGCACGGCCGACCCCAGCACGCTGACGAGAAAGAGCCCGGCCAGAGTCGCGAGTCCGGCGCCGCCCTGGCTCGGCAGGTTCAAGGCCTCGAGGAAGTGCAACACCGTCTGAGCGCTGGCGCCGGCCTCCGGCCGGAGGTAGAGGTCGATCGCCGCGGCGGTGATCAGGGGCCCGGCGACCTGCATCGCAGAACCCGCCAGCACGAGCGCGATCGCCCAGACGATCCGGCCGCGGTACGGCCGCGCCCAAGTCAGAAGCCAGCGCAGGAGGTGGCGGTCGGGCCTGGTCGGGGCCGTTTCGGCGGGCTCGGTGCGCGCGGCGCTCATCGCGGGGCCGCCGTCACGCCCGGCTCGCAGGGCCGGCCGCCAAAGGCTCGACGAGCGGCCGCCCCAGCCGTACGCTCCAGCGCTGCGCGCGGGCGAGGGCGAGGAGGGCGCGGTACCTCGACGTGCGCCGCCAGCGCCCGGGCCGGAGCACGTCGGCCGCCAGCAGCGAGACGATCGCGGCGGGGATCTCGAGCGCCCCGCTCGGACTGAAGAAGAACGCCAGGAAGTGCGGGTCGTAGTAGGCGCGGATGAAGGAGAAGAAGAGGCGCTGCAGCGACCGGGTCAGCGCGGTGGTCGGAGCGAGGTCGGCGGCGTCGACCCGGCCGTGACGGGCCAGCGCCTCGATGACGTCCTGCGCGGCCGCGGCCGCCGTCGTGGTGGCGAGGAACACGCCGGTCGAGAAGACCGGATCGAGGAAGCCCGCGGCGTCGCCCACGAGGCAGTAGCCGTCGCCGCCGACCTGCATCACGCGGTAGGAGAAGTTTTGGATCGCCGCGAACGGGAGCAGCGGCGCGGCGCCGGCGAGCCGCCGCGCGACTTCCGGGGTGGCCTCCACCGCGGCCGCGAACACGTCCTCGGGGGCCGACCCGAGCGCGCGCCACCGCTCGACGTCGAGGACGGCCCCCACCGACACGGTGCCGTCGGCGAAGGGAATCAGCCAGAACCACCCCTGGTCCGTGAGGGCGATCGTGATGTTCCCGGCCTCCCGCCCCGGGGGCAGCCAGACGCCGCGGAAATGGGAAACCGCGGCGGCCTTGCGGTGCATCGGGTAGGGGAACCGCCACCCCATGCGGCTGGCCAGGAACGAGGACTGGCCCGAGGCGTCGAGGAGGACACGGCTACGGATGAACTGCTCGCGGCCATCGGGGTCGCGCACGGTCAGGCCCACGAGGCGCTTGCCGTCCCAGCGCGGCGCGGTGGCGCGCCAGCCTCCGAGCACCCGGGCTCCGCACCGCCGCGCGTTGGCGAGCAGGGCATCGTCGAACTCGTCGCGGCGAACCTGATAGGCATGGGGGATCGCCGGAGGGAATCCGTCCTCGAACCAGTACGCGACGTGCTTGGAGCCGTCGTGGGTCACGAAGCTGGCGCCGTCCTTGCGCTGCGTGTGAGGGAGGTCGCGCACGGTCTGGTGAACGCCGAGGCGGTCGAGCAGCGGAAGGGTGTGCGGGAGCAGCGACTCCCCGACGTGAAAGCGGGGAAAGGGGTCGCCCTCGACGATGAGCGTCTCGACCCCGGCGCCGGCGAGCAGCGCCGCGGCCGTGCTTCCCGCCGGTCCGCCACCGAGGATCAGCGCGTCGGCGCTGCGCTCTTGCCCCACCGCCAAAGTATACCTCGTCTCGTTACAACTTCCCGAGGATCACCCCGAGCGCGTCGAGCTCGCCCGCCGTGGCGTAGAAATGGGGGGAGAAGCGGACCCATCCCTGCCGCGCCGTCACCTCGATCTGACGTTCGCGCAGCCGACGGGCGATCTCGTCGGCCGGCAGGAAGGGGTGGCGCGCCGCGACGATGCCCGCGATCGGGTGCGCCGACCCGGGCGAACCGACCCGCCACCCCGATTTGAGGAGGATCTGGGTGATCATGCGCGCGTGGCTCGTCACCCTCGAGTAGATCTCGTCGATGCCGACGTCGAGGAGGAGGTCGAGCGCCGCGGCGAGGCCGGCGACGAGCACGGTCGGCGTCGCGCCGGGTTCGAACCGCCGCCCGTCCTGGTGGAACTCCAGCTCCTGCAGGAAGAGCTGGCGGTCCGGGCGGCGCACGTTGAGCCATCCGGCCAGCACGGGCGTCAGGCTCGCGCGCAAGGCCGGGCGGGTGACCATCACGCCCACCCCCTCGGGCCCGAGGAGCCACTTGTGGCCGTCGGCGACGAGGGCGTCCGCCCCGAGCTCGTCGAATCGGTCCGGGAGCACGCCGAGGCCCTGGATCGCGTCGAGGACCACGAGGATGCCGCGCTCGTGCGCGGCGCTCGCCAGCTCGGCGACGGGCGCCACCCAACCGGTGTGAAACGCGACCCACGAGAGCGCGAGCACCTTGACCGGGGGCTTGAGAAGCGGCAGCACCGTCTCGAGGGCGATCCTGCCCGCAGGGGTGGGGAAGCGGCGCACAGCGACGCCGCGCCGCTGCAGCGCGAGGTAGGGCGCGACGTTGGCGGCGAACTCCTCCTCGCCGACCAGCACCGCCTCCCCCTTCTTCCAGGGAAGGCCCTGCGCGATCAGGGAGAGGCCCTCCGAGGTGCTGCGCACCAGGGAGACGTCCTCCGCGCGGCAGGCGATGAGCTGCGCGGCCAGGGCGCGCGCGGCGAGCTCGGTCTCGTGCCAGCGCTCCCAGTGGCGCGATCCGGTCGTCTCCTGCTCGCCGATCCGTGCGCGCATGGCCTCGGCGACGCGCAGAGGCAACGGCGCCACGGCGGCGTGGTTCAGGTAGAGGCAGTGCTGGCGGACGGGGAACTCGGGGAGCCAGCGGGCGAGATCCAGCGGCACGCCGGGAGTATACCCGCGGCTCACACGCCGGCCTTGGCCGCGCCCGTCCCCGGCCGCTTACCGGCGCGGGCGGCCGACGTTCCCGCGCGGCGCCGGGCGCGGCGCCTCGAAGTGCATCGGGGCGCCGCGGAAACCTGACGCCCCGCCGCGCTCCGCCGCGAACTCCCGGACGGGGGCGCGCGGCTCGAACGACCGGGGCGCCGCGAACGACCGCACCTCGGTGCGTACGGGCGCCCACGACCGCGCGGTGCGCGGGACCGCCGGAGCCGCGGCCCGCGAGCCGGCGGCGGACCACGTTCGGACCGGGGCGCCGGACGAGCCCTCCCACCGGTTCACGTTCCGTTCCCTCACCCAGCTCACCGAGTCGTTCCTGGGGCGCGGTTGCGGCGGCGGCGAAACCCGCTCGACCGGGCGTGGCGCGCTGATCCTCTCGACCGTCGGCGGCGGCGCCGTCCGCACCACGTTCGGCTGCCCGCCCTGGCGGGTGAAGTCCTCACGCCGGACGATCTCGCGCCGCACGGCCGGGGGGTTCGTGCCCTGGATGCCGGTGCGCCCGCGCACGACGTCGGGGTTGAACGTGCGTCCCGTCGGGTCGATGGTCCCTCCGCGGCCGGTGTCGCGTCCGATCCAGCGGTCGGTCCCGATCGTGCCGCGAGCACCTGCGCCGGGAACGCGGGTCACGATCCCGCGGCTGCCGGCCATGACGTCGGTGGTGTTCGTCGGCCGCAGCGCCGGAAACGGCGTGGCGGTCCTGGCTCCGTCGACACGTTCGCGGCGCAGCACCTCGGAGAGGTCGGGCACGCCGCGGACGCCGGTCCCGGCGCGGAAGAAGGAATCGATGGTCCGGTCCCCGAGCGCGCGCCCGGGCGTCGCCGTGACCAGCGGGCCGGAGCGCACGAACCCTTCGAGGTTCCCGCCGTTGTCGCGCAGGAAGCGGTTGGGCTCGATTCGCACGCGGTCGATGTGGAGCGAGGAGAACTGACCGGTCGGAACGAACGTCCACGGCCTCGGGTCGATGGCCCCCATCCTGACGCGGCCGGAGAAGTCGAAGCTGACGTCGCTCCAGCGGCCGGGCCTGCGGCCCCCCGGGCCACCCCAGGCTCCCCGGTAGTTGTGGTAGTACCACCAGTCGTAGTAACCGCGCGGGCACCATCCGATGTAGCCCGGGGTGTAGATCCAGTCGACCCACGACGGACCCCACACCGAGTCCCAGCCCCACACCCAGCCGAAGCTGGCGTCGAAATACCACGAGCCGTAGTGGAACGGGTACCAACCCCAGGGCTCGTACGAGATCCACGACCAACCCACCGGCGTCCAGTACCAGCGCCCGTCGGAGTAGGGGACCCAGCCCGCGTTCACGCGCGGTTGCCACATCCAGCTCGAGAACGTCGGCACGTAGACCCAGTCGCCGTACGCGTCGAGCACCCCGGCGCGGCTCGCGTCGCGGGAGTCGACGTACTGGGCGGTGCGGCCCATCGGGACGTTGCGGCGCTCCTGCACCCAGTTCCAGAAATCATCGCTCCGGTCGGAGATCGCCGCCTTCTGGATCTCGCCCTGCTGGCCGACGACGGCTTCTTCGCCGGTCCGCAGCATCGCCGAGCCCACGCCGACGGGGAGTTCGGCCATGCCGCTGTACGTCTGGACGCGGATCTGGGTGCCGTTCAGCTCGATGCGGTAGAGGCCCGGGCGGTTGAGGTAGACGGTCCCGTTCGGGGTGTCGAAGCGCATCGGCCCGCTGCCCGACGCCGTGGCGGGGATCTCGACCGCCGCGGCTCCTTCGGCGAGGTAGAGCGCGGAGCGGGAGGAGGCGTCGTCGCGCGAGAGCGCGATCGCGTCGAAGTCGAGCGTGGAGAACTCGTCGACCCAGACCGTGCTGCCGTCGGCGAGCTGGACCTCGACGCGCGCGCCGCGCGAGCTGTCCAGGCGGTCGCCGGCGAGCACCGGCATGTTGACGACGACGTCGAGGCTCTCCCCCCCGTGCCCGGGCTGCAACGTGGCGTAGCGCTCCAGGTACGAGATGTAGCTCAGCGAGGTCATATCGTCCCCGGCGTAGGCCACCGCCGCGACGAGCAACCCGGCGAAGATCGCGGTGATTGCCGAACCTGAGCGTCTCATGGCGAACCCCCTTTGCTCCCCCACCCACGGCTTAGCAAGAGCCGTGCCACTATTTCGAGAGGATGCGGTCGAGGACGACCTGCTGCTGCGCCTGCCGGAGCTTGACGAGGGTACCGGGGGCGTAGTGCCCCGACCGGAGGCTGACGTTCGGGTAGGTGACGCAGCCGGGACCGAGCAGCACGCCCGGGTTGAGCACCGTGTTGCACCCGGTCCGGCAGCGGTCGCCGAGGACCGCGCCGAACTTGCGCAGCCCGGTCGCGACCACCGTGCCGTCGTGGGGGAAGGTGACCTCCCGGCCGACGTTCTTCACGTTGGAGAGGATGGTGCCCGCCCCGAGGTTGACGTCCGCCCCCAGGATGCTGTCGCCGACGTAGTTCTGGTGCGGCGCGTGGGCGCCGTCGAGGAAGACGGCGCCTTTCACCTCGGTGTGCGCGCCGACGACGCAACGCCGGCCGAGCACGACGCGGCCCCGCAGGTAGGCCCCGGTGCGGATCTCGGACCCTTCGCCGACGATGAGCGGTCCCCGCAGCACCGCGCCGGGCTCGATCGTGCACCCTTCCGCGATCCAGATCGGTCCGCCGAGGACGTGGACGCCCGCGGGCACGGCCGCCGGGGCATCCCAGCGGTCCCAAGCGGCGAGGTAGGCGTCGAGCGTCTCGCCGATCGCGTCCCAGACCGGGAGCCCGGGGCGGAACAGCGCAGCGTGCTGGAACCCCTGCAACTCGAAGAACTCCTGTGCGAGGAACGCGGTCATGCCCGGGAGTATAACGCGACGGCGATCGCCCCACCGCCGGCCGTCGGGCCGGGGCTCAGGTCGCGCCGTTGCCGCCGGCCGAGCGCTTGACCACCACGACGGTCTGGTCGTCCTCCGGCGTCGCCGTCGCGGCGTACCGGCTGACCGCCTGGAAGACGGTCTGGACGATCTCGCTTGCCGGGCGGCCGGCGTGCCGGGCCACGAGCCGTTGCAGGCGTTCGAGGCCGAACTCCTCATCGCTGCGGTGGTGATGGCACTCGGTGATCCCGTCGGTGTAGAGGACCAGGATGTCGCCCGGTCGCAGTTGCGCGAAGCCGCGCAGGTAGGTGGCGTTCGGGGAAGGCCCGAGCACCATCCCGCCCTCGCGCAGGTACTCGATCTCGCCGCCGGCGTGCAGAATGAACGGCAGCACGTGACCGGCGTTGACGTACATGAGGTTGCCGGTGATCTCCAGCTCGGCGAGGAACATCGAGACGAACTTGGAGGCCAGCTTGGAGCGGTTGATGATCGCGTTGAGACGCTCGACGGTGCGCGCGAGCTTGAAGTCCCTGGTCAGTCCCATCCGCAGGCCCATGTAGACGTCGCGGACCTGCAGCGCGGCCGGAAGGCCGTGGCCCGAAGCGTCGGCGATCACCAGGTCGAAGTTCTCCGGCGTGATCGGGATGTAGTCGAAGAAGTCGCCGCCGACGGCCTCGGCCGGCCGCGAGGCCCCGCCAATGTCGAAATCGCCGTAGCGGGGGGTGCGTTTGGGCAGGATCGAGCTCTGGATCAGCCGCGCGTCCTGGAGGATCGACTCGAACCGCTCCTGGCGCAGCTTCTGGTTGATCGCGAGGCGCACGATGTTGAGCGAGGACTGGAGGTCCTCAGTCGATCCCCGGCCGGGGTCGACGTCGAACGAGATCAGGTAGTCGCCGTCCGCCACGGCGATCGCGGCGAAGCGCTCCCGGGTCCCGAGGTGGGCCTCGAGCGAGGGGTCGAGCTCGGGGGCGCTGCGGGCCATCACCACCAGCCCCGAGTCGAGGACCGCCTCGATCGCGGCGTAGTCGCGGGGAACGTGGGTCCCGAGCGCCCCGGCGTCGGCGGTGCCGAACACCTGGACGAGTTCGTACTCCACCCCTTCGAGGCGGTAGATGCGGCCGCCCAGGATGCCGAGGTCGTCCCGGAAGTTGACCGTCATGTAGCTGGTGACGTTGCGGATGGTGCCGAGGATGTCGCCGGCGTGCTCGATCGTGTCGAGCGTGCGCTCGACGCGGCGGAATAGGGACTTGGGGGTGCTGGCGGGCGCCTGCACCTGGTGTTTGCGACGGCTCATCGTTGCCACCTCACACGGGACCCGGCCCCCTCACGGCGGACCGGGGGCGAGGCTGGAGGAGCTTATCACCTCAGGGCCGGGCCGGGCCTGCTGCCGCCTGCGAGACTTCGCGCAGCAGCGCGAGCGCGGTGGCGTCGTTCGGTTCGAGGCGGATGGCGCGCGCGAGGTCTTCCCGTGCCCTCTCGCGGTTGGACCTGGCCAACTCGGCCCGGGCGAGGGCGACCCAGGGGTCGGCCTGGCGAGGGGCGAGCGCGCGGGCGCGCTTGAACAGCTTGACCGCGGCTCTCACGCGACCCTGGGCGAGCTCGAGGTCGCCGCGCACGATCAGCATGTGCGGCGTCGCGTTCGCGACGGCGAACGCCTTCAGCGCGAGTTCGGCCTCGTGCTCCCGGCCGGTCGCCCGGTAGAGCGAGGCGAGGTTGCCGAGGATGGTCGGGTCCTCGGCGGAGATGGTGAGCGCGTGGCTGTACGCGGCGAAAGCGCCGCCGATGTCGCCGGTGCGCCGGCGCGCCACGCCGACGTTGCCCCAAGCCGGGGCGAAGGTCGGCGCGAGCTTCGTGGCCCATTCGAAGTAGCGCAGGGCGATGTCGGGGTGGGCGGCACGCAGCTCGTCGGCGCCGCGGTTGTTGAGGTAGAGCGCGGTGATCCAGAGGTCGTCCAAGGGCTTCACCGCCATCGGGCGCTCGTGCGGGCGCCGGTCGAAGTCGTAGTAGAACCAGTTGGTCCCGTACGCCAGCGCCGCGACGACGTGATTGTTGACGATGATGAGGTCGCCTTCCTTCTCGCTGGCCTGCGCGCGCTTGACGAGCGCGGTCGTGACCTGGAGCCCGAGCGAGCGTCCCATCGCCACGAACAGGTTGGTGAACGAGAGGCAGTTGCCCTCGCGCCGGTAGAACGCCTCCATCGCGGTGAACGTCTCGCGCCGGTCGTAGCGGAACGGGAACTTGGCCTCGTCGAAGAGCTCCTGTTGCAGGCGTTGCAGGCGCTCCGGCGGGTTTCCGACGCCGGCCAATTTGGTCGCGACCTTGCGGATGTCGTCGCTGACCAGGAGCGGGTCGGGGACCTGGCGGGCGTCGACGCCGCGCCGCGCCAGCTCCGCCCGCCATGCGTCGGGCGTCATGAACATGTAGTTGACCCTGGTCGTGGCGCAGCCCACCGCAAGGAGCCCGGCGACGAGAACCGGCGTGAGGGGTCTCATGCCACGAGTATACGGGCCCGTGCCCGAAAAGTTGGGACGACGGCCGGGACGGCGGGTGGTAGGCTTTGGGCCAGGCGAGGGGAGGGACGATGGGGTACGAGAACGTGCTGGTCGGCGACGATCACGGGGTGCGATGGGTCACGCTGAACCGCCCGGCTAAGCTGAACGCGCTGAACCGGGCGCTGATGGCGGAGCTCGGCGACGCGGTCGCCGCCGCCGGTCGCGACGACGCCGTGCGCGCGGTGGTCCTCACGGGGCAGGGCGACAAGGCGTTCGCCGCCGGAGCCGACATCGCCGAGTTCGTCGGTCTCGGCGCGGCGGACGCCCGGGCGATGGCCAGGGCGGGGCAGGCGGTGTTCGACGCGATTGCGGCGCTGCCGAAACCGGTCGTCGCGGCGGTCAACGGGTTCGCCCTCGGCGGCGGCTGCGAGCTGGCGCTCGCCTGCCACATGCGCGTGGTCTCGACCACGGCCCGCTTCGGCCAGCCGGAGGCGAAGCTCGGCCTGATCCCCGGCTACGGCGGCACGCAGCGCCTCGCGCGTCTGGTCGGACAGGGGCGGGCGCTCGAACTGCTGCTCACCGGCGCGACGGTCGACGCGGCGACGGCGTTGGCATGGGGACTGGCCAACCGCATGGTCGAGCCCGCCGAGCTGCGGGCGGCGGCGCAGAAGCTGGCCGACGAGACCGGGGCGGTGTCCCCGCTGGCGGCCGCGCGCTGCCTGGAGGCGGTGCGGATAGGTCTCGACCTGCCGCTGCAGCTGGGACTCGAGGTCGAGGCGGCCCTGTTCGGGCTGTGCGCCGCCAGCGAGGACATGCGCGAGGGGACGGCGGCGTTCCTCGAGAAACGGCCGCCGCGTTTCGTCGGGCGGTGAGCGCGTGACGTGCCCGGCGGTCGCGCCCCGGTGAGCTCGATGGCGAGGTCGATCGGCCGGTTGGTGTTCGACTGGGACGCGGCTGCGGCGGGAGCCGAGCGCGCGCCGGGGGCGCTCGCGTTCGACGACGAGACGTTGCGCGACGGGCTGCAGAGCGCGTCGGCGCAGCGCCCCGCCCTGTCGGAGCGCGTGCGCTTCCTCGAGCTGGCGGCATCCCTGGGAATCGAGGCGGCGGACGTGGGGATGCCCGGCGCCGGAGCCGCGGCGGCGGCCGAGGCCGGCGCGCTCTGCCGCGCGATCGCCGACCGCCGCCTGCCGATCGTCCCCAACTGCGCGGCGCGGGCGACCGAGGCCGACATCCGGCCCGTGCTCGAGATCGGACAGAAGCTCGGCGCTCCGGTCGAGATCATGCTCTTCCTCGCCTCGTCCCCGGTCCGCGGCATGGTGGAAGGTTGGACCCCGGCCGAGGTCGTCGCCAGGGCGGACCGCTGGGTGAGGTTCGCCGTGCGCCGCGGCGCCCCGGTGACGTTCGTGGCGGAGGACGCGACGCGGACGAGCCCCCAGGCCCTGCGTGCGATCGTGGCGGCCGCGGTCGGGGCGGGGGCGAGCCGCCTGTGCATCGCCGATACGGTGGGTCAGGCGACGCCGGCCGGCGCCTTCCGCGTGGTCGCGTTCGCGAGGCAGGCGCTGGACGAGATCGGCGCGAGCGGCGTGGGCCTCGACTGGCACGGGCACGACGACCGCGGCCTCGCGGTGGCCAGCGCGCTGGCGGCGGCGGCGGCCGGAGCGGACCGCCTGCACGGCACCGCGCTCGGCGTCGGCGAGCGGGCGGGGAACGCGCCGATGGAGCAGCTCCTGGTCAACGCGCGGCTGCTCGGCTGGGCGAGGCCCGACCTCTCGCGGGTGATGGAGTACGCGGCGCAGGCGAGCCGCATGGCGGGCGCCGCGATCCCGCCGGGGGCGCCGGTGGTGGGCCGGGACGCGTTCCGCACCGCGACCGGCGTGCACGCGGCGGCCCTCGTCAAGGCGGAGCGCGCGGGGGGGCGCGAGCTCGCCGACCTGATCTACTCGGCGGTGCCCGCGGCCTGGCTCGGGCGGCGGCAGGAGATCGAGGTCGGTCCGATGTCGGGAGCGGCGAACGTGCGCGCCTGGCTCGCGAGCCGCGGCCTGGACGCGGACGACGCGGTGGTGGCGCGTGTCCTCGCGGCCGCCAAGGCGGCGGATCGGACGCTCGCCGAGGAGGAGCTGCGGGCCGCGGCCGGCTCGCCTCCGGCCGAGCCGTCGTGAGCGGCCGAGCCGGCGCGGCGCGCTCCCCTTCGTGGTTGCGCACGGGCGCAGGGGTGTGCACAATGCGTCGGTTGAATGCGGTGAGGAGGGTCGGATGAAGGTCCACGAGTACCAAGCGAAGCAGATCCTGGCCCGGTACGGCGTCGCGATCCCGCGCGGGAAGGTGGCGACGACGCCGGCCGAGGCGAAAGCGGCCGCAGCGGAGCTGGGCGGCAAGGTGGTCGTGAAGGCGCAGGTGCACGCCGGCGGCCGCGGCAAGGCGGGCGGCGTCAAGCTGGCGGCGGGCCCGGACGAGGCGCTCACGGTCGCCGGCCAGATCCTCGGCATGACGCTGGTCTCCAAGCAGACCGGGCCGGCCGGGAAGATCGTGCACAAGGTCCTGGTCGAGGAGGCGCTCGGCATCGCGCGCGAGCTCTACCTCGGCGTGGTCCTGGACCGCTCCGCCGGACTGCCGGTGATGATGGCCTCGAAGTTCGGGGGAATGGAGATCGAGGAGGTCGCGGCCGAGCACCCCGAGGCGATCCTCAAGGAGCACTTCAGCCCGCTCGCGGGGCTGCAGGCGTTTCAGGCGCGCAAGCTCGGCTTCGCCCTGGACCTCTCCGGCGACACGCTGAAGAAGTTCGTCACGCTCGTCACCGCGCTCGCCCGCGCCTACAACGAGGCCGACGCGACGCTCGCGGAGATCAACCCGTTGCTGGTCACCAGCGGCGGCGACGTGCTCGCTCTCGATGCGAAGATGAACTTCGACGACAACGCGATGGCGCGCCACCCCGAGATCGCGGCGATGCGCGACCTCGACGAGGAGGAGCCGCTCGAGGTCGAGGCCTCGAAGTTCGACCTCAACTACATCAAGCTTGACGGCACGATCGGCTGCATGGTCAACGGCGCCGGTCTCGCGATGGCGACGATGGACATCATCAAGCACGCGGGCGGCGCGCCCGCCAACTTCCTCGACGTGGGCGGCGGAGCGAGCCAGGAACGGGTGGAGAACGCGTTCCGCATCCTGCTCTCCGACCGGGCGGTGAAGGCCGTGCTGATCAACATCTTCGGCGGCATCGTCCGCTGCGACATGATCGCGGCGGGCGTGGTGGCCGCCGCACGCAACCTCGACGTCAAGGTCCCGATCGTCGTGCGCCTCGAGGGCACGAACGTGGACGAGGGGAAGCGCATCCTGGCGGAATCGGGCCTGGCGCTGCAGCCTGCGGACGGGATGGCGGACGCGGCGGCGAAGGTCGTCGCGGCGGCAAGGTAAAAGGGGAAGCCATGGCAATCTGGCTGGACGAGAACACGCGCGTTATGGTGCAGGGCCTCACCGGCAAGGAAGGGCAGTTCCACGCGGCGAAGTGCCGCGAGTACGGCACGAAGATCGTCGCCGGGGTGACCCCGGGCAAGGGCGGCGCCGCGGTCGACGGCGTGCCCGTCTTCAATACGGTGGCGGACGCGAAGGCGGCCACGGGCTGCACCGCGTCGCTCATTTTCGTGCCGCCGCTCGGGGCCGCCGACGCGATCCTCGAGGCGGCGGACGCGGGGATCGAGCTCGTCGTGTGCATCACCGAGGGGATACCGGCGCGGGACGAGGTGATCGTCGAGCACGCCCGCGCCGGCGGCGCGCGCTTGATCGGCCCGAACTGCCCGGGGATCATCTCCCCCGGCAAGGCCAAGCTGGGGATCATGCCGGCCCACATCCACAGGGAGGGGCACGTCGGGGTCGTGTCGCGCTCGGGAACCCTGACCTACGAGGCGGTCGACCAGCTCACCAAGCTGGGGATGGGGCAGTCGACCTGCGTGGGCATCGGCGGCGACCCGGTGCCGGGCACCAGCTTCACCGACGTGCTCGAGGCGTTCAACGCCGACTCCGAGACCGAGGCGGTCGTGATGATCGGCGAGATCGGCGGCAGCGCGGAGGAAGAGGCCGCCGCGTACGTCAAGGCCAACATGCGCAAGCCCGTCGTCGCGTTCATCGCCGGGCAGACGGCTCCGCCGGGACGGCGGATGGGGCACGCCGGGGCGATCATCTCCGGCGGCAAGGGCACCGCCGCGGAGAAGATGGCGGCGCTCGAGGCCGCCGGGATCCGCGTCGCGGCGACGCCGGCCGAGATCGGGATCACGATGGCGCGCGCCCTGGGCCGGGCGTAGGGCGATGGAGCTCGGACGCGCGCCGCGGCCGCGTCCGCCGCGCGGCGGCGCCGTGCCGCCGCGTCCGGAAGGGGAGAGTGCACCGATGAAGCAGAGGACGTTGACGATTCTGAAGCCCGACACCGTGTCGCGCCGCAACTGCGGCGCCGTCATCGCGCGACTGGAACAGGAAGGGTTCGACATCCTGGCGGGGCGCATGCTGCGCCTCACCGAGGAGCAGGCGATGGCGTTCTACGCGGTCCACAAGGACAAGCCCTTCTACCGCTCGCTGGTCGAGTTCATGACCTCCGGGCCGGTGTGGCCGATGGCGCTCGAGCGCGACAACGCGATCGAGCACCTGCGCAAGGTGATGGGCGCCACCGACCCGGCCAAGGCGGCGCCCGGCACGATCCGGCAGCAGTTCGCGAGCAGCATCGAGCGCAACGCGATCCACGGCTCCGACTCGCCGGAGAACGCGCGCACCGAGCTGGCGTTCTTCTTCTCCGCCGCCGAGCTCGCCTGACCGGAGCGGCCGCCGCATGAGGCACGAGGGGCGCCGGCCGGCGCCTCTCGTCTATTTGCGGCGCACGGCGGGGAGGATCTTCTTGCGCAGGCGCAGGGAGGTCGGCGTCACCTCGAGGAGCTCGTCCTCGGCGAGGAACTCCAACCCCTGCTCGAGGCTCATCGCGCGCGGCGGCACCAGGTGGATCGCCTCGTCCGAGGTCGAGGCGCGCATGTTCGTCAGCTTCTTCTCCTTGGTGATGTTGACGTCGATGTCCTTCTCGCGGGCGTTCTCGCCGACGACCATCCCCTCGTAGACCTCGGCGCCGGGCAGGATGAACAGCTCGCCGCGCGGCTGCAAGTGCTCGATGGCGTAGCCGGTGACCCGGCCGGGGCGGTCGGCGACCATGGCGCCGGTGCTGCGGTGGGCGATCTCGCCCTGCCACGGCTCGTAGCCGTCGAAGAGGTGGTTCGCGATCCCCGTGCCTTTGGTGTCGGTGAGGAACTCGCTGCGGAAGCCGATCAGGCCGCGGGAGGGGAGGCGGAACTCCATCCGCACCCGGCCGGTGCCGTGGTTGACCATCTTGGTCATCCGGCCGCGGCGGGCGCCGACTTTCTGCGTCACCACGCCGATGTACTCCTCCGGGCAGTCCACGACCAGCGCCTCCATCGGCTCGTGGCGCACGCCGTCGACCTCCCTGGTGAGCACCTCGGGCTTGGCGACCGACATCTCGAACCCCTCGCGGCGCATCATCTCGATGAGGATGGCGAGCTGCAGCTCGCCGCGGCCGGATACCTTGAAGCTGTCGGCGGAATCGGTGGGGGCGACCTGGATCGAGACGTTCGTGAGGGTCTCCTTCTCGAGGCGCTCCTTGATCTTGCGCGAAGTCAGGTGCTGGCCGTCCCGGCCCGCCATCGGCGAGGTGTTGACGCCGATCACCATGGCGATCGTGGGCTCGTCCACCTTGATGTGGGGGAGCGCGCGCGGGTCGTCGCGGCTGGAGATCGTCTCGCCGATCCAGACGTCGTCGAGGCCGGCGACGGCCACGATGTCGCCGGGGCCGGCATTGGCGATGTCGATGCGCTTGAGCCCCTGGTAGCCGTACAGGCCCGTGACCTTGGCCGTCGCGACGGTGCCGTCGTGCCGGCACAGGCTGACCTCCTGGCCCTTGGCGATGTTCCCGTTGAACACGCGCCCGATCGCGAGGCGGCCGACGTAGTCGTCCCAGTCGAGGTTCGTGATCAGGAGTTGGAGCGGGAACGCCGGGTCGAAGCGCGGCGCCGGCACCGCGCCGAGGATCGCCTCGAAGAGCGGCTCCAGGGTGGTGTCCGGGCCGTCGGGCTCGGTGCGGCAGGTTCCGCGGCGGGCGTTGCAGTAGAGCACCGGGAAGTCGAGCTGGTCCTCGGACGCGTCGAGGTCGATGAAGAGGTCGAAGATCTCGTCGAGCACTTCGGCGGGGCGGGCGTCGGGGCGGTCGATCTTGTTGATCACGACGATCGGCGGCAGGCTCGCCTCGAGGGCCTTGCGCAGGACAAAGCGGGTTTGGGGCAACGGCCCTTCGCTGGCGTCCACCAGGAGCATCACGCCGTCGACCATCTTCAGGGTGCGCTCGACCTCGCCGCCGAAGTCCGCATGTCCGGGAGTGTCGACGATGTTGATGTGCGCGCCGCGGTAGTTGATGGCGGTGTTCTTCGCCATGATCGTGATGCCCTTCTCGCGCTCGAGGTCGATCGAGTCCATCACCCGCTCCCGCACCGACTCGTTGTCGCGGAAGATCCCGCTCTGCCAGAGCATCGCGTCCACCAGCGTCGTCTTGCCGTGGTCGACGTGGGCGATGATCGCCACGTTGCGGATCTCGTTGCGCGTTTCGATCGTCATTGCCGTGCCTCTTTTCCGGTCCCGCGGCGGGTGAGCCCCGCTGGGCGAAAAACAAATCACCGGCTAAGCGCCGGTGTTCGTTCATGATATCACCTTCCATCGGGCGCCGCAACGGCGCCGCCGGCCCGGGCTATTCGTGACCGGCCATCAGGCGCCAGGCGACGAGCCGATCCGTCATCGTCCTGATGCGGCGGCAGAGGATCTGGCAGAGCAGCGTGAGGAACTGGTGGGACGCATCCGGGTCCATCTCCAGCACTTCCTCGAGGCGGTGGCTGTCGATGGTGAAGACGGTGCAGCCCTCGACGTGGGCGCGGGCGTCGGCGCTGCGCGGCTGTTCGTCGATGAGCGCCATCTCGCCGAAGACGTCGCCGCGACCGAGGATGGTCAGCGCCTCCTCGCCCATGCCCTGCAGGCGGCGCGAGATCCGCACCTGGCCGTCGACCAC
This sequence comes from Acidobacteriota bacterium, assembly GCA_004298115.1. Classification (GTDB taxonomy): domain Bacteria; phylum Acidobacteriota; class Thermoanaerobaculia; order Thermoanaerobaculales; family Thermoanaerobaculaceae; genus RBG-13-68-16. Next base: position 15,354 of record SCRJ01000085.1, read on the forward strand.
GATGTAGAGCTTGTCGCCGTGCTCGCCCTCGGAGAAGATCAGCGCGTCGGGGCGGAATCGCTCCTCCCGCGAGTAGGTGGCGAGCAGCCGCAACTCGGCGGCGGAGAGCCCCTGCTCGCGCAGCACGTCGATCTTGGCGGTCTGGCCGAGGAAGACGCGCTCGCCGGGTTGGCCGGGCGCGTTGCGGCCGGGGGCGAGGCCGGGCGTGATGAGATCGGTCATGACGCCGTTCGCCGCTCGGACCTTGGCGGCGAGCGAGTGCCAGAACGACCAGAGCATCGCGACGCCGAGCTCCCGGTTGCCGAGCACGAGCCGGTCGAGGTCGGCGGCCGGGAACCGGAGCACCGTGCCGGCGTCGGCGCCGAGCACGGTCGAGTAGCGCGGTTTGCCGTCGATGTAGGAGATCTCCCCGATGACCTCGCCGAGGGCCGGAAGGGCGAGGACCTGGGTGCCCACCGGCGTGCGCCGGTATTCCTGCAGACGGCCGGCCATGACGACGAAGATGTCGCGGTCCTCCTGACCCTCGCGGACGAGCGCAGTGGCGTGACCGAACGTCTCCCGCCGGCCGATCTGGGCGAGCTGCACGAGGTGGGCGTCGGAGAAGTGACGGAAGACGCGGAAGCGGCGAAGGTCCATCGCCGCCCGCAGCAGCTCCTCCCGCTTCGGGGGAGCGTCGGCACTGGGGCCGCGGACCTCGGACATCGTCAGGCTCGAGAACAGGCGGGCCCGAGTCAGGGCGACTTGATCGCTGGCGCGCTGGAGGGCGGCGGCGCGCTGGCGGTGCAATTCGCCCAGTTCGTCGTTGGACAGACGGCAGAGGGCGGCCAGGGTGTCGACCCGCCGGCGGGCGGCCGACGTCTCGCCCTCGCCGAGGCCCTGGCTCGCCAGCAGGGCGTCGATGGCGTGGCGCAGCGCCTCCGGGTAGTCCTCGAGCTCCAGCGCGATGCGCGCCGCTTCCACGGCGAGTTTGCGGTCGAGGGGGTTGAGGCGCCGCGCCTGCACGAACTCCTCGAGAGCCGCGCGCAGGTCGCGCTGGCGGAGGTGGAGATAGCCGGCGCCGGCGTACGCGAGGTAGTGGTACGGCGCGCGGAGCTTGGCGAGGTCGAACATCTCCTGTGCGCGGGCCAGCTCCCCGCGCGCCTCCAGGATGCGGGCCATTCCCACCGCGTGCGAGGCCTCGAGGTTGTGGCGCTTGTGCTCGCGTTGCGGGTCCTCGACGCCCCCGACCGTGCGGCGCAAGGCGGCGGCGCGCTGCCGCCAGGACTCGCCCTTGGGAGTCAGGCTGGCGGCCATGTCGAAGAGCTCGGCGGCGAAGCCGGGCTGGCCCGCGCGTTCCAACTCCTCGGCGATCGCCACCAGGCGCTGCGCGAACACGGGGTGGAGCTGGACCTCGTTCAGGCTCATCGGCAGTCGGGACCCTCGGTTTGATCCTAAGATGGCGGCGTGAGGGTGTCAAACCCGTTCGCTCCGCCCCGGCGTGGCGAGGCCGGCCTGCGCGTGACCGAGTGCCGGGCCTGCCAGCGGCTCGTGGAGTGGCGGGAGCGCCAGGCGGCCTGCGTGCCGCCACGCTTCGCGGCCTGGGTCGCCGAGCACGGGTTCTGGGCGAGACCGGTCGCGGCGTTCGGGGACCCGGCGGCGTGGCTGGTCATCGTCGGACTCGCGCCGGCCGCGCAGGGCGCCAACCGTACCGGCCGGATGTTCACCGGCGACCGCTCCGGGGAGTTCCTCTGGGCGGCGCTGCACCGCGCGGGCGTGGCCAACCTCCCGAGCAGCGACCATCGCGGCGACGGCCTCGTCCTCGACGGCGTGCTGATCACGGCGCCGCTGCGCTGCGCCCCGCCGGGGAACCGCCCGACGGCGGCGGAGCTGGACCGTTGCCGCGCGTTCATGCGCGCGAACCTCGCCGCGTGCCGGCGGCTGCGGGTGGTCCTCGCCCTGGGGCGTGTGGCGCACGAATCCGTGATGCGGCTGCTGCGCGAGCAGGGGACGCCGGCGGGCGACGGCGCCGGGTTCCGCCACGGGGCGGTGCACGTCCTGCCTGGAGGAGTCCGGCTCGTGGACTCGTACCACGTCTCGCAGCAGAATACGTTCACCGGACGCCTGACCGGCGCGATGTTCGACGAGGTGCTGCGCCGCTGCCACGACGTCGCGAGCGGTTGAGGGCCGGAGTCGTTTCCGCCCGGGACCGACGCTGGGCCCTCGTCGCTCGGCTCCGCCGTCCCGCCGCCGGCGCGGACGTCGCTACAATGCGCGCATGGTTCCCTTCCTCCTCCTCGCTCCGGCATCCGTCTCGTTGGCGTTGCTCCAAACGCGGGCGTACGCTCCGACCACCGGCGCACCCGTGCCCGAAGCGGCCGTCGCCGCGACGCTCGAGGACCTGCGCAAAGGCGAGCTGTTCCTGGACGCCGGAGCGCTCGAGCCGATCGTCGCGGCGTCGTTCACCGTGATCGAGGACGGCGACCGGATCTCGGGGTCGTTCGCCTTCCTCGAACCGATCCGGCGTATGCGCGAGCGCGGCGGCGAAGTCAAGGAGCTGCGCTTCGAGCAGACGCTGGTGCAGGTGTTCGGCGCCAGCGCCGTCGCCACGTACCGGTTCGTCAAGGTGTGGCGCGACGGCGGCGTCCGTCACCGGGCGCAGGGGTGGTCGAGCGACGTGTTCGAGCTGCGCGACGACGGGGCGTGGATCCTCGTCCACCGTCACCGGGGCAGGTGAGCCTCGCCGCCCTCGGGGGACGCTTCGGGGTGGCGAACGGTGACGACGGTGTGGATCCCGCCGCGCAGCCGGTAGTCGAGACAGACCTCCAGCCGGCGCGGCCGGCAGGCGGCAACGAGGTCGGCGAGCAGCCGGTTCGCCGCGTGTTCCTGGTAGATCCCCACGCTGCGGTACGTGGTCAGGTAATACTTGAGCGCCTTGAGCTCGAGGCAGAGCCGGTCGGGCACGTAGCGAACGGTGAGGGTGCCGAAGTCGGGAAGGCCGGAGAAAGGGCACACGCAGTTCCACTCGTCGGTCGAGATGATGACTTCCGCGGCGCGCTCGGGGTACTCGTACGGGAAGGTGTCGAGCAGCCCCGGTTCGATCTTCTCCTCCCCCTCGAAATGGAAGCTCATGCCCTCGGCCTGCGTCATGAAGCACCTCCGCCCGCCCACCGTAGCAGGCGGGCCGAACGAGGAAAAGGGGAGAGGGCGAAAGGGCAAAGGAGGGACGACGGCCGTGGTCCCTTGCCCCTCCGGAGAGAGCGCCTCACGCGCCCTTCGGGCCGGTGGGGACGCGTAGCGCCGCCAGCTGGCGCCTGAACGCCTCCGTGATCGGGGTGGGCTTGCCGGCGCCGTAGTCGAAGGAAACCTGCACGGTCTCCGCCTCGGCGGCGAGGCGGCCCGACGCCTCGATGCGGTAGACGAACGTGAAGCTCGTGCGTCCGACGTGGCTGACGCCGACGCCGATTTCGACCGAGTCGGCCAGGTCGATCGGGGAGCGGTAGTCGACGGCGGCGCGGGCGAGGATGATCGGGATCTCGCGGGCGCTGCCCGCGAAGGCGAACCGTTCGCGCCAGAGGCGGACGCGGGCGAGTTCGAGGTAACTGACGTACACCGCGTTGTTGACGTGGTTCATCGCGTCGATGTCGCCGTAGCGCACCTCGACGGGGCAGGAAAAGGGAAAACCGTTCATCTGGACTCCTCGTTCCGGGGTCGGCGCGCGGCGTCGCACCCGGCCAGCGCGCGGATGGAGGACATCGCGGCGGAGGCTGCGGCGCGCCCCGCGGCGACCGCCTCGTCGAGGCGGGAGAACTCCGACCAGTGCAGGGCACCGACGTCCGGGGCGAGCACGAGGTCGGCGCTCGCGAGTTGGGCGTCGCGCAACGCCTTGTGGGTCATGTTGGTCGCGCGCATCATCGCCTGCGCCAGGGTGATCCGCGCCGGATCCTGAGGCTGCCAGCCCTCGCCCACGCTGACCGCGAGCACCGGCCGGCGCGCGAGAACGCGCGCCTGCGCCACGGGAACGTCAGCCACGGTGCCGCCGTCGGTGAGGTGTCGGCCGTCCAGCGGGAACGGGGGTACGACCGCCGGGACGGCGGACGAGGCCGTCACCGCCGCACGCAGGGAGCCGCGGCGGAGGAGGACGGGCTCGCCGGTGTCGAAATCGGTGGCGACCGCCGCGAACTTCGTGGAGAGCGATTCGATCGTCACGTCGGGGAGGAGGAACGTGACCCCCCGCGCGAGCTGGGAGTGGGTGACGACGCTGGTGCGGTCGAGCGCCAGGGCCACGACCGCGCTCCGCTGCAGCCGGCGGGCGAGGAGGAGGAGGGGGTTGTCGCGTGACGACACCGTCGGAGAAAGGCGGACGTCCGGGAGCTCCTTGAGGATCTCGGCGGCCAGGAACTCCCGCCAACGGCGGGTTACGGCTGGAGCGTCCCCGAGCACGATCCACATCGCGCCCACGATCGCGCCGGCGCTGGTGCCTGCGATGCCGGCGATCGGGACCCCGGCCTGTTCGAGCACCTCGAGCACGCCGATGTGGGCGAGGCCGCGGGCGCCCCCGCCGCCGAGCGCGAGAACGAGCCCGTCGGCCTTGGCGCGGCGGCCGAAGAGAAAGCTGAACACACCCATCGCGCCCCATCTTAGCGGCATCACGGGCGGCGCGCGGTTGACCCCGGGCGGAGGAACGTGGTACACGGATCGTCTGTGGCGAAAGGAGCCGGACAATGGCCAAACGTTACCTCCTGACCGCGCTTGCGGCGTTCCTCGTTGCGGGAGCGCTGGGCGCCCAGCAGGTCAAGGTGCGCGAGGAGGTGCTCCCCAACGGCATGAAGTTGCTGTTGGTCGAGCGCCACGACTCGCCCACCGTCTCATGCGGATGGGTGGCGAAGGTCGGATCGGTCAACGAGCCGCCCGGGATCACCGGCATCTCCCACCTGTTCGAGCACATGATGTTCAAGGGCACGAAGACCATCGGCACCAGCGACTACGCCAAGGACGCCGAAATCATGGCCGAGCAGGACGCGGTGCGGGGGGAGATGGAGAAGGAGTACACACTGTTGCGCGCGAAGCTGCGCCGCGGCGAGATCTCCGGCAACATCTACGATCCCGCCAACATGACGCCGCGGCTGAAGGAGCTGCGGGCGAAGCTCGAAGGTCTCTTCGCCGAGGAGAAGAAGGTCATCGTCAAGGACGAGCTCGACCAGATCTACACCCGTGAGGGCGGGTCGGGCCTCAACGCCTTCACCAGCGAGGACCAGACCGCGTACTTCATCACGGTGCCGGCCAACAAACTCGAACTCTGGTTCTGGCTCGAGTCCGACCGCCTCGCCAACCCGGTCTTCCGGGAGTTCTACTCCGAGCGCGACGTGGTGCGCGAGGAGCGCCGGCTGCGGACGGAGTCCACTCCGACCGGCAAGTTCGACGAGGCCGCCAACGCGATGTTCTGGGAGTCGTCGCCGTACTCCCATCCCGTCGTGGGCTGGCCGTCCGACGTCGAGTCGATCAACCGGGCGCAGGCGCTGGCGTACTTCGCGACCTATTACGCCCCCAACAACCTCACGGCGGCCCTCGTCGGGGACTTCGACTCGGACAAGGTGATCGCGCTCGCCAAGGAGTACTTCGGCCGCATCCCGCGCGGCGCGACGCCGCCGCCCGAGATGATCACCGACGAGATGCCGCAGATCGCCCAGAAGCGCCTCGAGGCCGCCGCCGACACCAACCCCGAGGTCGACATCCGCTTTCACGCGGTGCCGTTCGACCACAAGGACATGTTCGCCTTCCAGCTCACCGCCGACCTGCTGAACCGCCGCACGGGCAGGTTGTACAAGGCGCTGGTGGAGACCGAGAAGGTCGCCGCGGGCGAGCCGTACGGGATGTACCGGCCGATGAAGTACGAGGGCTATTTCGAAGTCGGCGCCGAGGTCAAGGACGGCAAGCAGCCACAGGACGTCGAAGCCGCGCTCTTCACCCAGCTCGACAAGCTGGCGGCGACGCCGGTGGACGACCACGAGCTGCAGAAGGTCAAGAACCAGGAGTTGGCCAACTCGTTCCGCCGCCTGCAGTCGAACTTCTACCTGTTGCTGCAACTCCTCGTCTACGATTCGAGCGGCGATTGGCGTTTCCTCAACGACGCGCCCGCGAAGCTCCAGGCGGTCACGGCGGCGGACATCCAGAGGGTCGCCAAGACGTACTTCACGAAGGAGAACAGCGACGTCACGACCTACCTGCGCAAGGCGGGAAGCGCGCCGGAGGACCCCGCATTGGCCGCTCTGCCGGCCGACGTCCGGGGGATGGTCAAGCAGCAGGTCGCGCAGTTGAGCCAGCTCAACGACCGGGCCAAGCTCGAGCAGATCCTCGCGCGCATGCAACAGATGTCGGGGCAGGTGCCGCCGGCCATGAAGCCCGGATTCGAATACATCATGAAGAAGGCGCAGGAGCGCCTTGACACCCTGCCCGCCGCCCCCGCCACGAGCGGCGCGGCGCCGGCCACCCCGCCGGCCGGCGCGAACCCCAAGCCGTAGGGCGAAAGGAGGAAATCGACATGCGACGCACGCATTCGCTTTTGACGCTCGCGATCATCCTGGCCTCCGCCGCCGTGGCTGCGGCGGCGGGGGTCGAGCCGACGATCCCGGCGCGGCCCGAACAACTCAAGTACCCGGCGCTCGCGTTCAAGGTGCCGGACGCCGCTGCGATGAGGGTGAAGCTCGCCAACGGCGTCCCGGTCTACATCGCGGCCGACCGGATGCTTCCCCTCGTGACGGTCCAGGTCTTCTTCCGCGGCGGCAGGTACCTCGAGCCGGTCGGCAAGGAAGGGCTGGCCGACCTGATGGGCACGGTCTGGCGGACCGGCGGGGCGGGGGCGCTCGACGCCAATGCGCTCGACGAGGAGCTCGACTTCCTGGCCGCCTCGCTGTCGACCTCGGTAGGCGGCGTCTCGGGAAGCGTCAGCCTCAACCTGCTCTCCAAGGACCTCGACCGCGGCCTGGCCCTGATGATGGACGTGTTGCGCGAGCCGCGTTTCGACGGCGCGCGCCTGGCCAAGGCCAAGGAGGACATGCTTTCCGATATGAAGCGCCGCAACGACGAGACCGAGGCGATCGAGGGGCGGGAGTGGGACCGCCTCGTCTACGGCGATGACTACTGGATCAACCGCCTCGCCACGAAGGCGTCGGTGGACGCGATCACCCGCGAGGATCTGCTCGCATTCCACAAGCTCCTCGCCAACCCGGCCAACTTCGTGGTCGCCGTGGCCGGCGACTTCGACCGCGCCGCGATGGTCGCCAAGCTCAACGCGACGCTCGGCGCATGGAAGCCGACCGGGGCGCCCGTTCCGCCGGTCCCGCAGCCGGTCGCCTCGGCGAAGCCCGGCGTGTACATGGTGAACAAGCCCGAGGTCAACCAGGGGCGGGTCTCGATCGGCCACCTCGGCGTCAAGCGCCCGCTCCCGGACGAGTTCGCGCTCGCCGTGGCGAACGACATCCTCGGCGGCGGCGGCTTCACGGCGTGGATGATGTCCCGCGTGCGCTCCGACGAGGGGCTCGCCTACTCGGCGTACTCGAACTACTCGATCGGCGACCTCTACCCGGGCGACTTCCGCGCGTACTTCCAGTCGAAGTCCTCGACCTGCGCCCAGGCCGCGACACTGACCATCGACCTCATGAACAAGATGCGCGCCGGCGAGGTGACCGAGAAAGAGCTCGTCACCAGCAAGAACTCCTTCACCGAGACGCTGCCGCGCGTCTTCGAGAGCAAGCTCCGGACGGTGACGCGGTTTGCCCAGGACGAGCTGGTCGGGCGGCCGCACGAGTACTGGACGACCTACCGGCAGCGGGTCGGGGCCGTGACCGTGCCCGAAGTGGGGAAAGCGGCCAAGGCTCACATCAAGACGGACCAGCTCATCATCCTGGTCGTCGGCAACGTGGACGAGATCCTCAAGGGGCACCCGGACCACCCGGAGGCGAAGTTCGAGAAGCTGGGTCCGATCGTGCGCCTGCCGCTGCGCGATCCGCTCACGCTCGAGCCGCTTCCGAGCTGACCCGATTCTACGCTGCTCGCGAGGCGCCCGGGCGAGCCGCCCGGGCGCCTTTGCTATGCTCGGGCCGCGCGGCGGGGCCGGCGGCTGCCGGCGGGAGACAAGACGTGAGCGAGGTCATCCTCCATCGGCTGGCCGGGAGCAAGAAGGCGCTCGAAGTTTGCCGCCTGGTCGAACAGCTCTATCGCAGCGGGAAGCGGGTGGTCGTCTGGATCGCCGACGGGAGCCGCGCCGGCGTCCTCGACGAGTACCTGTGGACGTTCGCCCAGAGTTCCTTCGTGCCGCACGCCCTCTGGGACGGCTCGGCCGAACTCGACGACCCGGTCGTGATCGTCAGCGGGACGCTGGCCAACCCCAACAACGCCGCCGCGCTGGTGGTCGGCGATCGCCTGCCCGACCCGGCCGCGGCGCGCGGGTGGCCCGAAGTGCACGACCTCGCGGGCGCGGCCGCCGAGGACGCGGGCAAGCGCGAGGCGTGGGAAGCGGCCGGGTTCGCCGTGACGGAAACCCGCGGCATCGGCGCCGAAGCGCCCGGCTGACGGCGCCGGCGGCGCGCCGAGCGGCGCGGGATCAATCGGGCACGAGCACCAGGGCGCCGGTGACGCGCGACTCCTTGACTCGCACCAGCGCATCGTTGGCCTGCGCGAGCGGCACGCGCTCGACGCTCGTCGTGATGGGAATCGCCTGCGCCAGCGCGAGCAGCTCGGTCGCATCGGCGCGGGTGGCGTTCGCCACCGAGCGGAGGGTCCGCTCGTGGTAGAGGAGATCGTAGGGGAACGACGGCAGGTCGCTCATGGTGACGCCGGCGCAGGCGACGCAACCGCCGCGACCGAGCAGCGACAAGGCAAGCGGCGCCTGCTCGCCGGCCGGGGAGAAGATCACGGCGTGGTCGAGGCGCGCCGGAGGCGGTTCGCCGGGTGAGCCGGCCCAGGAGGCCCCGAGCGTGCGGGCGTGATCGTGGTGCCGGGCGGCGCGGGTGAAGACGAACACCCGGCAGCCGGCGTGGCGGGCGACCTGGATCGCCACGTGGGCCGACGCGCCGAAACCGAAGATCCCGAGCGTGCCACCCGCGAGCGCCCCCGCGAGGCGCAGCGCGCGGTAGCCGATCACGCCGGCGCACAGCAGCGGCGCGGCGGCAACGGCGTCGAAGCCGGCGGGGAGGGGGTAGGTGAAGGCGGCGTTGACGGCGACGCGTTCCGCGTACCCCCCGTCGCAATCGAGTCCGGTAAACCGTGCGCTCGGGCACAGGTTCTCCCGTCCGCTCCGGCACCACTCGCAGCCGCCGCAAGCGTCGGCCAGCCAGGCGACGCCGACGCGGCGGCCGACCATGTCCGGCCCGAGGTCGGGGGCCGCTTCCTCGACGACGCCGACGATCTGGTGCCCCGGCACCAGCGGCATTCGCGGCAGCGCGAGGTCGCCCTCGACGGTGTGAAGGTCGGTCCGGCACACCCCGCACGAGAGGACCCGCAACACCACCTGGCCCGGGCCCGGGGTCGGGTCGGCGAGCAGCCTCGCGGCGAGCGGTCGGCTCGCCGCGGGTCCCGGTCTCTCGAGCACCATTGCCCTCACGCCCGCACCATCCCCGGCGATGATTCTAGCCGCGATCTGGTGTTAGAATCACCCGCCGCCGACGCGGCTGGAGGTTCGCATGAGTTTCACCAGGCTTTTTGGAACCGTTCTCGCCGGGTTGCTCCTGGGCGGGGCCGCGTGGGCGCAGCAGCCGGAGGTCGCCCCCGCCAAGATCGCGTTCGTGTACGTGCAAAAGGCGCTCGCCAGCACCGACGAAGGGAAGGCGCGCCTGAAGGACCTCGACGAGTGGGCCCGCCCGCGCCAGGACGAGCTCGCGAAGCTGGACAAGGAAGTGAACGACCTCAAGGGCGAGATCATCAGCAAGCAGGGCGTGGCGAGCGACGACGCCATCGCCGAGCTCAACCGCAAGCTCGTCGCCAAGCAGCGGGAGTTCGAGGATCGCCAGCGCGGCGCCAAGCGGGACTTCGAGGCCAAGCAGCAGGCCGTGCTGAAGGACATCGGCGGCAAGCTCCAGGACGTGATCAACAAGTACGCCGAGGCGAACCACTTCACGGCGGTGTTCATCTTCAACCCCGATCAGCTGGCCTACCTCGCCCCGGCGGCGGACATCACCGACACCGTGATCAAGCTCTACAACGAGCGCTACCCGCTGGCGGCGAAGGCGCCCGCTGCGCCGGGCAAGTGACCGCACGCAAGGGAGTGCCACCGTGGGACGCCGATTGACACGCAAGCAGATCAAGAAGGACGAGTTCATCTCGCTGGTGGACCGCGCCGTGCAGTGGACGGGGGAGAACTGGCGACAGGCCCTGATCGGACTCGGCGCGGTCCTCGCCGTGGCGCTGGTCTGGTGGGGGGTGACGGCGTACCTCGGGAGCCGGACCGATGCCGCGAGCCAGGCGATCTCGACCGCCCTGGAAGCCTACAACGCGCCGGTCGGGAGTGCGGCGCCGGCGGACGCGAAGGTCAGGTTCGCCACCGATGCCGAGCGGTTGGCGGCGGCGGAGAAGGCGTTCAAGTCGGTCCGCTCCCGCTACCGTTTCACGCCGCAGGCGAAGGTGGCGGAGCTCTTCCTGGCGCACATCGCGGCCGATCGCGGCGACATCCCGGAGGCGATCCGACGCCTGGGCGAGATCGCCAGCAGCCGGTCGAGCGACCCGGTCGTGCGTTTGGCGATGCTCGACCTCATCAGGCTCCGGGTGGACCGGGGCGAGGGCATGCAGCTGGTGAGCGAGCTCGAAGCGATGGCGGCGGGGAAGGACCCGCGGCTGCCGCGGGACGTGGCGCTGTTCCATCTCGCCCAGATCTGGCAGCACGAGGGCAAACCGGAGGAGGCCGCCAAGCTCTATCGCAAGCTCGTCGAGGGCTTCCCGGACTCGCCGTACCGCGAGGAAGCGCAGCAGCGGCTCGCGTCCGCTCTCTGAGGCGGCCGGCGCCCGCAGCGCCGCCCGCGCGGGTTGCCGGCCTCCGGCGCGGAACCGGCCGTTCGGGCGCGCCGAACGGCGGAGGTGCAGGGTGAATTTCGTCGAGGTCATCGCCAGGAAGCGCGACGGGTCGGAGCTCTCCGCGGATGACGTTGGGGCGTTCGTGCGCGGGGCCAGCAGCGGCCAGGTGGCGGACGAGCAGCTCGCCGCCATGTTGATGGCGATCTGCATCCGCGGCGCGAGCCGCGGCGAGACGCGCCTCCTCGTCGAGGCGATGCGCGACTCGGGCGCGCTGTGGAAAACCGGCGAGGCCTTCCCAGACGCGGTGGACAAGCACTCGACGGGCGGAGTCGGCGACACCGTGTCGCTGGTGTTCGCGCCGCTCGTGGCCGCGTGCGGGGTGCCGGTGGTGATGATGGCCGGGGCGGGCCTCGGCCACACGCAGGGCACGCTCGACAAGCTCGCGGCGATCCCGGGCTTTCGGACCGCAGGAAGCCGCGCGGAGGCGTTCGACCACCTGGCGCGGTGCGGCGCGTTCTTCGCGGCGCAGAGTCAGGAGATCGCCCCGGCCGACCGCAAGCTCTACCTGCTGCGCGACGTGACGGCCACGGTCCCCTCGCTGCCGTTGATCGTGGCCTCGATCATGTCGAAGAAGCTCGCGGTCGGCGCGCGCCGCCTCGTGCTCGACGTCAAGTGCGGCTCCGGGGCGTTCTGCAAGACGCCGGAGGAGGCGCGAGCGTTGGCGGAGGCGCTGGTCGGCGTGGGTGAGGGCGCCGGCGTGGCGGTCGCCGCGATGATCACCGACATGAGCCAGCCGCTGGGCGACCGGCTGGGGTGCGCAAGCGAGGTGCGTGCCGCGGTCGAGGTCCTCGGCGGCGGCGGCGATGCGCGTTTACGCCAGCTCACCGTCGAGCTCGCGGCCGATGCCCTGAGGATGGCGGGCCGCCCGCGCAGCGCCGCGCTCGCCGAGGTCGAGAGGGCGCTGGCGAACGGCAGCGCGCTCGCCCGCTACGGCGAAATCGTGCGGGCGCACGGCGGCGACCCCGACGTCGCGCGGTTGCCGCGTCCGCGGCGGACGATCCCGGTAGGCGCCCCCCGCGACGGGTTCGTGGCGGCGATCGAGGCGGAGGCGCTGGGCTGGATCGCGGTCGGACTCGGGGCGGGCCGCCAACGCCAGGGCGACCAGGTCGACCTGGCCGCCGGCGTCAAGGTGCAGGCCCGCACGGGCGACATGGTGGAGGCGGGTCAGCCCCTCGCAACGCTGGAGCTCGGAGAGCGGCCGGTGGACGTCGAGACGATGGCCGCGCGCGCCGCGGCCGCGTTCCGGATCGCGGACGAGCGTCCGCCGGCGGCCCCGCTCGTGATCGCCCGCCTGGGAGGCGCGGCGTAGCTTGCTGTACCGGTTGGAGAGCGTCGAGGTGGCGTTCGCGGGCCGCGAGGTCCTGCGCGGCGCCACGTTTCAGCACAACCCCGGGGAGAAGCTGCTCCTGCTCGGCCGCAACGGGTGCGGCAAGACCACGTTGCTGCGAGTGATCACCGGCGAGCTCGAGCCGGAACGGGGAACGGTCCTTCGGGCGCGCGGCTTCGAGACCGTCACCGTCGAACAGCGCGTGAGCGTGGCCGCGGCGACGGCCGTCCTGGACTATTGCCTGTCGGCGCTGCCCCGGGTGGTCGCGGTGGAGCGCGCGCTCGCCGCGCTCGAGGCGGGGCTGGCCGGCGGCGACCCGGCCGCGATCGCCGAGCACCATCGTTTGCAGGAGGAGCTGGAGCGGCTGGACGGCTACCGCGCGCGACCCCGGGCGCAGGCGGCGCTTCTGGGTCTCGGCATCCCGGAAGCGATGCACGCCCGCCCGCTCGCCACCCTCTCGGGGGGTGAGCGCACGCGGGTCGCCTTGGCGCGCGCGCTGCTCTCGCCGGCGCCGCTGCTGCTGCTCGACGAGCCCACGAACCACCTCGACCTCCTCGGCGTCGAGTTCCTGGCGCAGGAACTGGCGCGCCGAGACGGGGCCCTGCTCCTCGTGACGCACGACCGCGAGCTCGTGGACCGGGTGGGCGGCGACGTCCTCGAGCTGCACGGCGGCCGGCTCGAGCGGTACCCCGCCGGGTACGCCCGCTACCGCCGCGAGCGCGGGGCCCGCCGCGCGCAGGCGCGCAAGGCCTACGAGCTGCAGCGGGCCGAGATCGAGCGCCAGGAGGAGTTCATCCGGCGCAACATCGCCGGCCAGAACACGCGCCAGGCGCAGGCCCGCCAGAAGCTCCTCGACCGCATGGCGCGGCTGGAGGCGCCGGAGCCCGACCTGGCGCCGCTCGCGCTGCGCTGGCCGCAGAGCGGGCGCAGCGGCCAGATGGTGGTCGAGGTCGAGGACCTCGCCGTGGGCTGGGCGGCGCCGGTCCTGCGCGGCGTGACGTTCACGCTGCGCCGCGGCGAGCGCCTCGCGGTCGTCGGGCGGAACGGCGCGGGGAAGTCCACGCTGCTGCACGCGCTCGCCGGTCGCGCCCCCGCCCTCGCGGGCCGCCTCCGCTTCGGGACCGGGGTGGTGCCGGCCTGGTACGACCAGGAGCAGGCCGAGATTCCGAACGGCGTCAGCGTGCTCGACGTGCTCCTCGCGGCGCGGCCGGAGTGGACGCCCGCCGAGGCGCGCGGATGGGCCGCGCGCTTCGCGTTCTCCGGCGAGGCCGCGGACGCGGCGACGGACTCGCTGTCTGGCGGGGAGCGGGCCCGCCTGGCGCTCGCACGCCTGATCGCGATGGCGCCGAACCTCATGCTGCTCGACGAGCCGACCAACCACCTCGACGTGGTGACGTGCGAGGTTCTCGAGCAGGCGCTCGCGGAGTTCCCCGGGGCGCTGCTGCTGGTGAGCCACGACCGCCGGCTGGTGGAGAAGGTCGCCAACGGCGTGCTCCTCCTCGAGGGCGAGAGGGCGGTGGCGGTCAACCGGGTGGAGGAGGCGTTTGCGCGGCTCGGCCTGGTGGCGCCGCCCCGGCGCGACGACGAGAGCGAGGCGCCGGCCCGCCGACGGAGTGCCGAGGAAGAGGAGCGGAGGAAGCTGCGACGCGACGCGGCGCGCGCCCGCGAACGCGCCGAAGGCCTCGCCGCCGACATGGAGCGCTGCGAGGGGCGGCTGCGCGAGCTCGACGAGATGCTCTGCCGGCGCGAGGTGTTCTCCGACGGCGCCCGCGCCCGCGACCTGGCCGCCGAAGCGGACGACCTGCGCGCCGGCCTGGACGGACTGCTCGAGGCGTGGGGCGGGGCCGAGGAGGACGCCGAGGCGCTCGAGGTTCGCCTCGCCGAGTTGGAGCGCTCGTAGAGCCGGGCGAAATGGCAGCGGCGCGGGCGGCTGGCTGCGCCGCCCGCGCCGCGTTGTTGCCGTTCGGCCCAAGGTCAGAGGATCGCTTCGACCGGGGACACCTCGCCGGCGCGAATCGCGACGGCGCGCGCCGTGACCAGCGGCAGGACCCGGTAGGCAAAGTGGATCGCGGTCTGGATCTTGTTGTGGTAGAAGGCGGCGTCGGGTTTGTCCAACAGGAAGGCGCGAACGGCCTTCTTGTCGTCGCTCGCGATGCCGGCCGCGGCGAGCATCTCGCCGAGCCTGGTGCGCGCGATGACCGCCTGATCGAGCAGGAAGTGGGCGCCCAGCACGTCGCCGATCATGTCGAGGAACGGCGCGGAGTTGAGGAGGACGACGATCGGCGCGTCGGGGCGCTTGGCGAGCCCCTTCGAGATGTCCTCGATCTGCTTGAGGGCGGCGCCGAGCATCCAGGCCGGCTCCATGAGCTGGCTGTCGTTGCGCAGCGTCTTGAACGTCTTCTCGGCCATGCCGAGGAGGTCGCGGATCGCCTTCCCGCCCTTGGCCGGGAGCTTGCGGGCGACGAGGTCGAGCGCCTGGATGCCGTTGGTGCCCTCGTAGATCGAGGCGATCTTGGCGTCCCGCAGGTACTGCTCGGCCGGGTAGTCGGCGGTGTAGCCGTAGCCGCCGTAGACCTGCAGGCACCACTCGGTGACGCGGAACCCCCAGTCGGAGGCCCACGCCTTGCAGATCGGCGTCAGCACCTCGACGTACGACTGGTAGCGCTCCTGCTCCTCGCCTTCGGTCACGTGCGTCATGTCGATGAAGTACGAGGTCTGCAGCAGCAGCGCCCGCATCGCCTGGACGTAGGCGCCCGAGGTGAAGAGCATGCGGCGGACGTCGGGGTGCTCGATGATCGCGACTTGCGGCGCCCCGTGTTCCTTCATGCGCGTCCAGTGGCGGCCCTGGAGGCGGACGCGGGCGTAGTCGAGGGCCGCCTGGTGGGCCGCGCCGGCGAGGGCGGCGCCCTGGAGCCCGACCTCGATGCGCGCCGGGTTCATCATGTGGAACATCAGCTTCATCCCCGCGTGCTCTTCGCCGAGGAGGAACCCTTCGCAGCGGTCGTTGCCGCCGAACACCAGCGAGCACGTCGGCGAGCCGTGGATGCCGAGCTTCTCCTCGATGCGGGAGCAGGCGACGTCGTTCGGCTCCCCGAGCGAGCCGTCGGGGTTGACGCGCACCTTGGGGACGATGAAGAGCGAGAGCCCGGAGGTGCCCTCGGGAGCGCCCGGGGTGCGGGCCAGGACGGCGTGAATGATGTTGGGGGTGAGGTCCTGATCTCCCGAGGTGATGAAGATCTTCTCGCCCTGGATCAGGTAGCGGCCGTTCGGCTGCTTCACGGCGCGGGTTTTCGACGCGCCGACGTCGGAGCCCGCCTGCGGCTCGGTGAGGCACATCGTGCCGGCCCACTCCCCGGTGTACATGCGCTCGCAGAACAGCGCGCGCATCTCGTCCGTGCCGAACTTCTCGACCAGGTACGAGGCGCCGCGGGTGAGGAGCGCCGAGAGCGAGAGGGCCATGTTGGCGCCGAAGAACATCTCGTTGATCGACGTTCCGACCGAGTGCGGCAGGCCCATGCCGCCGAACTCGGGGTTGCTGATGCAGCCGATCCAGCCGCCCTCGCGGATCTTCTGGTACACGGGGTGGAACGACGGGGGCAGAGACACGCGGCCGTCCGCGAAACGCGCCCCGACCACGTCGCCGTCGCGGTTGGCCGGGTCGAGTTGTTCCTGAGCGAGCTTGAGCGCCTCGGCGAGGACCATCTCGACGTCGCCCCTCTCCCACTGGGAGAAGAGATCGTTCTTGAGAAGCTGGCCTGTCGGCAGCCACTCGAAAAGCTGGAAGGTGATGTCGCGCATGTCGGCCTGATAACCCACGGGAACCCCCCTTTCCTCCGGCGCACCGTCGTTCGGAACTGAACGCCGGTTCATTTTCGCCAGCCCCGCGCCCAATTGCAAGGGGGGGGCCGGGGACGGTGCATAATGCGCGCTGGAGGTCGTCCATGGAGAAGGCGCGTGCGGTGGTAACCGGCGGGGCGGGGTTTCTCGGCTCGCACCTGTGTGATCGCCTGCTGGCCGAGGGCATCGAGGTGGTGTGCATCGACAACCTCCTGACCGGCAACCTGGCCAACATCGAGCATCTGTTCGGCGTGAAAGAGTTCGCGTTCGAGAACTACGACGTGACGAACTTCATCCACGTCGCGGGCCGGGTCGATTTCGTCCTCCACTTCGCCTCGCCGGCGTCGCCGATCGACTACCTCGAGCTCCCGATCCAGACCCTCAAGGTGGGCTCGCTCGGCACCCACAAGGCGCTCGGCCTCGCCAAGGCGAAGGGGGCGAGGTTCCTCCTCGCCTCGACCTCCGAGGTGTACGGCGACCCGCTGGTGCACCCCCAGCCCGAGGGCTACTGGGGCAACGTCAACCCGGTCGGGCCGCGGGGCGTGTACGACGAGGCCAAGCGCTTCTCCGAGGCGATGACCATGGCGTACCAGCGCTTCCACGGCCTCTCGACGCGGATCGTCCGCATCTTCAACACGTTCGGCCCGCGGATGCGAGCCCGCGACGGGCGCGTCGTGCCGGCGTTCATCTCGCAGGCGCTCTCGGGCGAGCCCCTCACCGTCTTCGGCGACGGCTCGCAGACCCGCTCGTTCTGCTTCGTCGACGACGAGGTGGAGGGGATCATCCGGCTGCTCTTCTCCGAGATCCCCGATCCGGTCAACATCGGCAACCCGGCCGAGATGACGGTCCTGCAGTTCGCCGAGACGATCCGCCGCCTCGTGGGCGCGTCGGTCCCGATCGAGTTCCGGCCCCTTCCGGTGGACGACCCGAAGGTGCGCCAGCCCGACATCTCACAGGCGATCGCCTACCTCGGTTGGCGGCCGCGGGTGGCGATCGAGGACGGCCTGCGGCGCACGATCGATTACTTCCGCTCCCTGCCCGTGGGAAGCGACCGCCGGCAGCGCTGACCGCCGCGTCCGCCGGCAACGCGGCCGCCGCGGCCCCGCTGGGTCGCCGCGGTCAGTCGCCCGGAGGGTCGTGACGCGTCCGGGCGCGGTGGAGCCGGATCAACTGCCGCAGCACCAGGAAGGTGGCCGCTCCGGCGACGAGCGCCAGGACCGTGGCGCCCGCGCCCCAGGCGAGCAGGACCGAGCGCAGCCACGGGACGTGCTCGCGCCACACCGCCGCGTGCAGCACCTCCTCGGGGTGGGGGAGGACGAAGCGGGGGACCTGGACGCCGGTGATGCGCTTGCCCAGGAAGACGGCCACCGGGAAGTAGATCGGGAGCGTCCACGGGTTGATGATGAGCGTTCCGAGAACCACGTCCACCTTGTTGAGGCGGAACACGAGCGCGAGCAGCAAGGCGAGGACCGTGTGGAGGCCCATCACCGGCGAGAACCCGATCGCCAGCCCCAGCGCCCATGCGGCCGCGAGCCGTTCCGGCCGTTCGTGGACGCCGACGACCTGGTCGAAGCGGGTCCGCAGGCGTTCGAAGACCGCCTTCACGGCGCCACGACTGGCGGCCCGTCGACCAACGCGATCCGCAGCACTTCCTCGGCGCGGGAGATGAGGTGGAAGCGGGCCTTCGCGCGCGCGGACGCGGGCAGCTCGGCGAGATCCCGCTGGTTCTCCCGGGGCAGGCAGATGTCGTGGATTCCCGCGCGCAACGCCGCCAGGACCTTTTCCTTGATCCCGCCGACCGGCAGGACCTCGCCGCGCAGCGTGATCTCCCCGGTCATCGCGAGGTCGTGGCGCACCGGCCGGCCGACCGCCGTGGAGGCCAGGGCGCACAGCATCGTGACGCCGGCCGACGGCCCGTCCTTGGGGATCGCGCCGGCCGGGACGTGGACGTGGAACGAGTGGTCGTCGAAGAAGACGGGCGGGACCCCGAACCCGGTCGCGTTGGCGCGCAGGTAGGAGAGCGCGGCCTGAGCCGACTCCTTCATCACCTCGCCGAGATGCCCTGTGAGGCGGAGTTCGCCCTTGCCGGGGAGGGCCAGCGCTTCGACGTGGAGGATGTCGCCGCCCACCGGCGTCCACGCCAGGCCGGTCGCGACCCCGACGCGGTCCTGGAGGAGCTGCTCGTCGGGGAGGAACCTGACCGGGCCGAGGAGGCGCTCCGCCGCCTTGGGGGTGACCGTCACGCGCGCGTCCGAGCCCTCCGCCATGCGGACGGCGACCTTGCGGCAGATCGAGCCGATCTCCCGTTCGAGGTTGCGCAACCCGGCCTCGCGCGTGTAGCGGTCGATGAGGAAGTGGAGCCCCGTATCGAAGAAGCGGACCTGCCCGGGCTTGAGCCCGTTCTCGGCGAGCTGCTTCGGGATCAGGTGCCGGCGCGCGATCTGGACCTTCTCCTCCTCGGTGTAGCCGGAGAGCGCGATGACCTCCATGCGGTCGAGGAACGCGGGCTGGATGGTCTCGGTCACGTTGGCCGTCGCGATGAACAGGACTTTGGAGAGGTCGTAGGCGACGTCCAGGTAGTGGTCGCGGAACGAATAGTTCTGCTCGGGGTCGAGGACCTCGAGCAGCGCCGCCGAGGGATCGCCGCGGTAGTCGGCGCCGATCTTGTCGATCTCGTCGAGCATGAACACCGGGTTCGACGTCCCGGCCTGGTTGATCCCCTGGACGATGCGCCCGGGGAGAGCGCCCACGTAGGTTCGCCGGTGGCCGCGGATCTCGGCCTCGTCGTGGACGCCGCCGAGCGAAATCCGGATGAACTTGCGCTCGAGGGCGCGCGCGATCGAGCGTCCGAGAGAGGTCTTGCCCACGCCCGGAGGTCCGACGAAGCAGAGGATCGGTCCCTTGCTGTCCTCCTTGAGCTTGCGGACCGCGAGGAACTCGATGATCCGTTGCTTGACCTTCTCGAGGTCGTAATGATCGTTGTCGAGCACCCCGCGGGCGTGCGCGAGGTCGAGGTTGTCGCTCGAGAACGTCTTCCACGGGAGGCCGGTGAGCCAGTCGAGGTAGGTGCGGATGACGGACGCCTCGGCGGAGTCGGGGTGGGTGCTGCGCATGCGCTTGAGCTGCTTCTCCGCCTCCCCGCGGGCCTCGTCCGGCAGCTGCTTCGCGGCGATCAGGTCGCGGTAGCGCTGGACCTCCTGGTCGAGATCGTCGGTGTCGCCGAGCTCCTTCTGGATCTGCTTGAGCTGCTGGCGCAGCAGGTACTCGCGTTGCGATTTGTCGAGCTCCCCCTGGACCTGCGAGCTGATCTGGCGCTGCACCTGCAGGAGCGCGATCTCGTGTTCGAGGTACTCGTTGACGGCCCGGAGGCGCTGCTTGACGTCGACCGCTTCGAGCGCCTTCTGGGCCTCCTCCGGTTTGAGGTCGAGGTTGGAAGCGACGAGGTCCGCGAGCCGGGCGCCGTCCTCGAGCGAGGTGGCGATGAGCATGACCTCCGGCGACACCGATTTTCCGAGCTCGACCGCCTTCTCGAGGTTGCCGCGGACGGTGCGGACGAACGCCTCGAGCTCGAGGTCTCCGGCCGGCGCCGCGGGCTCCTCGAGGCGGGTGATCTTGGCGCGCAGGTACGGCTCCTCCTGGAGGAAGTACTCGACCCGGGCGCGAGCCAGGCCCTGGACGAGGATCCTGATGCGGTTGTCGGGCAGCTTGATCATCCGCATGATGCCGGCGACGGTGCCGACCTGGTAGAGGTCCTTCGCCTCGGGGTTTTCGTCGTTGGCGTCCTTCTGGGCGAGCAGGAGCAGGAGGCGGTTCTCCGCCAGCGCCTGGTCCACCGCGGCGACGGAGCGCTCGCGGCCGATCGACAGCGGCACCATCACGAACGGGAAGAGCACCGCGTCCTTCAACGCCATCGCCGGCAGCACGTCGGGGATCGAGACGGTCTCCTCGTGGGCGTCCTGGATGTTTTCCTTGGCCTCGGTCATGGCTCCTCTGTGGTCACGGGAATCGTGTGCAGCGAGTCGCGCCGCTCTGCGAGCTTCGGCAGCGAAATCCGGAGTACGCCCGCGGCGAGGACCGCCTCGCCGCCCTCGGGCCGCACCGGCCCGGGGAGGAGGACCTCGACCGAGAAGGCTCCGAAGCCGCGCTCCATGCGGTGGCAGCGCCGGGCCGACGGCGGCGCGCACTCCGGCAGCTTCCTCCCGGCGACCCGCAGCTCGCGCCGGCGCAGCGTGACGGCCAGGTCCTCGGCGGGTACCCCGGGCACGTTCACGAGGACGACGTAGCGCTCGTCGCTCTCCCGCAGATCGACGGCCGGCGAGAAGCCGGTCTCGACCCCCTGGGCGGGCATCGCGAGCAGCTTCAGGAGCTCGTCGAGATGGCGCTGGATCGCGTCGATCTCCAGGCCCGAGGAGAGGCGCCGCCTCATGCCTCGACCTCCCGCTCCCGCCGCAGCCTCTCGAGCTCGGCGAGGAACTGCTCGATGTCCTCGAACCGCCGGTAGACGCTCGCGAAGCGAACGTACGCGATCTGGTCGAGGTCGCGCAGGCGGCCCATCAGGATCTGGCCGATCTCGTCCGAGCGGATCTCCCGGTCGTCCTTGCGGCCGAGCGCGGACTCGACGGCGTCGGCCATCGCCTCGAGCTGGCGCGACGTGACCGGCCGCTTTTCACAGGCGCGCACGAGTCCTCCGAGTATCTTGGCGCGGTCGTACGGCTCGCGCTGGCCGTCCCGCTTGACGACGAGGGCGGGGACCTCCTCGATGCGCTCGTAGGTGGTGTACCTCTTCTGGCACGCCAGGCACTCCCGCCGCCGGCGCACCTGGCTGCCGTCGCCCAACTCCCGGGAGTCGACCACACGGTCCTCCGCGTGACCGCAGTACGGACAGCGCATCCTAGGTCGTCCCCGCTCCGGGCCCGGCCTCGGCGCCGAGCCCGCGGACGCGCCCGACCGACAGCCCGACGGCGCCGAGATACCCGAGCCCGAGCACCGTGATCGGGAAGAAGCAGATCGCGTGGTGGACGAGCGCGAATGCGGTGGCGGTGGGAACCCCGACGCTCATCAGCTGCGTCAGCCCGAAGCGGATCGCCCAGTGAAAGCCGCCGACACCGGCCGGAGCCGGCACGGCGAGGCCGATGACGCTGACCGCGACGACGACGAACGCCTCGCCGAAGCTCATCGGAAACCCGAACGCGCGGGCCAGGAGCACGAGCTGCCACCCGATCGCGATCCACAACCCCAGACTCCAGATGGCGATCTCGGCCAGGCGCCGCGGGCTGCGCAGCACCTCGAGGCCGTCGAGGACGTGCCGGAAGAACGTCGCAACCCGGACCCGGAAGCGCTCCGGCGCCCACGACGCGATCCGCCGCACCGTCGCGTCCCGTCGGCGCAGCAGAAACCAGACCAGGACGACGGCCGCCGCGAGCCCGGCCGTCGTGAGCACCGCCGCGTCGCGCAACATATTCAAGTTCTTCGGGTTGAGGCCGTCGCGGGCAAACACGACCCCAGCCGCGAACAGGAGCAGGACGGTGGCGCCGTCGAGGAGGCGCTCGGTGAGGATCGACGCCAAGGTCGCCGCGGCCGGCATCCCGGTCCTCGCGCTGAGCAGCAGCGGCCGCACGATCTCGCCGGCGCGCAGGGGCAGGACCGTCGAGGTCGCGAACCCGGCGGCCGTGCAGCCGAGCAGGTTGGCCGTCCCGGCCCGGCCGACCGGGCGCAGGATCAACCCCCACCGCAGCGCGCGCAGCGCGTACGTGAGGAGGGCGACGGTCAGCGAGGCGGCCAGCCAGCCGACCTTGACCTTGGTCAACGCCTGTCCCACCTGACCGAGCGGCGCCGTCCACAAGAACACCCCGAACAGGACCACAGCAAGCGCGATGCTCGCAGCGATCTTCCAGACGTGCCGGCCGGCGTTGCCACTCATCGCGTCAGGGTAGTATGAGCGGAGGATGAGAGCAACCGCGCGTCTCCTCGTCGCGACGAACGAGCTTTGCGGCGGGCATCGGCCGCCGCCGGGCCACCCCGACCGCCCCGAGAGGTTGCGCGCCGCAGTCGCGGGCGCTGCGGCGGCGGGCGCCGAAGCGCTCGCGGCGCCGCTCGACGAGGCCGCCGCGCTCGCGGCGATCGCGCGGGTCCATGCTCCCGCCCTCGCCGACCGCCTGCGGCGCGCTTGCGAGCACCCGCCGGGGCCGTTCGACTCCGACGACAACCCGGTCAGCCGCGGAACGTACTCGGCCGCACTCGCGGCGGCCGCCGCCGCCGTCGTCGCCGCCGGCGCCGTGGCCACGGGTGGGACGGCATGGGTGCCGGTGCGGCCGCCCGGCCACCACGCGCTGCGCGACCGGGCGATGGGGTTCTGTTTCTTCAACAACGCCGCCGTCGCCGCGGAGGAGCTCTTGGCACGCGGCTGCGGTCCCGTCGCGATCGTCGACTTCGACGTGCACCACGGGAACGGGACCCAGGCGCACTTCTGGGAGCGCGACGACGCCTTCTTCCTCTCGATTCACCGCTACCCGTTCTTCCCCGGGAGCGGTGCGGGGGACGAGGTCGGTGCGGGGCGGGGACGGGGGTTCACCCGCAACGTTCCCCTCGCCGCGGGCGCCGACGACGCCGTCTACCGCGAAGCGCTCGAGATGGGCCTCGAGGAGTTGGGGCGCGTGCTCAGGCCGGCGGCGTGGGTCGTGTCGGCCGGCTTCGACGCCCACCGCGAGGACCCGCTCGGGGGCATGAACGTGTCCGACGAGGGGTTCGGGACGCTCGGCCGGTTGTTGCGGGCCGCAGCCGGGAAAAGCCCGTTGGTTGCGGTGTTGGAGGGAGGCTATAGCCTGGAAGCGCTGTACCGGTCGGTGCGAGCGTTCACCCTAGGGGTCGCCGGAGGCGCTGGCCCTTGACTTTTCGGGCAGCCCTCCCTATGTTTGCAGACAAAGGTGTGACGTGAGCAACCAACAGGAGGCCAGACGATGCGCAAAACCCTAGGGAGAGTGGCGGTTCTCGCGATGTGCGTGCTCGTGGCCAGCGCCGCGCTCGCCGGCAGCATCATCGGCCGCGGCGCCGGTGCGCCGGCGGTGCAGACCGTATTCCGCATCGACACGCCGGCTCCGGGCGCGACGGTCTTCGGTATCGTCGAGGTCCGCGGCTTCGTCCTGGATCCGCGCGGCGTGGCACGCGTCACCCTGCTCGTCGACGGCGCTCCGGTGCACGACGCCGACATCAACCAGCCGCGTCAGGACGTGAGGACCCGGTACGCCCGGTTCTACGGCGAGGACTTCCCTTACGACCCCGGGTTCACGACGTCCTTCCTGGCCGCGAACTACCCCGCCGGCAGTCATACCCTCGGGATCCGCGTGACCTACTCGAACAGCGACGTGGCGGACCTCGGGGTCCGCACCGTGACGGTTGACACGACCACGAATCAGGCGCCGATCGGGGGGCTCGACAGCCCGCGTGACCCGGCGGTCTACGGGACGCAGGACTACGTCTCGGGCGTGTTTCCGGTCGTCGGCTGGGCGATCGACGACACGGGCATCCGCCAGCGGGTCAGCCCGACCGGCTGCAACCCGGCCACCGACGCGACCTGCCACATCCTCGCCGACATCGAGGTGATGCTCGACGGGATGGTCGTCGGCCAGGCGATCTACCCGCTGCCGCGGCCCGACGTGGCGAACGCCCATCCGGACGTCGCGGATGCGTTCCAGTCCGGGTTCCAGATGAACCTCGACACCTCGAAGTACACCAACGGGGCGCACACGATCTCGGTGCGCGCCTGGGACACGCAGGGACTCTCGGTGGTTCTGGGGACCCGCGACGTGTGGTTCAACAACGGTTATGCGACGCTCGCCCCGTTCGGCAAGATCGACTGGCCGATGGCCGACGCGCACTTCTACTCGACCGATTGCTACGCGGCGCACCCGCCATCCGGAATCGAATACAACCCCGGCGATCACCTGGATTGGGTCTCGGGCTGGGCGATCGATCAGAACGACCAGAAGCAGTTCGAGGGCATCAAGTCGGTGCAGCTCCTCTTCGACGGCGCGCTCATCAGCGATACGGACGTCGACTCGAAGAACTGGAACCCCCTCCTCGGGGCGATGCCTGACCCCTGCACGGCGTCTGTCGGCTGCACGGTGGGCCCCTACGGCATCTATGGCCTCGACCGGCCCGACGTGCTCTACCAGTACCCGCAGTTCACGATGGATGCCAAGAACTCCGGCTTCCTCTTCGCGGTCAACACCCGCTACTACCTGCAGACCGGGCAGCTCCACCTCGGTCTCAACATCATCAGCATCCAGGTGCGCACCAAGGACCCGTTGCGCCCGGCCGTCGTGATCGACCAGATCCCGGTGATCGTGGACTGCAGCCCGGTCGGCGTCAACCCGTCGTTCGGGGAGCTCGAGCACCCGCTGGCCATGCAAGCGTTGCAGGGCACCGTGCAGGTGTCGGGCTGGCTGATCGACTTCCCGCAGTCGCTGCGGCAACTCAACTTCTACGTCGACGGCGTGCTCGACGGCAGCCTCGTGGTGACGGCGGGCGGAAACAGCATCGGGATGCTCCGCCCCGACGTCCCGAAGAGGTATCCGTGGCTGCCGTACCCGAACTCGCTCTACAGCGGTTTCCAGTACAACCTCGACACCACGAAGTACGTGGACGGCGTCCACCAGCTCGTGATCGAGTCGGTGGACTACAGCGGCTCGACGAACTACTGGGTGCAGCGTCCCCTCGTGTTCGACAACCTGAACCGGCCGTAGCGGCCGGCCGATGATGCACGACCGCCCCGGGGACCGCCCGGGGCGGTTTCATTTGGGCTCGCCGCGGGGTACGATCCGTCCTTCAAGGGAGGCCCGATGCGGGCACTGTACTTCGAACGCCATGGCGGTCCGGAGCAACTCGCGCTCGGCGCGCGGCCGCAGCCGGCGGCGGCCGCGGGCGAGGTCGTGGTGAGACTCCGGACGGCGGCGCTCAACCATCTCGACCTCTTCGTCCTCGGCGGCATGCCCGGGGTGCCGATCGAGCTGCCGCACATCGGCGGCGCCGACGGCGCCGGGACGGTCGCCGCGATCGGCGACGGGGTTCCGGGTTGGTCGCCGGGCGACGAGGTCGTGATCAACCCCGGCCTCTCGTGCGGACGGTGCGAGTTCTGCGCCCGCGGCGAGGAGTCGATGTGCGTCGGCTTCCGGATCTTCGGCGAGCACATCGACGGCACGTTCGCCGAGTACGTCCGCGTGCCGGCGACCGCGCTCGCCGCCAAGCCGGCGCACCTGTCGTGGCCGGAGGCGGGCGCGTTCGGGCTGACGTTCTTGACGGCGTGGCGGATGCTGATCACCAGGGCGAGGCTCGGCGCGGGCGAGTCGGTGTTGATCCACGGGATCGGCGGCGGCGTCGCCCTGGCGGCGCTCGCCATCGCCAGGGATGCGGGCGCGACCGTCATCGTGACCTCGTCGGACGACGGCAAGCTCGCCCGCGCCCGCGAGCTGGGCGCCGCCCACGCGATCAACTACAGGTCCGCGGACGTGGCGCGGGAGGTCCGCGCTCTGACCGGCAAGCGCGGCGTGGAGGTCGTCGTCGAGACGGCGGGGCAGGCGACCTGGATGACCTCGCTCAAGTGCGCGGCCAAGGGGGGGAGGATCGTGACGTGCGGCGCCACGACCGGGCCCAACCCGGCGGAAGAGATCCGTCTCGTGTTCTGGAACCAGCTCTCGATCCTGGGTTCGACCATGGGGAGCCGCCGGGAGTGGGACGCCATGGTTCGCGCCGTCGACGCCGGCCGGCTCCGCCCCGTCGTCGATCGGGTGTTGCCCCTGGAGAGGGGCCGCGAGGCGTACGAGCGCATGCTCACCGGCGACCAGTTCGGCAAGATCGTGCTCGACGTGGCCGGCGCCGCGGCCGGGCAGACCGGGCCGGGCGAGCCGTGAGCGATCCCGTCATGGCGGGCCCGCCCGCGCCGCGCCTGCTCGCCCGGGCGGAGCACTCGATCTCGCGGGCGGCGATGTCCCCGAACGCGCTCAAGGTGCTGTACCGGCTGCACGGGGCCGGGTTCGTCTCCTACCTGGTCGGCGGCGCGGTGCGCGACCTCCTGCTCGGGCGCACGCCCAAAGACTTCGACATCGGGACCAACGCGCGGCCGCAGCAGGTGCGCCAGCTCTTCCGCAACGCGCGTGTGATCGGCCGTCGCTTCCGCCTGGTGATGGTCAGGTTCGCGGACGAGATCGTCGAGGTCGCCACCTTCCGCCGCTCACCGGAGCCGCCGGAGATCGAGGAGGGCGAGCCGGCCGATGTCCTGGCCCCGGCTGCGGAGGCCGAGGAGTTCGGCACGCCGGACGAGGACGCGTGGCGGCGCGATTTCACGATCAACGGCCTCTTCTACAACATCGCGGACTTCTCCGTGATCGACCACGTCGGCGGCCTCGCCGACCTGGACGCCGGCGTGATCCGCACCATCGGGGCGCCGCGGCAGCGGTTCGCGGAGGACCCGGTGCGAATGATGCGCGCCGTCGAGTACGGGGCGCGGTTGGGGTTCCGGCTCGACCCCGAGCTGGCCGAGGCGATCGCCGAGATGCATCCGGAGGTCCGCCGCGCCGCCCCCGCCCGCATCGCGTACGAGCTGCTCGAAAGCCTGAAGGGGGGCCAGGCGGCCGCCATCCTCAACGGCCTCGACAAGACGGGTTTGCTCGCGCACGTGATGCCCGAGGCCCATGCGTCGGCCGGCGGGAGCGACGGGGGGCTGCTGTGGGCCCTGCTGGGCGCGGCCGACGCGAGTATCCGCCGGGGCGAGAAGCTCGGCGAGGAGACGCTCCTCGGGGTGTTCTTCCTCCCCGGGTTCCTGGCTGCTCTCGCCGTCGGGGAAGCACGCCGTCTCGGCGCCGCCGACGTCGAGCGCCTGGCCAGGGAGCAGGTGGAGGGCGCGGCGCTCCGGCTCGCGTTCTCGCACCACCGCAGGCACATCGTGCGGCACGCCCTGCTCATCCTGTGGCGAATGACGTCGCCGCCGAAGTCGGGCAAGTTCGCACTCCGCACCGTGCGCCACGAGGCGTTCGCGACGGCATGGCAGCTGGCGCGCCTGCTGGCGGCGGCGGCGGAACGCTTCGGCCCGACGTTCGCCGCGTGGCAGCCGGCCGTGGAGCAGGCGCACAAAGGGCCGGCGGCCGAGCCCCAGCCCAGCCTGCAGCGCGGCGAGGAGCAAACCCGAGCGCGCCGGCGCCGCCGCGGTGGGAGGCGGCGCGGGCGCAAGAAGGCCGCGGCGCAGGGATGAGCGACGCGGTCCGAGCCAGGGTCGAGGCGCTGCGCCGCGAGATCCGGCGCCATGAGCACCTCTACTACGTGGTCGCCAAACCCGAGATCGGCGACCTCGAGTTCGACCGGTTGTTGCGCGAGCTGCGTGCGCTCGAGGAGGCGCATCCCGACCTGGTCACGCGCGACTCCCCGACGCAGCGGGTCGGGGGCGCGCCGGTGGCGGACCTGCCGCAGGTGCGCCACGCGGCGCCGATGCTCTCCCTGGACAACTCATACAACGAGGGCGAACTGGAGGAATGGCTGGGGCGGGTGCGCCGCGGCCTCGGCCGCGAGCCGTCCGGACTCGTCGCCGAGCTGAAGATCGACGGGGTCTCGCTCTCTCTGACGTACGAACGGGGCGTCCTGGCGCGTGCGGTGACGCGCGGCAACGGCGAGGTCGGCGAGGACGTGACGGGCAACGCCCGCACGGTCCGGTCCCTCCCGCTCGCGCTGCCCGACGCTCTGCCTTTGGTCGAGGTGAGGGGCGAGGTCTACCTCCCGCGCGAGGTGTTCAAGGGGCTCAACCGGGCGCGGAAGGAGGAGGGGGAGGACCCGTTCGCCAACCCCCGCAACGCGGCGGCCGGTTCGATCCGCCTCCTCGACCCGCGGGAGTGCGGCCGGCGCCGGCTCGCGTTCTTCGCCTACCAGGTTCCGCGCTGGGAGGGGACGTCGTTCGCGAGGCACTCGGAGGCGCTCGAGCGGCTGGCGGCGTGGGGGTTCGCGGTGAACCCGGGCTGGCGGCGGTGCGCGACCATGGCCGAGGTCCACGGGTTCATCGCCGAGTGGGGGGCGCGCCGCGCCGACCTGCCGTTCGACATCGACGGCGCGGTCGTCAAGCTCGACGACCTCGAGGAGCAGCGCCTGGTCGGGGCGACGGCCAAGTTCCCGCGCTGGGCGGTGGCGTACAAGTATCCGCCGCCGGGCGAGCGGACGCGCGTCCGCGGGATCGTCGTGCAGGTGGGACGGACCGGAGCGCTCACGCCGGTCGCCGAGCTGGAGCCGGTGCTCCTGGCCGGGAGCACGGTGGCGCGCGCGACGCTGCACAACGCGGACGAGGTCGCGCGCCTCGACGTCCGCGTCGGCGACGTCGTCTGGGTGGCCAAGGGCGGGGACGTGATCCCGAAGGTCGTGGCCGTCGATCCCGAAGGCCGGGGTCCGGGCTCGGAGCCTTTCCGCATGCCCGAGCGCTGCCCCGCGTGCGCCACGCCCGTGGTGCGCGAAGAGGGCGAGGTGGCATTGCGCTGCCCGAACCGGGAGTGCCCGGCGGTGCGCCGGCAACGTCTTTTCCACTTCGTCGCGCGCGCCGGGATGGACATCGAAGGGCTGGGCAAGCGGCTCGTCGAACAGCTCCTGAACGAAGGGTTGGTCGGCGACCCGGCCTCGCTGTGGGACCTCGACCG
This sequence comes from Acidobacteriota bacterium, assembly GCA_004298115.1. Lineage (GTDB taxonomy): Bacteria > Acidobacteriota > Thermoanaerobaculia > Thermoanaerobaculales > Thermoanaerobaculaceae > RBG-13-68-16. Next base: position 44,220 of record SCRJ01000085.1, read on the forward strand.
GGAACGCCTGGCGGCCCTCCCGCACTGGGGCGAGACCTCGGCGGAGAACGTGGTCAACGAGATCGCGGCCGCCCGTACGAGGCCGCTCTGGCGGCTCCTGGCGGCGCTGGGGATCCGCCACGTCGGCGAGAGGGCGGCCAAGGTGCTGGCGTCGCGGTTCGGCTCCCTGGCGGCGATCGCCGGGGCGGCGGCGGGCGAACTCGAGCAGGTGGAAGGGATCGGCCCGGTGATCGCCGCGAGCGTGGTAGCCTTCTTCGGGGACGAGGAAGGCGCCGCCCTGGTGCGCCGCTTGCGCGAGCGGGGCGTGGATCCCCACGAGGAGGCGGCGCCGGCGGCGGCCCGCGCGCCGCTCGCCGGGCTCACGTTCGTTCTGACGGGCTCGCTGTCGCGCCCGCGCGAGGACGTGGCCGCGATGCTCGAGGGTGGCGGCGCGAGGGTCACCGACGCCGTGTCGCGCCGGACGTCGTACGTCGTGGCGGGCGAGGATGCCGGCTCCAAGCTCGCCAGGGCCCGGGACCTAAGCGTCCCGGTCCTCGACGAGGTCGAGCTACGGCGTCTGCTGGCCGAAAAGGGGGTCGAGTGGTGACAAGGGCACGGGTGGTGCTGGTGGACGACGACGACGGCTCACGCGTCGCGATGGCCACCGGCCTGCGGCGGGTGGGGTACGAGGTGGTCGAGTTCGACGCCGGCGAGGGCGCGCTCGCGGCGCTCGAGGGCGGCGACGCCGCCGACGTCCTGATCACCGACGTGCGGATGCCCGGCATCGACGGCTACGAGCTGGTGCGGCGGCTGCGGGCGCGACGGCCCGAGGTCGCGGTCCTGATGGTCACGGCGTTCGGCGACGTCGACGGCGCCGTTCAGGCGCTCCAAGGGGGTGCCGACGACTACCTGACGAAGCCCGTCAACCTCCTCGAGCTGCGCAAGCGCGTCGAACTGCAGCTCGAGCGCACGAACCTCTCGCGCGACAAGCGCGAGCTGCAGGAACGGCTGGAGAAGCTCGTCGGCTTCGAGAACATCATCGGCCGCTCGCCGGCGATGCAACAGGTGTTCGAGCGCGTCCGCGTCGTCGCCCCGGCGCCGAGCACCGTCCTCATCGTCGGCGAGTCGGGCAGCGGCAAGGAACTGATCGCCAACGCGATCCACGAGCACTCCCCGCGGGCGACGGGGAGGTTCGTGGCCCTGAACTGCGGCGCGATCCCAGGCGAGATCCTCGAGGCCGAGCTGTTCGGGCACGAGCGCGGAGCGTTCACGGGCGCGCACCAGCGCCGCATCGGCAAGCTCGAGGCGGCGAGCGGCGGCACGCTCTTCCTCGACGAGATCTCCGAGCTCTCGACCGACCTCCAGGTCAAGCTGCTGCGGGTGCTCGAGGAGCGCACCATCACACGCGTCGGCGGCAACGACGAGGTGCCGGTGGATTTCCGCCTGGTCGCCGCCACCAATCGCGACCTCGAGAGCGAGGTGGCGCGGGGCCGCTTCCGCCAGGACCTCTACTATCGGCTCAAGGTGGTCACGATCGCCCTGCCTCCGTTGCGGCAGCGCACCGAGGACATCCCTCTGCTCGTCGCGCACTTCGTCGAGCGCTTCAATACGGACCTCGGCCGCCACGTGACCCGGGTGACGCCGCCGCTGCTGGATGCGCTGCGGGCGCGGCCGTGGCCGGGCAACGTGCGCGAACTCCGCAACGTCGTCGAGAACATGGTTCTGTTCTGCCGCTCCGACGAGCTGGGCGTGGCCGACCTGCCGGCGGAGTACCGACTGGGCGTGTCGCCGGGGCCGGCGGCGACTCCCGCGAGCGAGTGGGCGCCGCGGCCGATGGCCGAGATCGAGCGGGAGGCGATCCTCAGGACGCTCGAGCTCACCAACGGGCACCGGGCGAAGGCCGCCCAGCTCCTGGACATCGGGCTGCGCACCCTGCAGCGCAAGCTCAAGGAGTACGGCGCCGTGGGGGCCGGGGACGAGATCGACGAGTAGCCTAATCTCGAGGCAAAGGAGCGAACATGGAGCTACCGAACAAGGTTCTGGTCTACAGTCAGATTCTCGGGCTTTCGGGAACCGCCGGGACGCTGGTCGATATCCGCGACGAGGGGTGCTACGAACTCCGCCTCACGAGCCAGGGGAAGCTGCACGTCGTGCTGCTCCCGATCACCCAGACGGGTCTCGTCTTCGCCGAGGCGGAACCCGAGGTCGCGCCGGTCGAGAGCATCGAGCGCTGAGAGCACGGGCGCGGCGGGCCACGGCCGCGCCCCGGGGCTTACCGGCCGCGCGAGAGCCGGGGGAGCAGCGCCGCGTCGGCGAGGATTCGCTCATGGTCGAACGCGAGCTCGATGCCGGCGAGGCCGGCGAACCAGCGGGCCTCCGCCGCGTCGTCGCCGCCCGCGATGGCGCCGCCGGTGACGCGGCACAGGTACACGGTCGAGACGGTGTGGCCACGCGGATCCCGGCCCGGGCCGGAGTAAACCCCCAGCAGCGCGACCGGCTCGACCTCCAACCCGGTCTCCTCCCGGGCCTCGCGCACGCAGGCCGCCTCGCACGACTCGCCGATTTTCACGAACCCTCCGGGCAGCGCCCACCGTCCCTGAAACGGCGGGTGTCCGCGGCGGATCAGGACGACGCCGCGCGCTGGATCCACGATGACGGCGTCGGCGGTGAGCCGGGGGGTGACGGGTGCGGGCATGGTCATTCCTCTCCATTGGCGCGATGCGGGGATCCGGCGCGGCGTCGGCCGCACGCCGCCGCGAGCTTGGCCAGCAGGGTGGACGAAGGCACGGACGGGTGATCGGGATCGTGCCAGCGCCATCCGGCGCGGTCCTCGCCGACGCGCGCCGCGGCCACCGATCCGACGAACGGGAGGACCTGGATGTCACGATGCGTGATTGTGTGCCGCACGGCGGCGACCGGCGCGAGCGGGACCGGCCAGGCGGCGTCCCGCGCGAGCGCCCGGGCGGCCGCCTCGGGGTCCTCGCGGTCGGCGAGCACCGCGAACGGCGGCAACCAGAGTCCGGCCAGCAACGGCCCCTCGTCCACCCGACGCAGCAGGACCGTCCGGTCCGGCCGTTCCAGCCAAACGGCCGCCCAGCGCTGGCGCTCGCGGCGGCGGTGGGTGCGGGGCAAGGGGAACGCCTCAGCGGCGCCGGCCGCGGCCGCGGCGCAGCGGGGCAGGAGGGGGCACTCGTCGCAGCGGGGCGACGTCGGCGTGCACACCGTGGCGCCCAGCTCCATCAGCGCCTCGAAGAGCTCGGGGTCGGGGGCGCCGACGTGCAGGTCGCGGGCGAAGGCGCGCCCCGCGCGCAGCAGCGCAGGGCTGCCGAGCGGGAGCGCGAGCGCGAGGACCCGGGCGGTCACGCGCGCGACGTTGCCGTCGACGGGCGGCTCGTCGCCGCCGAAGGCGAGGGCCGCGACCGCCGCGGCCGTGTAGGCGCCGAAGCCGGGCAACATGGCCAGCTCCCGGGCGGTCGTCGGCCAAGCGCCGCGTGCCACGATCGCGCGCGCGGCCCGGTGCAGGAGACGGGCGCGGCGGTAGTACCCGAGGCCGGCGAACGCGTGCACCACCTCATCGACGTCCGCCGCGGCGAGCGCGGCGATCGAAGGGAAGCGCCGCAGAAAGGCGGGATACGCGGCGGCGGCGCGCTGCACCTGCGTCTGCTGCGCCATCACCTCGGACACCACCACCGAATAGGGGTCGCGGGGGATCGGTCCGCGCCACGGCAAGTCCCGGCGGCCGCGCCGGAACCAGCCGATCAACGTCCCTGCGTCCTGCGCCGCCACAAGCGCAGTGTACCGCGGTAGAATCCACGGGTGGCCGAGCGACCGCAAGCGTGTCCGGTGTGCCGGGGTACCGGGTTTGCGATCGAGACCCGCAACGGGGTCGAGATCGCGGTGACGTGCGGCTGTCGGCGGGCGAGCGGCGGCGGCGCGCTGTTGGCGGCGGCGCGCATCCCGCCGCGCTACCGGCACTGCACGATCGAGAGCTTCGAGGTCTGGAGCAGCGACCTCGGCAGCCGCAACCTGCAGGCCCGGGCCCGGCGGCGGACGCGGGAGTTCGTCGACTGCTACCCCGGGGTGGACAAGGGCCTCCTGTTCATGGGGAGCGTCGGTACCGGTAAGACGCACCTCGCCGTGGCGGCGCTCGCCGAGTTGGCCCAGACCAAGGGCGTGCGGGGCCTCTACGTCAACGCGCTCGATCTCGTGCAGCAACTGCAGATGTCGTTCGACGGCGCCGGCCCGAGCCGGGAGGAGATCCTCGGGCCGGTGACCGACAGCGAGCTCCTGGTTCTGGACGAGATCGGGGCGGGCCGTCTCACCGAGTGGGTCCGCGACCTCCTGTACTACGTCATCAACGCCCGCTACATGGCGGAGCGCGTCACGGTCTTCACGACCAACTACCTCGATTCGCCGCAGCCTCCGCATGCGGAAGGCCCGGGCGGCAGCCAGGAGCAGGGACGCGGGGAGCGCTGGCAGGAGACGCTCGCCGACCGCATCTCCGAACGGCTGCGCTCGCGCCTGCACGAGATGGCCGACGTCATCGAGCTGCGCGGCGACGACTTCCGCGCCCGCCGCGCGGGACGGGGCGGCGGACGCACTTGACCGAACCGGCGACGCGGTTGTGGCGGTTGCTCCCCGCGCTGGCGTTCGCGGCTCTCGGTTGTGCGGTCGGCCCGCAGGTGGCGGCGCCGGTCGTGCCGGGGCCCGCACCGTCGCCGACGCCGCAGGCCGGGGCTCCGCCTCCCGCCGCGCCGGTTGCGGCACCGGCGCCCCCGGCGCCGTGCGCCGCGGCGCCGCCCTGCGCCTTGCCGCCACGAGCCGACGTCGGACCGCCGCAGGTGCGCGTCCTGTTGACGGTGCCGCCAGGGCCGGTGCTCCCCGAACCGGGCAGGCGGTACGCCTGCGTCGTCGGCGACGCGCCGGCCGTCCTGCTGCGCGGACCGATCACGGCGACGGCGCCGGCGGGACCGGCCCAGGTTCAGGTGGGGGCGTTCGGGAACGAGGCGAACGCGGCGGCGGTGGTGGCGCGACTCGCGGCGGCGGGGTTCGAGGGCGCCGTCGCCGAGCCCAAGGACGCGCTCATCCGCGTCGTCGCGGTGGGGAGGGAAGGGGAGGACACGGCGACGCTGGCGGGCCGCCTGCGCGCCGCCGGTTTTCCCGGACAGGCCGCGAACGCACCGGCGTCCGGCGAGGTCGTGCTCGCGGGCGAGGGCGGCGCCACGGTGCGCGGCCCGCGGGTGCTGTTGGTGCCGCTCGACCCCGACCCCGTCCGGGTCGGCGCCAAGGCGGTGCGCGGGGAGATCGAGCTGCGCCCCGGCGCCGGCGGCGTCGCGGTGATCAACGTCCTCAACCTCGAGGCGTACCTGCGCGGGGTGGTTCCGGCCGAGATGGGGCCGCGCGCGTTTCCGCTGCTGGAGGCGCTCAAGGCGCAGGCGGTGGCGGCCCGAACGTACGCGGTCGCGCACCTCGGCGAGCACGCGCCGGAGGGGTACGACCTCTGCGACTCGCCGGCGTGTCAGGCGTACGAGGGCGTGGAGGCCGAACAACCGCTCACCGACCGCGCGGTGCGCGAGACGGAAGGGGAGATCGTCACGTATCTGGGGCGCCCGATCGACGCGATGTACCACTCGACGTGCGCCGGCCACACCGAGGACGGCGGGGCGCTTTTCCCGGCGCGGGCGGCGCCGTACCTCAAAGGCGTGCCGTGCCGCGGCGAGCGCACCCTTGCGGCCGGCGTCTCCTCGCCGCGGGGGCCGTGGCTGGGTCCGGTCGAGCGTCTCGCGACGGTGGGCCGGAGCTTGGCCGAGGTGCTCGGCTGTGCCGCGTCCCCGCATCCGCTGGCGGCGCGACTGGCGGGCGCGCAGCCGGGGCCGGGAGTCGCCGGGATCGTCGCGGCGTTCGCGGTCCCGGCCACGGCCGCGACGCTGCACGTGGCGCACGGGAGGACGGCGGAGGACACGGCCCTGGACCTCCTCCGTCTCTTCCGGTTGCCGCTGCCGCCGTCGCCCAGGGGCGACCGCCAGGCGGCGTGGGAAGTGGCCCTCGTGGTGCGGCTGGGGCAGCTCGCCGGGACCGTGCAGACTCACGAGGGGCGCCTCGTCCCCGGTCCCAGCGGCCTCAGACTCGTGCTCGACGGCGATGCGGGCACACGGGACATCCCCAGGGCGGAGCGCGTCCTCGAGCGGCGCGGCGAGCGCTGGAGGGACGGGCCGGTCGAGTTTTCCGCCGGGTCGCGGGCCACGCTGTGGTGCGCGGCCGGGACGTGCCCGGTCCTCGAGGTCGAGGCGCTCGAGGACGCGGACGCGGGCTCGTCCTGGACGTGGTGGGTGAGGGAGTTCTCGCTCGACGAGCTCGGCGCCAGGCTCGGGGTGGCGGGTGTTCGGGCGGTGTCGGTGACCGCGCGAGGCGTGTCGGGCCGGGCGCTCTCGGTGTCGGTGAGCGGCCGCGACGGCAGCAAGGAGTTCGGCGGGATGGCCTTCCGCCGCGCCCTCGACCTCCCCGACACTCTGTTCGTGGTGACGTGGGTACGCACCGGCTCCGCGCCTCGTGCGCGCTTCCTCGGCCGGGGGTGGGGACACGGCGTCGGCATGTGCCAGAACGGGGCGTACGGGCTGGCCCGCGGCGGGGCGGGCTACGTCGAGATCCTCAAGACCTACTACACTGGCGTCGAGGTGACTCGCTGGCAAGGGGGGAAACGATGAGCAACGGCCGCAGGCAGGGAAGCGAGGTCCGTGAGCTGGCGTCCGAGTTCGCGCGCGCCGAGATCGCGCCGCACGCGCGCGCGTGGGACGCGACCTCGCACTTCCCGCGCGAGGTTTTCACGAAGCTGGGGGAGATGGGGTTCCTGGGGGTGGTGATCCCGGAGGAGTACGGCGGCGCCGGTTTGTCGTACCGCGATTACGTCGCCATCGTCGAGGCTCTGGCCGCGGTGGAAGGTGGGGTGGCGCTCTCGGTCGCAGCGCACAACTCGCTCTGCACCAACCACATCTTCCTGTTCGGCGACGAGGATCAGAAGCGGCGCTGGCTGCCGCGCCTCGCCGGCGGCGAGATCCTCGGCGCGTGGGGTCTGACCGAGCCGGGCGCCGGCTCCGACGCGGGAGGCACGAGGACGACCGCGGTGCGCGACGGCGACTCGTGGGTGCTCTCCGGCAGCAAGACCTTCACGACCAACGCCTCGGTCGGCGGCGTCGCGGTCGTGATGGCGCGAACCACGGCGGGCCGCGACCACCGCGGCGTCTCGGCGTTCATCGTGCCCCTGGACTGGCCGGGGGTGGCGAAGGGCAAGGAGGAGGACAAGCTCGGGATGCGCATCTCCGACACCTCATCGCTGCTCTTCGACGGATGTCGTCTGCCCGCCGACGCCCTGCTCGGTAACGAGGGGGAGGGCTTCCTGCAGGCGATGAAGGTGCTCGACGGCGGGCGCATCTCGATCGCCGCGCTCGGGGTCGGGATCGCCGACGGAGGGCTGCAGGCCGCGCTCTCGTACGCGAAGCAGAGGGAACAGTTCGGGCGCCCGATCTCCCAGTTCCAGGCGATCCAGATCAAGCTCGCCGACATGGCCACCGCGGTCGCGGCCGCGCGGCTCCTCACCGAGTGCGCCGCGGACGCCAAGGACGCCGGCGAGAAGGTCACCCTGCTGTCCGCTCAGGCCAAGCTCTTCGCCTCCGAGACCGCGGTCAAGGTGTGCGAGGAGGCGGTGCAGATCCACGGCGGCTACGGATACATCAAGGACTTCCCGGTCGAGAAGTACTGGCGCGACAGCAAGCTCTGCACGATCGGCGAGGGGACGAGCGAGATCCAGCGCCTGGTCATTGCCCGCGAGCTGTTGGGCGGGTAAGCTCGCGACGCCATGGTCGATGCCGCCGAGGTCCTCGCAGGCGACGCCCGCGGCGTGGCACGGGCGCTCACCCTCGTCGAGCGCGGCGGGCGCGAGGCCGAAGAGCTGCTCGGCGCGCTGCGCGGGCGGCTGGGGCACGCCCGCACCGTCGGCATCACCGGAGCGCCGGGGGTGGGAAAGAGCACCCTGGTCCAGGCCCTCGGCATCGCGCTCCTGCACGGCGGCGCGCGGGTCGCGGTGCTGGCCGTCGACCCGTCGAGCCCGTTCTCCGGCGGCGCGCTGCTCGGCGACCGCGTCAGGATGCCCGATTTCCTCGAGCGCGGGGGCGTGGTGCGCTCGATGGCCACGCGCGGGGCGCTGGGAGGCCTCGCGGTGGCGGCGTCCGATGCCCTCGACGTGCTCGACGCCGCGGGGTTCGACTGGATCCTGGTCGAGACCGTCGGCGTCGGCCAGGACGAGGTGGAGATCGCCGGCGAGGTGGAGACCGTCGTCCTCGTCACCGTGGCGGGGCTCGGCGACGACGTCCAGGCCGCCAAGGCCGGCGTGATGGAGATCGCCGACATCTTCGCGGTGAACAAGGCGGACCGGCCCGGGGCCGAGGGCCAGGTCGCGGCGATCGAAGGCGCTCTCGCCATGGCGCCGGCCGGGTCGTGGCGTCCACCGGTCATCCCGACCTCCGCCACGACCGGTGAGGGGGTCGCGCGGCTCGCCACGGCGATCGCGGATCACCAGCGCTTCCTGGAGGGGCCGGGTCTGCGCGAGGAAGCGCGGCGACGGCGGGCCCGGCGACGGGTCGAACGCCTCGTCGCCGCGCTCGTGCGCGAGCGCATCGGCGGGGCGCAGCGCGCCGCGTTCGCCGCGGTCCTCGATGAGGTTGGCCGTGGTCTCCTCGATCCATACGCGGCGGCGCGGCGGCTGCTCCGGGGCATCGGCGAGGGGGAAGGGTGACGGTGCTCGACCACATCGGCGTTGCCGTCGCCTCGCTCGAGCGGCGCCTCGCCCTCTACCGGGCGCTCGGCCTCGAAGTCGCGTCGGTCGAGGAGGTGAGCTCCGAGAAGGTGCGGGTCGCCTTCCTTCCCGTCGAGGGGACGAGCATCGAGCTGCTCGAGCCGACCGGCCCCGATTCCCCGGTGGCCGCCTTCATCGCCAAGCGCGGCGAGGGGTTGCACCATCTCTGTTTCCGGGTTGCCGACATTCGCGGGGCGATGGCCCAGCTGAAGGCGAACGGGTTCGAGCTGCTCACGGACGAGCCCGCGCGCGGAGCGCACGGCTGTCTGGTCTGCTTCGTCCACCCGCGCTCGGCGGGCGGCGTTCTGGTCGAGCTGTCGCAACCCGGAGGGTAGGCGCGATGGAAGCCGGCGAGCTGGTGGTGGTGAGCTGCTCGGGTCCGAAGGAGAAGTTCTGGGGCGTCCTGCTCGCCCTGACGCCGGCCGGCGTCACGCTGCGGGGCGTCCGTCTCGACGCGTTCGAGGAGTGGCTGCGCCAGCGCGCCGGCTCCGGCCCGGCAGTGGTCGGGCCGACCACGGTCTTCTTTCCGGCCCACCGCATCGACCGCATCGAGCTCGACGAGAGCACGGGCCCGGTCGAGGGCCTGGCCGACCGCTTCCGGCGCGTCGCACGTCACGACCCCCGGGCGGCCCTCCTCGCGTCCGCCGCGGCGGACGCGACGGGCGAACCCTAGCGCCCGACGCCCGAGCGGCCGAACAGGTAGGTCACGTGCGCCGCAAGCGCGCGCAGGAGCGCCAGCTCGCGCCGGGTCGGCACCGTGCGCCCGAGCCAGCGGCGGACCTGGCCGGCGACGCGAGCCGGGTTCTGGGGATCGAGGAAGCCGGAGACGAGCAGCACGTCCTCCAGGTGAGTTAGGGCGGCGCTGAACTCGGCGTGCGGGGCCGGCCGGTCCATCGGATCCGGTGCGGCGGGAAGCTCGGCGGCGCCGACCGTGAGCAGCGCCAGCACGATGCCGACGGCCTGGGCGAGGTTGAGGACCGGGAAGGCGGGATCGGTCGGCACCGCGACTGCCATGTGGCAGCGGCTGAGCTCGTCGCGCGAGAGCCCGCCGCGCTCGGAGCCGAACACGAGCGCGACGTCCGAGGCCCCGGATTCGGCGAGCCGCTGCGCCGCCTCGGCCGGAGCGAGGATCGCGCGGGGGTCGCGGCGCCGCCGCGAGGTCGTGGCGAGGGCGACCTGCGCGCCGGCGATCGCCTCCGCGAGCGTGGAAAACGTGGCGAGCGTCACCAGCCGGTCGCCGCCCATCGCCATGCGGACGAACTCCGGGTCGTCCTCGAGGACGCAGCCGGGGTCGACGAGGCTGACCTCCGCGACCCCGAAGTTCGCCGCCGCCCGCACGGCGGAGCCGACGTTGCCGCCGTACCGCGGCCGGACGAGGACGATGCGGAACCTCACGCGCGCATGATACGGCGAACCGTCAGCCGCCGGCGGATGCGGCGCGCGGCCAGCTCTCCTGCTGCTCGAGCTTCTGCAGCGCGAGGAGGTGCGCGTAGCGGCCGCCGCGTTGCGCCAGCTCGGCCGGCGTGCCCATCTCGAGAACCCGCCCGCGCTCGAGGACGCAGACCCGGTCGCACAGCTCGGCGGCGGCGAGTCGGTGCGTCGCGAACAGGAGGGTGGCCTGCGGCAGCGCGCTGAGGATCGCCCGTTCGGTCTGGGTGTCCACGGCCGAGAGGCAATCGTCGAGCAGCAGCAAGCGCGGGTGGACGAGGAGGGCGCGGGCGATGGCGACGCGCTGGCGCTGGCCTCCGGAGAGCGTCACGCCGCGCTCGCCGACGACGGTGTCGAGGCCATCGGGCAGCTGCGTCAGATCGTCGCCCAGACCGGCGGCGTTCGCGGCGGCGAGAACCGCCTCTTCGCCGGCGTCCGGGCAGGCGAGGGCGATGTTCTCCCGCAGGGTGGCGGAGAACAGGAAGCTCCCCTGGGGCACGAGCGCGACCTCGCGCCGGAGGCGGCCGACCGGGAGGTCGCGCACGTCGGCGGCGTCGAGCCACACGGCGCCGGGCGCGGGTTCGAGAAGGCGGGGGATGAGAGAAAGCAGCGTGGACTTGCCGCTGCCCACGCCGCCGACGATGGCGAGCCGCTCGCCCGGGCGCACGGCGAACGAGACCCGTGCCACCGCATCCGCGGCCGCGCCGGGGTACGCGAACGTGAGGTCGCGCACCTCGAGCGCCGCCGGCCCCGGTCTGGCGCCTGCCGACTCCCCCGTCGTGGCGACCTCCGGCAGCGGCGTCTCGGCGAACAGGGCCTCGATGCGCGACATGGAGGCGGCGCCGCGCTGCACCAGGTTGGCGACCCAACCGACCGCGATCATCGGCCACGTCAGGCGCGCGAGGTAGAGGTTGAACTCGACGAACTGGCCGAGGGTGATCGTCCCGTGGCGGACCGCATTGCCGCCGACGCCGAGGACGGCGACGAACGCGAGCCCGATCAGCGCCTGCAGCAGCGGGTGGAACATCGCCGAGATGCGGATCAGGCGCGCCCCGGCCGTGACGTAGCCGTTGTTCCGCGCGGCCATCTCCGCGATTTCCGCTTCCTCGCAGTTGTAGGCGCGCAGGACCCGCAGCCCGACGAGATGCTCCTGGAGGCGAGCCGTGTAGTGCGACAGCGCCTCCTGGGTGTGTCCCCAGCGCAGGTGGATGCGGGAGCCGAAGTAGCTGGTCGCCCCGGCCACGAGCGGCAGCACCGCCAGCGAGAGCAGCGTGAGGGGGAGGTGGATGCGCGCCATCAGGACGGTGCTCACGACGAGCACCGTCACGGTGTTGATCGCGTACATGAGCGCCGGTCCGACGGCCATGCGGACCGCGCCGACGTCGCTCACCGCGCGGGTCAGCAGGTCGCCGACGCGCTCCCGCATGTAGAACGCGGGGGGGAGGCGGAGGAGGTGGTCGTACAGGTCCGTGCGCAGGCGGTGCTCGAGGTGCCGGGACACGGACACCATCAGCTGTCTCTGGGTGAAGAGGAAGAAGCCGGACGCGATCGCGATGGCGACGAGCATCGCTCCGAAGCGCCAGATCGAGGCGAGCGGGGCCCCGGCGGTGAGGGCGTCGATCGCGCGCCGGACGACCCCCGGCGCGGCCAGGCCGATCGGGCCCGACGCCAGGACGCTGACGCACCCCAGCACCGTGGCCGTGAGGTGCTCGCGGTAGTACGGCAGCACGCGGCGAAAGACTCTCAAACTCGTCACGGCGCGAGCGTATCACGGCGCCGGCGTCCGCCCCTATGGGGAGCGGGCGCCGGCGTGGCAGAATGCGGGCGTGGGCGAACGTTCGTGGTACGCGGGCGGCAGGGGCGTCGCGCTGTTGGTGCGCCTCTGGCGCCTGTCGGTGCGGATGGAGGTGCGGCGGCGCGAGATCCTGCGCCCGCCGTACGTCCTCGCGCTCTGGCACGGCCGCATCATCGGCTCGCTCATGGACGTCTTCGACCGCGGCGGCGTGGCGATGGCGTCGCGGTCGAACGACGGCGCCCTCGCGGCCGGGATCCTGGAGGGGCTGGGCGTCAAGGCCGCGCGCGGGTCCTCGTCGAAGGGCGGCCTCGAGGCGCTCGACGAGATGGAGGAGATGATGCGCCGGGGTCGCCAGTTCGCGGCGCTCACCGTGGACGGCCCGCGGGGGCCGTGGCGGCGGCTGAAGCCGGGCGTGGTGGCGCTCGCCCGCCACCTCGAGCTTCCCCTCTTCGCCGTGACGTTCTCGTGCCGGCGGCCGCGCCTCCTGCGCACGTGGGACCGCATGGTGGTGCCGCGGCCCTTCTCCCGCGTCGTCGTCGAGTACAGCGGGCCGTGGGAGCCCGCCGATCTGGCGGGCAACCTGCGCACCGTGGCCCGGAGGGTGGGCGGCGAGATGGACGCGCAGACCGCCGCGCTCGACCGCGAGGTGACAGGGGGCGAGCTGTGGCCGCCGGCTTGAGAGGGCCGGGGAGGTGGTCGGCGCTGGCGGCGTGGCGGCGCCTGTGGCCGCGGCGCACCTCGGGTCTGTCGGTTTCATGGCGGCGCACGGCGTCCGGAACGGTCGGCGGCGTGCGCTTCGAGATCGACGCCCCGGTCGCGCGGGCGGCCGAGCTGGCCGATGCGCTGGCCACGGTCGTGGCCGAGTCGGCGGCATCGATCGGGTTGACCGTCGGGTGGGTCGGCATCGTTCCCGGCGAGGAGCCCGTGCTGGTGGCGCTCGCGCCGCAACGCGACCTGGTGGCGCCGAGGTTCCGCGATGCGCTGGCGAGCGGGGCCGCGCATCGCCGCCCGCACCTGTGGCTGAGCCTCGCGCCGGGGACCTACCTCGCGTCGGTGGTGGACCCGTACCGCCCGTTCGCCGGGAGCGACGCCGAGATCCTCCCGCTCGTCCGCGGCGGCCGCTGCCGGCACGCCCTCTCGAGCCGGCTGGAGCCGGGCCCTGCGGGGGTCCGGATCACCCTGGAGCTCTACGCGTCCCGGCCGGAGCTGACCAGACTCCTGACTCTGGCGAGGAGCGTGCTGGGCGAGGTGCCGGGCTGGCGCGCGGCCAGCCCCACCGTCCCCGCAAGGCCGAGCGCCAGGGTGAACACCAGGCTCCAGAGGTGACAGGCGAACCCGGCGGCCAGAGCGGCGCGCGGCTCGACGCCGACGCCGGCGAGGGCCGCGGTCCAGCCGGCCTCCTGGCTGCCGAAGCTGCCGACGAAGTTGACCGGCAGCGACGAGCCGACCCCGGCGCCGACGACGCCGACCAGGAGGGGCAGGGGCGCCCAGTCGAGCCCGATCGCGCGCACCAAGGCCCACGTGACGCCCCAGATCCCGCCCCAGACCGCGACGGACAGCGCGGCAACCGCCCCGCCCCGCAGCGGCGAGCGGGCCAGGCGACGGAGCTCCCGGCGGACGCGCAACAGCTGCGCGAGCGACCGCCGCCGCCAGCCCGGGCGGCGGCGCCACGCGAGCGCCAGCCGGCGGAGGGTGCGCACGCCGGCCGCCCATCCTGCAGCCAGGATCCCGGCGAGCAGGACCAGCGTCACGACGGCCGCCGCCGGGGAGCCGCCCGCCAGGCCGCCGGCGAGCGCGGCCCAGGCGACGAGCGCGAGGAGGTCGACGACGCGCACGACGACGAGGACGGACAGGCCCCGCACCGTACCCGGCACCCCGGCCGCTTGCAGCAGCGGGACCATCGCCAGCTCGCCGAGGCGCAGCGGCAGCGCGGCGTTGGCCAGCTGCGCGGCCGCCGCCACCTCGGCTGCGCGGAGGGGGCGCAGCTCGCGCCCCGCGAGCAGCCGCAGGCGCAGGCCGCGGACGGCCGTGAGGACGCAGGTCAGGGCGAAGGCCGCCGCGAGGTAGGGCCAGCGGGCGTGCGCGGCGAGGGCGACGACCTCCCGCGGCTCGGCGGCGCCGAGCAGGGCGAGGGCGAGCGCGAGGCCGGCTCCTCCCAGCCACCAGGAGGCGCGCCGCCGCCCCGTCACTTCCTCTCCCGCTCCCTCGCGCGCAGCTCGTCGAGGAGGCGCCGGTTGACGGCGGTGAGGTCGGCGAGCACGCCGAGGACCGCGAGCTGCACGCCGGTGAGCCCGAGCACGGCGGCGGCGATCAGGGATTGGACGTGGCCCGCCGGGGAGAGGCCGGTGAGGAAGTAGTAGGCGAACCTGGCGCCGAGGGCCGCCGCCCCGACCCAGCACAGGGCCCCGAGGGAGAGGAGGATGCGCAGCGGCCGGTAGATGAAGACCAGGCGCACGAGCGTGGCGAGCGAGATCGTCACGTACGCGAGGTTGCTGCGGAACAGGCGGGATGGGCGCGAGGCGGCGCGGGTCCCCACCGGCACCGAGACGACCGCGAGCCCGGCCTGGCCGGCTTGAATCAGCGTCTCGAGCGTGTAGGTGAAGGTCGTGTAGCAGCCGAGGCGCGCGGCCGCCGCGCGCGAGAAGGCGCGAAACCCGGTCGTGGCGTCCGCCAAAGGCACGCCGGAGAGCAGACGCACCACGCTCGCCCCGAGCCGTTGCAGCCAGCGCTTGGCGGGGGAGAAGTGGGCCAGCGTGGCGACGCCGCGGTCGCCGAGCACGATGTCCGCGTCGCCCGCGAGGATCGGCGCCACCAGCCGCGGGATCGCCTCGGGGTCGTACTGGCCGTCCGCGTCGGTGTTGACGATCACGTCGGCGCCGCCCGCCAGCGCGGCGTCGAGGCCGACGTTGAACGCGCGGGCGAGGCCGCGGTGGATCGGCAGGCGCACGACCCGGGCGCCGGCCGCGGCCGCGGCCTCGCCCGTGGCGTCGGTCGAACCGTCGTCGACGACCACCGTCTCCACGACGTCGAACCCGGCGACCCGGCGGGGCAGCTCGCCCAGCGTGCGGGGAAGGTTGTCCGCCTCGTTCCATGCGGGGACCTGGATGACGAGCTTCATGAGCGCCTCCGCGGCAACGACAGGAGCGCGATGGCCGCCAGGCCGGCGCCCGCAAGGCTCCACACCCACGCCGGCACGCGCGCCTCGAGCACGACGCGGGAGGCGCCGGCGGGCGTCTCGACCGCGGTCCAGACGCCGTCCACGCGGGTCGTGGCGACCGCCGCGCCGTTCACGGTCGCGCGCCACAGCGCCGGCCGGTACTTTACCTGCGCGACGAGCAGCGCCGGCCGGTCGCACGCCACCCTGGCCTCGACCCGCGCCGCGTGCACCGATGCGGCGACGGCGCCGTGCCCGTCGAGGGCCGCAAGCCGGGCGAGCGATCGCTCGCCGGCCGTGACCGTCGTCGGGTCGGCCGGCGCGCCGGACCCGTCGGGCCGCACCCCGGTCGCGAGGAAGACGAACGGCCTCGTCTCGTCCCACTTCCACAGCCTGACGCCGCGGTCCTCGGCCGCGACCAGGCGCAGGCCCGAGGTGTCCCACGCCGCCGCGGCCGGGGCGGCGGTGAGAAACACGCCGGACTCCTTCACCGCGACGGTCGCGCCTCCGGCGGGGAACCCGGCGGGCACCGCGAACCAGCTCCACGCCTCGCTCTCGGACCGCAGGGCGCGATCCGGCTCCAGCTCGACGGCGCGGGTCGGCGCCTCGAGCCAGACCCGGGTGCGGCGGTTCTCCGGGACGGCCAGCCCGAAGCGCGTGGCGGCGCGCGGCACGGCCGTTCGGAAGCGCCCGGCCACGGTCTCGGCGGCGAGCCTCGCCGGGTCGACGCCGGCAAAGATCTCGCCGGAGACGAGGCGCAGCGGCAACGGCTCGAGGAGGTAGCGCGCGCCCAGCCGCGCGGTTTCGCGATCGAGCGCCCGCGACACGGAAATCTCGCCGCCGCTGCCCGCCCCGAGCAACGCCGCGTAGCGAGGCTCGTTCGGGAACGAGGAGGCCCGCACGTCGGCGATGCCGAGCGTCGCGCCGATATCGGGCGGCATGGTGCCGAGCAGGCCCACGACGCGTTCGGAGAGGTTCGCGGCGGCGGGCGGGATCGGAGGCTGCAGTGCGATCTCGGCGGCGGGTGCGAAGGGGAGGCGGTGCGCAGCGCCGGGGAGAAGCGCCGCGGTCACCAGAAACCAGGCGGCGCATCCCACGGCGGCGGCGGGCAGCCCGTGCGGCAGGCGCGCCATCAGGCTGCGGGTCCCGTGGGCGGCGAGGACGGCGACCGCCAGGGCGAGCACGCCGAACGGGCGGTGGGAGACGCCGGCTCGGACGAGCAGCGCGCTCGGGGCGGCGGCGATCGCGGCGCTCGCGACGGCGACGCCGAGCCAAAGACCGCGGTCGCGGCTCGGCGCGGTCGCGGCCCCGACTGCGGCCAGGATCAGCACCGCGAGGCCGAGGTAGCCGGGGTTGCCGGCCTGGGGGCGCGGGGCCGCCCCGGCGGGCCACGCGGCGCCCGCGTCGGGCTCGGGAGAGGGCACGACGAGGTCCTTCCAGGCGGTGATCGGGGGCGCCGGTTGCGAGCGCGTCGCGGCGGCGCCGGGTTCCCGGCCGGCCCGGTCGAGCCACACTCGCGGCAGCGCAACGGCGCCGACGACCACGGCGGCGGCCAACAGCGCGCTCCAGGCCCGCAGGCGCCCGCCGGGGCCAGGGCTGATCGTCGCCACCGCGGCCGCCAGCGCCACGAACCCGAGCGCCGGGGCGCCGCTCGCCGCGAGGGCGAGGAGCACGACCGCCCACGCCGCGACCCGTTTGCGTCCCTCGACCCGGGCGAGGACCGGTGCCAGCGCCAGCGGTCCGAGCGCCAGGGCGGACCCCCGCCAGGAGAGCCAGGCGCCGGCGGCAGCGCCGGAGAGCGCGTACGCGGTGGCCCCGACCGCCGCCGGCCACCCGGCCAGACCAAGCGCGCGCAGCACCCACCAGGTTCCGAGCAGGGCCGCGGCGAGCTCGAGCGCCACCAGGGCCGTCCACGTCCAACCGGCGCGGGCGGCGAGAGCCGCCGCGACCGGCAGCGGTGCGCCGCCCGCCTCAGGCGACGCCAGCCAGCCCGGGCGGCCGCCGCCGATCCACGGGTTCCACAGCGCGGCGCCCAGCCGGTCCCTGGCGATCGTGGCGAGGCGCGGCCCGAGGTGGGTTGCGGCGCGCACCGCCTCGCGCGAAGGATCGGGGTAAGGACCCGAGAGACCTCGCCACGGCGGGAAGCTCCGCAGGCTCGCCTCGGGCGCCACCCGGTAGCCGAGGAAGAGGGCGGGGAACAGGAGCACGACGAGCAGCACGGCGGAGACGAGGAGGGGGACCCGGGAAACGCCGCTGGGCATCCCGGTATTGTAGGGCCTGGCGCGGCGCCGCGCTGCACGGTGGGCGCGGCCGCGCCGGGCTGCTACGCTATACGGGGAGGTGCGAGGTGGCGACGGCGCTGCTCGGGAGGCTGGCGGACGGGCGTTCCGGCGACAAGGGTGAGGCCTCGAACGTCGGCCTCGTCGCGCGCAACGAGCGGGTGTACGCCTGGCTGCGCGAGAACCTCACCGCGGAGGCAGTGCGCCGGTTGCTCCCGGGCATCGCGCGCGGCCCGGTCGAGCGCTACGAGGTCCCCAACATCCTCGCCCTCAACTTCATCCTCCACGACTCCCTCGGCGGCGGCGGCACCGCGAGCCTGCTCACCGACGCGCAGGGCAAGACCCACGCCCAGGCGCTGCTGCGCTGCGCCGTGGAGGTCCCCGACGCCCTCCTCGCGGGGCTGTGACTCCTGGCTCATCCACGTTTTCGCGGGCTTTGGCGGGTTCCCGCCGTCTCCCGCGCGGTTGACAGTCGTCGCCGCCGCCGCCATACTCTCCCGGCTTGGAAGTGCCCAGGTAGCTCAGTTGGTAGAGCACGTGACTGAAAATCACGGTGTCGACGGTTCAATTCCGCCCCTGGGCACCACCTCTTCTCAAGATCGCAAGTTCCTGCGCCGACGCCGCGTCCCGGGGTGCCGCCGCCTGGGACGGGCTACTCGACCCTGCTCAGATGGAGAACGCGGACCGTTCGGGCCTGGCGCGCGAAGACCAGGCCGGTCTGGGCGCTGACGTTGCGCAGCACGTCGTCCACGTACGCCGTCCGCGACGCGTCGGCGTGGATCACGTATCGTACCCTGGCATCCGTGGGTTCCACCTCGCTCACGACGGGACACTGCAGCGTCCTCGCCAGGACCTCGAGCAGGCCGGCAACCGAGGTGGTCCCGCTTCCGGTGTGGCCCGGACGGCTGTCGAGGTCCCGGTGGAAGATCTGAACCCTGTTGTTGTCCTCGATGTTCCGGAGGGGGCGGAGGGCATAGCGTCCCTTGGCGACGACGACCTCCCGTTCCTCGTCCCTGAAGATCATGCGGGCCGGCACCTGGTACTCGCTGCTGAGAGCCTTCTCCAGGGCGGGTAGGTACGCATCGAGCGGGGCGCCTTTGCGGAGCACGAGGTCGCACGGTAGCTCGGTGTCGAGGAGGCTGGTGTCCCCGGAGATCGCGTAGCGGGCGATGCCCAGGCTGAGCAGCAGGCCCTCCAGGTTGAACCCTCCGAACCCGAAGCTCTGGGGTTCGAGCCTCCCGCTTTCGCCGTTCCACCGCGCCGTCATGTGGCTGGGTCCTTCCGGAATGGCCTCGGCCTGGCGGGGGTTCGACGTGCGGTAGAAGTCCATCCTCGAAGCGGGGAACGGCGGCCGCACGAGCTTGAGAGGTTCGCCCTCGCGGAGGGCGTACACCTTCTTGAACTCCGCCTCCCAGCCCGGTGTGACCTCCGCGCTGGGTTTCGTCTTCGGCTCACCGGCGGGCAAGAAGGTGTACGCGGCCATCACCGCCAGGCCCACCGGCCGGCCGTCCTTGTGCGTGCTCGGACCGAAGGAGATTCCGCGCGCGGCTTCGAGACAAAGCGCGTCGAGGCGCGGGTCCACGCCATTTTGGATCCGCGCACCGGTGACCCTGCCGAGTTCGTCCACGAGGAGGGCGACCTGGACGGTCCCGCCGATCCCCTCCGCCAGCACGTCGGGCGGGTACTCCATCTTGCCCTTCGAGGCTGGCTTTCCGATCTGGATGTCCCCGTTGACCTCAACCGGCGTCTTCTCGGGGCCGACAAACGCCCTCCGGAACACCAGGACCAGCCGGATCTTCCCGGGCGCCTCATCGCCTTTCGGCGGTTCCGCAGCGGCGACCGCCGACGCAACGCACACGAACAGGGCGGCTGCAACAGCGGGCACCCTTAGCTTGCGACGTCCCATGATTCCCTCCGTACGTTTCGAAAAGCATACCCTCGAAGCCGTTCCGGCGCACGGACGGCCGGAGGGAGCCTGCCTTCTTCATCGGGCCCGATGCGACCTCGGGTGGGCAGGAGGCTTCAAGGCGCCGAGAAGGCGCGCCGCGACCTCGACGACCTCGGGTGAACCGTGCCCGGCGTCGAAGAAATAAGCCGTGCCGGGGATCGGCACGGCTTGCGCGAGAGTTGTGTTCTGTTTGGTGCGTTGTCGAGGGCCCTTGTGGGTCCTGCGGGCGGCGACCGGGCGCGGCCGGCCGCCGTTCGCGACTGCGAGGGGGACGGGTCGGGCGGCACGTTACTCGGTCCCCGCGAGCCGGAAGGTCACGGTGACGGTCATGATGATGCTGACCGGCCTGTCGTTGAACGTCGCCGGCCGGTACTTCCACGTCCGCAGCGCCGCGACGACGGCGGCGCCGCAGCCGAGGCCGGGGTCCCTGAGCAGCCGGGTGTCGACGACGTTGCCCTGACGGTCGATCGTCGCCTCGACGACGACGGTGCCTTGGATGCGAGCTCTCCTTGCCAGCTCGGGGTAGACGGGATCGGTGCGGTAGACGTTCACGGGGAGCACGATGCCCGCGCCGGGACGGACCGGCGTGTCGTCGAGGACAAGCGACGGCGGTGTCCGCCCCAGGTCCGTTCCGACACTGTAGGGAACTCCCACACCTTTGCGGTCATCTCCGCCTCCGACGACATCGCCCGGCTCGCCCGTCGATTCCGGCGGCCCGGCCTTGGCCGGCTCCGCGGGGATCACTCGCGGTTGAACCAGCTCGGTCGGAGGTTTCGGGTCGGCCGGTTTCGTGGCGGCGCGGGTGCCGTCGCCTTCCGGAGGCTTCGGCGGAGCGGGCGGTGGCGACGGCGGGGCGGCGTCCACGAACGCCACCACGACGTCGGGTTGCTCGACCGGCTGCACGGCCCAGAGCTGGCCGGCCATGACAGCGCCGAGCGCCAGGCCGTGGACGGCCAGGGCCGCCGGGAGCGTCGCGAGCTTCCGCCTCACCTCCCGCCCTGGGTTCGAAGCGATCAGCGTGGTGTCGAACACGGCGGCCTCCTTTCCTCCCTGTTCCTGGCCTTTGGACACCGGCGGGAGGCAAACCGCAACCGGGCGCGGCGGCCGCCGATCGGACCGGCCGCCTTGGCCGCCTGGCCGAGGGCCTGGCAAGAAGGACGGCTCCGGTTTGGTTTTCCGGCGGGTCTGTGTCTAAATGACATGAGGATCGGGCAGGCGCTGCCATCGGTGCGAACGGGCGGGCAGGAGGCGCGAACCGTGGAGCCGGCGGACGAACCAGCGGTGCTCGCGGCCCTGGCCGAGGGCGACCGGGCGGCGGCCGAGGCTCTGGTCGACCGCACCTACCGCAACGTCTACGCCCTGCTGTGCCGGCTCGCCCGTGACCCCGACCTCGCCGCCGACCTCACCCAGGAGACGTACCGCCGGGCGTGGGCGGCGATCGGGTCGTTCGACGGGCGGTCGCAGTTCGCCACGTGGCTGTACCGCATCGCCACCAACACTTTTTTGAACCACGTCCGCCGCCCGCACGCGGTGGTGCCGCTCGACGACGAGCTCGGTGCGACGCTGCCCGACGGCGCCCCGCGCCAGGACGACGAGGTGATCGCAGCGCAGGAGCAGGAGCGGCTGCGCCAGGCGGTGCTCGCGCTGCCGGAAGAACTCCGCTTCACGGTGGCCGCGAGGTACTGGGCCGACGCGCCGGTCGCCGAGATCGCGAAGGCGGACGGGATCAGCGAGGCGGGCGTCCGCAAGCGGCTCAAGCACGCGTTCCGGCTGCTCGCCGTCAAGCTGCAGGAGGTTGCGTCATGACGAAGCTCACCCAGAGGCGGATCGCGCGGTTGCTCGCGGCGCGCGCGACGCCGGCGCCGCCCGCCGGACTTGCCGATCGCATCAAGGCCGAGATCCCGGGCTCGATCCGGCTCGACCGGCGGACGTTCCGCCCCGGACGCCGGTGGCTGATGCCGCCGCTGGTCGAGGGGTTGCACCCGAGCTGGCTCGCCGCGGCGTCGGTGCTGCTGGTGGCGGGGGTCGGGATGGTGGCGGCCCGCATCATCCCGTCGCAACCCGACGACGTGTGGAAGTGGATGGCGCTCTCCGGCGTGGTGCACATCGACGACATCGTGGTCACGGCCCCGGCCCCGCCGGCGCCGGAAGGGATCGCGGTCGCGGCGGCGCAGCCGCGCGCGTCCAGAGGCACCCGGATCCCGGTCCCCGCGCAGCGGAAGGTCGCCTCGGATTCCCGCAACGCCGAGAGCGCGAACGAGCCCGGGCGCGCGGCCAAAGCCGCCGATCAGGGCCTCGCCGCAGCCGCGCCGGACGCCGTCGCAATGGCGGCGACCCCTCGGGCCGAAGCGCTCGGCGTGCGAGTGAGCGAGGGGATGGAGGAGCTTCCCGGCGCGACGATGACGGCGCCCGCCGCGCGGGAGCCGGGTGCGCGCGCCGTCGCCGCGGACGCCGTCGGCGTGAGCCGGCCGAGCCGTGTCGAGGCGCTCGGCGGCAGCGAAGACGAGAGGAACGCGGTGACGGTGTTCGTCGTCGACGAGGCCGGGCGGCCGTGCGCGGGCGTCACGGTGACGCTGGAGCGCCTCGGCCAGGGGGCGTTCCGGACGCGCACCGCGAGGACCGACTCGGGCGGGGCGGCGACGTTCCGGGGTGTGCCGCCGGCGAGCTACCGCGCGCTGGCCGCGGCGCCGGCGGTCGCACCCGCACAGGTCATCGTCCGCGTGGCCTCCGAGCGGGCGCCGGTGCGCGCCGAGCTGCGCGTCCTCACGCTCCCCAGGCGGTAGCGGCCGAGCGGGCCGGCGCGGGCGTTCGTCCATTCCGAGCTAAGTCCATGCCCGCGAGCCCGTTGACCTCGAACCGGTCGGACGCGGCCCCGGTCCGATCGGCGCCGTGGACCGGCTCGCGGCGGGCTGCGATGCGCGCCGGCACGACCCCCACGACCGGCGACGTTCCGCCCGCGGCCGGGCTCAACACGGGTTGCAGTCCTGCGTCCCGTTGCGGCCTCGCTCGACGCGATATCCATGGCGGTGAAACCAGGGACTTGCGACGGCGATTCTGCTAGTCTCTACAGACAGCAACCAACGGACTCGGAGCTCGTGCCCACGGAGGAGGGGACCGTCATGAGAAACGGATCGGCGTGGCGGATCTTTGGCATCGTCGCACTCGCGGTTCTTCAGGTGGCCATCGGGGGACCCTGCTTCGCCCAGGAGGGCGGGCAGACGGGAAAGGAGGCGGTGAAGGAGGCGCAGCAGGCGCCGCAAAAGGAAGAGCAGGCGCAGCCGAAGAAGGAAGAGCCGGCGGGACGGGCCGTCGAGGAGATCGTGGTCACGGCGCAGAAGCGCCCTGAGGACGTCCAGAAGATCCCGGTCGCGGTCTCGACGCTCTCGGGCACGGACCTCAGCATCATCCTCACGGCGGGGCCGGACATCCGCGCGATCTCGGGCCGCGTGCCGAGCCTCACGCTCGAGTCGTCGTTCGGGCGGGCGTTCCCGCGCTTCTACATCCGCGGCCTCGGCAACACCGACTTCGACCTCAACGCGTCGCAGCCGGTTTCGATGGTGGTCGACGAGGTCGTGATGGAGAACCCGATCGTCAAGGGGATGCCGCTGTTCGACATCGACCGCATCGAGGTCCTGCGCGGGCCGCAGGGGACGCTGTTCGGGCGCAACACGCCCGCCGGCGTGGTCAAGTTCGACACCAAGAAGCCGACCAAGGAGTTCGAGTCGGACTGGACCGCCTCCTACGGGTCCTACAGCAACGTCGACGTCACCGGCGGCATCGGCGGGGCGATCTCCGACACCTTGTCCGCCCGCCTCTCGGTGTTGTGGCAGTCCCAGAGCGACTGGGTCGACAACAGGTGGTCCGGGTACACCGGCAAGAACCCGGCGCTCGGCGGGCACGAGACCGGCGCCGCCCGCCTGCAGTTCCTCTGGAAGCCGAGCGAGGACTTCACCGCCCTGCTCAACGTGCACGGCTGGCACGTGGACGGCACGGCGCGGATCTTCCGCGCCAACATCATCCAGAAGGGGAGCAACGACTTCGTCCCCGGGTTCCAGCAGGACACCGTCTACCAGGACGGCCTGAACAAGCAGCTGATCAGCGCCCTGGGCGGCGTCCTCAAGATGGACTACAACCTCGGCTCCACGACGCTGACCTCGGTCACCGGCTACGAGCGGATCAACAACATGTACAGCCGCGGCGACATCGACGGCGGCTACGGGGCGGCGTCCCTGGGCGCCGGTCACTACGGGCCGGGTTTCATCCCGTTCTCCTCCGAGAGCGCGGACGGGATCCCGTACCTCGCGCAGCTCACCGAGGAACTGCGCCTGGCCAGCAACGGCGCCGAGGCTTTCAACTGGATCGTCGGCGCGTACTACTTCAACGAGAAGGTCGACATCGACTCGTTCAGCTACGACAGCCTGACGGCCGGGAACCCGCAGAACGGCTACGCGACGCAGTACCAGAAGACCGACAGCTACGCTTTCTTCGCCTCGGGCAACCTCAACCTCTCCGAGCGCTGGTCGCTCCGGGGTGGGCTGCGCTACACCAACGACACGAAGGACTTCTCCGCCGACCGGCCGCAGCCGTTGTTCCAGCCGCCGCTGACCCACCCGATCACGAGGCACACCTCGGACAGCAACGTGAGCTGGGACCTGAGCGCGTTCTACGGGGCGGCACCCGACCTCAACCTCTACACGAGGGTCGCCACCGGCTACCGCGGCCCCAGCATCCAGGGCCGCATCATGTTCGCACCCGACTTCTCGGACGGCCAGGACCCGGCGACGAACGGCGTCTCGGTCGCCAAGGCGGAGACGATCACCTCGTTCGAGGTCGGGATGAAGTCGATCCTCGCCGACCAGAGGCTGCGGTTGAACCTCGCCGCGTACGTCTTCCAGATGGACGGCCAGCAGCTCACCGCGGTCGGCGGCCAGTACAACGTCGCCACGCTGCTGAACGCCCACCGCACCAACGGCCACGGCTTCGAGGCCGACGTCGAGTACATCCCGGGCCCCAACTGGTTCGGCAGCGTCGGCGCCTCGTGGAACTCGACCAAGATCGACGACAGGGGCCTCACGGTGGCGCCGTGCGGCGGCGGGTGCACGGTCACCAACCCGATCAACGGCGCCGGGCTGGCGTTGATCAACGGCAACAGCCTGCCGTACGCGCCCGAGTGGATCTTCTCCGGGCTCCTCAACTACCAGTCGGACCCGCTCAACCGCGGCTACTTCGCCAGCTTCGACTGGGCCTACTCCAGCGACAAGAGCTTCTTCCTCTACGAGTCCAAGGAATTCCACTCCGACAGCCTGGAGTTCGGGCTGCGCGTGGGGTACGGCTGGAACCAGGGCAAGTACCAGGTCGCGCTGTTCGGGCGGAACATCGCCAACAAGAAGATCCTGCAGGGCGGGATCGACTTCGACAACCTGACCGGGATGACGAACGACCCGCGGATCATCGGAGTGGAGTTCGGCGCCAAGCTCTAGGCCCGCGCGTCTTGTTCGAGATCGGCGGGCGGGGAACGATCCCCGCCCGCCTCGTTGCGGCCGGCCGCGCTCGGCCGCACGGTTGCGGACGGGGGAGGCTGCGATGGCACGCCAACGGGTTGCGGCGCTCGTCGTCGCCGCGGTGTTGGTGCTCGCGACGCCGGCCGCGGCGGAGGATGTGTGGCTGGTGGACGGGGGCATGGTCGTGACGATGGACCAGGCGGGGACGGTGATCCCCGACGGGGCCGTGGCCGTCCGCGGCAACCGGATCGAGGCGGTGGGTCCGGCGGCGGAGCTCGCCGTCCGGTTCCCCGCGGCGCGTCGCCTCGACGCCTCCGGGCGGATCGTCCTGCCCGGCCTCGTCAACGCCCACACGCACGTGCCGATGACGCTGTTCCGCGGGGTGGCCGACGACCTGGACCTGAAGGGGTTCCTGTACCGGCGCATCTTCCCGCTGGAGGCCCGCTTCGTCGACGAGGCGTTCGTGCGCTGGGGGACGCGCCTGGCCTGCCTCGAGATGTTGCGCGGCGGGGTCACCACCTTCGTCGACATGTACTACTTCGAAGACGCCGTCGCCGAGGAGGCGGCGGGATGCGGGATGCGCGCGGTGGCCGGAGAGACGCTGATCGACTTTCCCGCGCCCGACAACAAGAGCTGGGCGGATGCGCTGGCGTACACCGAACGGTTCGTGACGAGGTGGCGCGGTCATCGCCTGATCACGCCGGCCGTGGCGCCGCACGCCACGTACACGGTGTCGACCGACCACCTGCGCGAGGCGCACGCTCTGGCGGCAAAGCACGACGTGCCGATGCTCATGCACCTGGCCGAGGCCCGCTCCGAGGTGGACCTGATCCACGAGAAGTACGGCAAAGGCCCGGTCGAGTACGCGGCGGGGCTCGGCATCCTCGACGACCGAGTGGTGGCGGCGCACATGATCTGGCCGACGCCGGCGGAGATCGCGCTGCTGGCCGGGCGCAAGGTCGGCGTGGCGCACTGCCCCCAGTCGAACATGAAGGGGGCAGCCGGAGTGGCCCCGGTGCCGGCGCTGCTGGCGGCGGGGGTCGCGGTCGGCCTCGGCACCGACGGGGCGGCCTCCAACAACGACCTGTCGCTGTGGGAGGAGATGGACACCGCGGCCAAGCTCGCCAAGGTGACGAGCGGCGATCCCACGGTGCTCGCCGCCCGCACCGCGCTGGCCATGGCGACGCGCCTGGGCGCCGAAGCGATCGGCCTACAGAAGGCGATCGGGTCGCTCGAGGCCGGCAAGCGAGCCGACATCATCCTGGTGCGCACCGACAGCCTGCACCAGATCCCGTCCTACGACCCCTACTCGCTGCTCGTCTATGCGACCAAGGCCAGCGACGTGGACACGGTCGTCATCGACGGCGAGGTGGTGATGGCGGCGGGCCGCGTCCTCACGGTGAACGAGGCGGCGGTGCGGGAACGCGTGGCGGCGTACCGGGAACGCATCCTCGCCGCCGACCTCGCGCCCGGGAAGTAAGGTCGAACCCCGCCCGCGGGTCTCGTTACCGCCGCTGCGCGCGGCGCCGGCGGGGCATAGCAGCCGGGAGCGGGGTCGGCTTAGCCCTTCACGACCCCGAGCGGACGGAGGCGGGCGACGGGGCGGGCGATGCCGGCCACGCGCAGCGCTTCGACCACCTCGGCCGCGTCCTTGTACGCGTCGGGCATCTCCTCGGCGAGCGTCTTCGCGGAGTGAGCGGCGACGAGCACACCCCGGCGCTCCATCTCCCCGAGGAGGTCGCGCCCGGCGGCGGCGCGGCGGGCGGCATGGCGCGACATCGTGCGGCCGGCGCCGTGTGCGGCCGAGCCGAACGTCTCGGCCATCGCCGTCCCGGTGCCGACGCAGACGAACGACGGCCGCCCCATGTCGCCGGGGATGAACACCGGCTGGCCGACGGCGCGGTACGCGGCCGGCACCTCGCGGTGCCCCGCGGGAAACGCGCGGGTCGCGCCCTTGCGGTGGACGAGGAGCCGGCGGCGGACCCCGGCGACCTCGTGCTCCTCGAGCTTGGCGATGTTGTGGGCGACGTCATAGACGAGGGCGAAGCCGAACGCAGCCCGGTCACCGCCGAGCGTCCGCGCCATCGCGCGCTCGATCAGCGCCATCATCACCTGGCGGTTGGCCCAGGCGAAGTTGGCCGCGGCGCGCATCGCCGCGAGGTAGCGGCGGCCCTCGGGAGAGGACGCCGGCGCCGCGACGAGCTGCGGGTCGGGGAGGGGAGGCGTTTGCCGCCGCGTGCCCTCGCGCATCGCCGCCAGGGCGTCGTCGCAGACCTGGTAGCCGAGGCCGCGCGAGCCGGAGTGGAGGAGGACCGTGAGGTTCCCCTCCGTCAGGCCGAACGCCGCGGCGGCCGCGGCGTCGAGGACCTCGTCCACGACCTGCAGCTCGGCGAAGTGGTTCCCCGATCCGAGGGTGCCGAGCTGCGGCGCCCCGCGCTCGCGCGCCCGGCGCGAGACCGCTCTCGGGTCGGCGCCGGGAAGGCAGCCCCCGGCCTCGGTCGCTTCCAGGTCGGCGGGCGCGCCGTAACCGTGGCGGACCGCCCACGCCGCGCCGTCGCACAGGACCTCGTCGAGATCCCGGTCCGAGAGGGTGGCGATCGCCCCCTGGCTCCCGAGCCCGGCGGGCACGTCGCGCTGCACGGCGAGCACGAGCGCGCGCAGGCGGGCGCCGAGGTCGGCCGCGCGGATGTCCGTGCGCATCAGGCGGACGCCGCAGTTGATGTCGTAGCCGACGCCGCCGGGAGAGACGACGCCGTCCTCGGCGTCGAACGCCGCCACGCCCCCGATCGGGAACGCGTACCCCTCGTGCAGGTCGGGCATGGCGAGCGAGGCGCCGACGATGCCGGGGAGGTGCGCCACGTTGCACGCCTGGACGAGCGACCGGTCGGAGCGGGCGGCGGCGAGCAGCGTCTCGCTGGCGTAGATCCGGGCCGGCACCCGCATCCCGCCCGACGGCTCGATCTGCCACACGCCGGGGCGTACGCTCGCGATCTGGCGGTTCACGCAATCACTATAGGCTGGGCCGCGACGAGGTGCAGGCGGCGGGGCGATCAGGCGCCGCGCCGGGTCCCGCCGCCGCCGGCGGCGAAGAACGCGGGGGTCGTCTCGCCGCGCCACCACGACTCGACGACCGCGTCCCAGCGGCCGCGGGCCTCGAGCACGAGGCGGACGAGATCGCGCACGGCGCCCCGGCCGCCCGCGGCCGCCGACACGAAGTGGCAGCGCTGCCTCACCTCGTCGGCGGCGTCGGCCGGGCACGCCGCCAGACCCACGACGGCGAGCGCCGGCAGGTCCGGGATGTCGTCGCCCATGAACGCGACCGCGGCGAGCGGCGTTTCGAGACGCACCGCGAGCGCCGCGATGTCGGCGCGCTTGTCGCGGCTGCCCTGGACGGCGAGGTGCCGGGGCACCCCGAGCTCGGCAAGGCGCGCGCTCACGGCGGCGCCCACCCTGCCGGTGAGGACCGCAACCTTGATCCCCTCGCTCGCGGCGAGCTTGACGGCGAAGCCGTCCCGTGCGGAGAACGCCTTGGACTCCTCGCCGTGCGGGCCGTAGATGAGGCTCGCGTCGGTGAGCACGCCGTCCACGTCCAGGACCAGCGCCCCGACCGAGCGCGCGAGCTGCAGCAGTTCCGCCTTTGGTAACGGCACGGCCACCTCCGCGCGCCATGCTAGCCGCGCCGCGCTCCGGAGAGAAGGGGCGGGCACCGCGGCGCGACTCCGTTGTTGCGGCGCGGACCGCGTAGAATCAGGCAATGGCGCGGTCGATCGTGGACGTGGAGGATCTTGCGGTCGCCTTTCCCGGGCCCGACGGCGGAGCGCGCCTCGTCGTCGACGGGGTATCGCTCGCGGTCGCGGAAGGCGAGGCGATGGGCCTCGTCGGCGAGTCGGGGTGCGGCAAGACCCTGACCGCGCTCGCGGCGGTGCGGCTCCTGCCGCACGCGGCGCGGGTCCTCCGCGGTTCGGTGCGCCTGGAAGGCGAGGACGTCCTGACCGCCTCCGAGGCGCGAATGTGCGCGCTGCGCGGCGGCGTCGTGGGGTTCGTCTTCCAGGAGCCCTCGCAAGCGCTCAACCCGGTCCGGTCGGTCGGCTCGCAGGTGACCGAGGCGGCGAAGCTCCATCTCGGCGTGCGCGGCGCCGACGCCGCGGCGCTCGCCGGCCGCCTGCTGGCGGAGGTCGGCCTCGACGAGCCCGAACGCGTGGCGCACGCCTACCCGCACCAGCTGTCGGGCGGGGAGAGGCAGCGCGTGCTCCTGGCTGCGGCCCTGGCCGCGGGGCCGCGCGCGCTCATCGCCGACGAGCCCACCTCGGCCCTCGATACCGTGTCGCAGCAGCGGCTGGTCGAGCTGATCCGGCGCCTGCGGGAGAGCCGGGGGCTGACGCTGCTCTTCGTGAGCCACGACCTCGCCCTCGTCGGCCGGGTGGCGGAGCGGATCACGGTCCTGTACGCCGGCGAGACGGTCGAGACCGGCGACCGCGACGCGCTGTTCGGCGACCCCCGCCATCCGTACACTCAGGCGCTGCTGCAGGCGCGCCTGGGCGGGTCGGACGCGTCGGGGGACTTCGCGACGGTGCCCGGCGGCGTGCCGCGCGCCGGGGAGTGGGGACAGGGGTGTCGGTTCGCCCCGCGCTGTCCGCACGCCTGGCGCCGTTGCACGGGCGCGCGACCGGCGCTGACGCCGGCCGGCGACGGGCGAACGGTGCGGTGCTTCCTGGCGAGCGACGAGGAGGAGCGGCGTGGCTGATCGCGGCGGCGTCCCGATCCTCGCCGCCGCGGGCGTCGGCCGCACCTATCCGGCGCGGAACGGGTCCGTGCGCGCGCTCGACGGCGTCAGCCTCGAGCTTGCCCGCGGGGAGATCGTCGGGGTCGTGGGCCGGTCGGGCGCCGGCAAGAGCACCCTGGCCCGGCTGCTGCTCGGCCTCGAGCCCGCGGACGAGGGCTCGGTCAGCTACGCGGGCCGGGCGCTCGCGTCCCTGGGTCCCCGGGACACACGGGGCATGCGGCGTGCGGTCCAGGCCGTGTTCCAGGACCCTACCGGCTCCCTCGACCCGCGTCAGAGCGTCGGCACGATCGTCGGCGAGGCGCTGGCCGTCCACCACCTGGCGCCCAGGGCCGCGCGGCGGGAGCGGATCCGGGAGCTGCTCGCCGAGGTGGGCCTGCCGGGGGAGGACGCGTTCCTCGCGCGGCTGCCGCGCGAGCTGTCCGGGGGCGAGCGGCAGAGGGTGGCGATCGCGCGCGCCCTCGCGAGCCGGCCGGAGGCGCTGATCCTGGACGAGCCGGTTTCGGCGCTCGACGTCTCGGTGCGGGGGCAGGTGCTGAACCTCCTGCTCTCCCTGCAGCGCCGCACCGGCATGGCCATGCTCGTGATCGCCCACGACATCCTCCTCGTGGAGCGGCTGTGCATGCGGGTGCTGGTGCTGGCGGCCGGCAGGGTCGTCGAGGAAGGCCCGGCGGCGCGCGTCCTGACCCGACCGGCCGCGGCCGCGACGGCCGAACTCCTGGCCGCGGCGCGCTGGCTCGCGGCGCGCGAACCGCAGGCCGCGGGTTGACGTTGTGACGAGTAGTGGCCGGGCGGGGCGTGAGCCGGAGCGGTGCGGCCTTGGCCTCGGGGGTGCGGTTTCGGGTAGAGTGGCGCGGTCCGCACGCCGCGTTGAAACCAGGAGCGGGAGCCGGACGTACTAGATCAACGAAGCGAGAGCGGAGGGTGACGTGAGGACGGAAAGCGTCTTGTTCGGTTTGAGCGCGGTGGCGGTGGCGGTGGCCGCGAGTGCGTGGGCGGCGGAACCGAAGTTCGAGGTGGGGACCGCGCCGGGGCAGCAGACCCGGGGCGTGCGCCTCGGCGCGCCCGAGATGCGGTTGTCGCTGCAGGACGCCATCACGACGGCGCTCGCCCACAACATCAACCTCGAGGTCTCCAGGCTTTCGCTCGCGTCGGCGCAACAGGGGCTCCTGGGGAGCACGGGCATCTTCGATCCGCAGGTCCAGAGCGCTCTGGGCGCGACGTACTACGAGGCGCAGTCGACGAACCAGCTCGTGGGCGCCAACGTGGCCCTCCAGCGCGGCCGGGAGTTCAACCTTTCGTTGGGCGGGCTGATCGCGACCGGCGGCAGCTACTCCGTCGGCTGGACGAACTCCCGCTCGAAGACGAACTCGTCGTTCTACTTCCTCAACCCGTCCTACAGTTCGGGCCTGACCTTCTCGCTGACCCAGCCGCTCCTGAGGGGCTTCGGGACCGACGTGACCCGGGCCGGGATCGAGGTCGCCCGCCGCTCGCGCGACATCTCCGGCGTGCAGTTCGAGGAGATCGTCATCAACACCGCCCAAGCCGTCGAGACCGCGTACTGGAACCTGGTGTACGCCATCGACAACCTGAAATCCAAGCAGCACTCCCTCATGCTCGCCCAGGACCTCCTCGACCAGACCCGCACCCGGGTCCGGATCGGCACCTCCGCGCCGATCGACATCGTCCAGTCGGAAGCGGCGGTCGCGGCCCGCGAGCTCGACATCATCGTCGCGGAGAACGCGGTGGGGAACGCGGGCGACGCCCTCAAGGGCCTGCTCGGGTTCGAGAACCCCGATGATTGGACGAGCACGATCATCCCCACCGACGCGCTCGAGGGAACGACGGCGCACGTCGACCTCGACAAGTCCATCACCGAGGCGATCGCCAGGCGGCCGGAGCTGCGCCAGAGGCAGCTCGAGCTCGAGATCGGCGAGGTCAACCTGCTCGCCGCCCGCAGCGCGGCCCGCCCCCAGCTCGACCTTGCCCTCAACTACGGGTACGCCGGCGTCGGCGGCGACTCGACGGTCTACGACCAGCAGACGGGGAACGTCATCTCCTTCAGCCGCGGCGGCTGGGCCGACGCCCTGCGCCAGCTCCGCGACCGCGACTACAACCAGTGGTCGGCGGTGATCAACTTCTCCTACCCGCTCGGCAACCATCAGGCCAAGGCGACGGTGGCGAAGGACCGGTTCGCCGTCACCACCGCGCGGCAGAACATCGCGCTGCAGCGCCAGGCCGTGATCGCGGACGTGAGAAACGCGGTGCGGGGCCTCGAGGCCAGCGGCAAGGCGATCGCCGCCGCCGTGAAGTCGCGCGAGCTCGCGGAGCGCAACCTCGACGCGGAGCAGAAGAAGTTCGCCAACGGCATGTCCACCAACTTCCAGGTGGTGAAGATCCAGGACGACCTCGCGGCGGCACAGGCCGCGGAGCTGCAATCGCGGGTCCTCTATCGGCAGGCCGAGGCCACGTACAAGGTGGCGGTCGGGGTCTTCCTCGACTCGCTGGGCATCGCCATCAAGGGCGCACCCGAGGCGAAGGAGCCGCACACCGCATTGAAGGACGTCCGCTGGCTCAAGTACGGCCGCACCCCGAAAGACGGCGCCGGCGCGCCGGCGCTCTGAGCTGGGAGGAGCATGCCGCTTCTGATCGAGATCCGCGATCTGGTCAAGGTGTACGAGATGGGGGACGTACAGGTGCGGGCCCTCGACGGCGTTTCATTCACCGTCGAGACCGGCGAGTTCGTCGCCATCATGGGGCCGTCGGGCTCGGGGAAGTCGACCCTGATGAACCTGATCGGCTGCCTGGACACGCCCAGCTCGGGGACGTACCGGCTCAACAACAACGAGGTCTCCCGTCTCGACGACGACGAGCTGGCCCGCATCCGCAACCGCGAGATCGGCTTCGTGTTCCAGACGTTCAACCTGCTGTCGCGCGCGTCCGCGCTGGAGAACGTCGAGGTACCCCTCGTCTACGCCGGCGTGCCGCGGCAGGAGCGCCACCGGCGCGCCAAGGAGATGCTCGCGATGGTCGGCCTCGGCGACCGGATGAGCCACCAGCCGAACGAGCTCTCCGGCGGCCAGCGCCAACGCGTGGCGGTCGCGCGGGCGCTCGTCAACAAGCCGTCGCTGCTCCTGGCCGACGAGCCTACCGGAAACCTCGACTCGCGTACCGGCGACGAGATCATGGCCCTTTTCGACGAGCTGAACCGCAACGGGAACACGATCGTCCTGGTCACCCACGAGGAGGACATCGCACAGCACGCCCGCAAGGTCGTCCGGCTGCGCGACGGCAAGATCGTGGAGGAGCAGCGGCGGACGGCGGACCCGGCCGCGGCCCCCGCCTCCTGACGCCGACCCGTCGTGGGTCGTCGAGCAATCGCCCCACATCGCCCCGCCCGCACCCGGGCGGCGGCGAGGGCCGCCTCGCACGGGAAGGGAAATCGCGCCGGCACGCCGGGGCTCGGCCCTCCCGACGCCGTCCGCGCGCCGGTCTCCGCCCGTTCGCGGGCGGCTGTGGCAGACTATGGGCGTGACGAACGGCGGGCCCGGGCGAGCGGTGGTGGTCGGGAGCGGTCTGGCGGGACTCGAGTGCGCGCTGGAGCTGGCCGGGTCGGGGTGGGCGACGACCGTGGTGACGGCGGGACGGGCCGGACGCGACGGCGCGACGCACCGGGTCCACGGCCTGACCCCGTGGATCCTGCTGACCGCTCCCTGGGTCAGGGGCGATTCTCCGGACCGGTTCCTGGCCGACCTCCGCGAACGTGGCCAGGGCCTGGAGCGGGCGGGTCTCGCCGAGGTCCTCGCCGAAAACGCGCACGCGGCGGCTCGCGAGCTGATCGAGGTCCTCGACCTGGCGCCGGTCACGGACGAGCCGGTGACGCTGCCGGGGGACACGGTCGCGCGCGGCTTGCGGTGCCGGCCGCGCGACCGCCACCTGCTGTTGTTGCCGCTGCTGCAGCGCTGCGCGGCCGCGGGCGTGTCCTTCCGCGAGCGCACGCTCGTCTCCGGGCTGCTCCTCGCCGGCGGCGGGGTCGTCGGCGCCACTCTGTTCGGGCGCGGCGGCGCGGGGCCGGAGCAGGTCCTCGCGGACGCGGTGGTGCTCGCGTGCGGCGGCAGCGGCGCGGTGTTTCCGGTGACGACCGCGCCGCGCTGGTGCCGCGGCAGCGGCCTCGCCGTCGCCGGGAGCGCCGGCGCCCTGCTGCACCGGCCCGACCTGACGCAGGCGCTGCCGGTCACGGCGGCGCCCCCGCTCTATTTCCCCACCTCGGCGGCGCTCGTCGCCGCCACGATCTGGATCGGCGGGCGCACGCTGCCGCGCGGCCGTGACCTCGAGGCCACGACGCTGGCCATCGCGAGGGCCGGACGCGACGGCATCACGGCTTTTCTCGACCTCGACGGCGGCGCGGAGGGTTTGCTGCCGCCGAGGCTCCGCGCCGGGGCTCTGGCCGGGGCGGGAGGTCGCGTGGCGCTCGCGGTCGCGCAGCACCACGGGATCGGCGGGGTGGCGATCGACGCCTGGGGACGGACCTCGCTCGCCGGTCTCTACGCGTGCGGCGAGGCCGCGGGCGGCGTGCAGGGCCGCCGGCGCACGATGGGAACCGGTCTGCTCGAGGCCGCCGTCTTCGGCCGCCGCGCGGCCCAGGCGGCGGTCCGCGATGGCGCCCGCAAAGGGGGCGGACGCGCCGAGCCGCCGCGCGTCGCGGCGCCGCCGCTGCCGGTCGACGCGGACCTCCTCGAGCGGCGGCTCGACGAGCTGCTGCGGCCGCTCGTCGTCGAGCGGCCGGCGGCGGCGGCGGCCCGGGCGGTCGCCGAGCTGGAGGCCTGGCCGGCGCGGCCGGGCGGCGACGGGTGTGCGGACGACAGGGCACTGCTCGCGGCGATCCGAAGGCAGGCGGCCGTGTACATCCTCGGCGGCGGGCTCGGGGATGCCAGGCGGGGCTCGTGACCGCCGCGAGCGGCGAGCGGAGTGGAGGCGCGATGGAACAGGTGAGCGTGACGTTGAGCGGCGATGAGTGGAAAGTGATCTCGGGCCTGCGCGACATTCCGGAGAGCCCGCTGCGCGCGATGGCCTACGAGATCGGAAGAGC
>SCRJ01000086.1 GCA_004298115.1 Acidobacteriota bacterium
AAGGCACCATCCCAATCTCTCTCCTCACCCGTGCCATCCCCGGCCTCCTCCGCCACCTCACCGACCCCCCGCGCAGGCGCAAACGCCGGCCCATCCCAAAACTCGCACCCAAAAGTTAGCACCTATGCCCCCGTGCCCCCCGCGAGTCGGGGCTGAGCCCCGCCTCGCCGGGCGTTGCACTCGGCGGATCGGATGCTCACGTAGCCTCCGGCTACGCTCCGCTCCTCCCGCCTCGTGCGCCTTGCCAGGGGCCGGGCATCACACTTTGTTCGGTGTTCGGCAGCGCGGGTTCGCCGGCCGAGCGATATTGGTACCCCCTGGTCAGGCCGCGGGCAGCAAAGTGTGATCACCGGCCCCTACCAACGGCGGCGGCGCGGCTACACGCCCCAAGATGCGAGGCCCTGCCTATCGCTGAACTCCTCGTCTTCGAGGGCGGGGCGAGAGGCTGCGCGGCCTACGGCCGGCGCAGCCGGTACGGACCACGGACCACGGACCACTGAGCACGTCTTTCGGTGCCCGGTGCCCGGTGCCCGTTCCCCTGACCCCTGCCTATCCATGATGGGCCGGAAATGACCGCCTGCCCGTCGGAGTTGCAGCGAGAGACCGCGGCGTCATGGCGGCCGGAGGTCAGCGTTGCCGATTCCGATCGACTTCACGAAACTCGGCCCTCAGGACATCTTGGAGATCGCCGCGTTCATCGAGCACGAGGCGAAGGAGCGTTACGAAACGTTCGCCGCCCACCTGGAGGCCGCGGGAGATCGGGGTGCTGCCGCCTTCTTCCTCACGATGGCCAAGCTCGAAGGGGCGCACGGCTCCAGGATTTCGGCGCGTCGCGTCGCGCGCTTCGCGGACCTCCCGGTTCACATCCGCGATGTCGTCGAGTGGGACGTCGAGGGCCCGCCTCTGGACCGCGACAGGGCGGGGTTGACGGCCGCCCAGGCGCTCGAGATCGCGCTCGCGTCCGAGGTCCGGGCCCGAGATTTCTACACCGAGGCGCTCGAACACCTCGTGGACCCCGCCGCGACGGCCGTCCTGGCGGAGCTGCGTGGGGACGAGGTCGAGCACATCAGGATGCTCGAGCAGCGCCGCGCCGCCGTGCCGCGTGGCGCCCGCCGCTGACCCGGCAGTGGAATCGGCGCGAGCGCTTCTGCACTTCTCCTATCGGACCACGGACCACGGACCACGGACCACGGACCACGGACCACGGACCACGGACCACGGACCCCGGACCCCGGACCACGGACCCCGGACCCCGGACCACGGACCACGGACCCCGGACCCCGGACCCCGGACCCTACTCGTCCGCCTCGGCGATTCCGAGCCGGCGGATCATCTCGTTGAGTGTGGAGGGGCGTACGCGCAGCATCTGGGCGGCGCGGCGCTGGACGCCTCCGCAGCGGGCGAGCGACGCTTCGATCAACGCCCTGGTGTACGCGTTGACCGCGTCCTTGAGGCCGACCCCCTCCGCCGGGAGCGTCGCAGCCGGTGCGGACTGGGGTGCAAGCACCTCGCCCGGGAGCAGGTCGACGTCGATGACGTCCCCCGGGCAGAGCACGACGGCGCGCTCGATGACGTTCTCGAGCTGGCGCACGTTCCCCGGCCAGTTGTACCCCATCAGGACGTCGAGGGCGTGAGGGGTGAGGGCGAGGGCGGACTTGCGGTTCTCCTCCGCAAAACGGCGCAGGAACTGGTTCACCAGCGCCGGAATGTCATCGGGCCGCTGCCGCAACGGCGGCAGCTCGATGGTGATCACGTTGAGACGGTAGAAGAGGTCCTCGCGGAACGTGCCTTCCCCGACCATCCTGGGCAGGTCGGCGTTGGTGGCCGCGATGATGCGGACGTCGACCTTGACCGTCTGCTCGCCGCCGACCGGAATGAACTCGCGCTCCTGGATCACGCGCAAGAGCTTGGCCTGGGTCGGCGGCGTGATCGTGCCGATCTCGTCGAGGAAGATGGTGCCCGAGTCGGCGACCTCGAACAGTCCGCGCCGGTTGGCGACCGCGCCCGTGAAGGCTCCGCGGATATGGCCGAACAACGTGGACTCGAGGAGGTCGGTGGGGACCGAACCGGTGTTGACGACCACGAACGACCCTTCCACCCGCGGCGAGAGCTGGTGGATCGCGCGCGCGAGCAACTCCTTGCCCGTCCCCGACTCGCCGGTCAACAGGATGTTGGAGCGCGACGGCGCCGCGCGCCTGACGAGGCCGATCACCCTCTCCATCGCTTGCGACCGCCACACCAGCGTCCCCAGACCCTCGAGGCGCTGGCGCAGGTCGCGGTTCTCGGTGCGCAGACGGCGCTGCTCGAGCCCCTTGCGGACCGTGAGCACGACCTCCTGGTTCTTGAACGGTTTGGCGATGTAGTGGAAGGCGCCCTCGCGCATCGCGGCGATGGCGGTCTCGACCGACGAGTACGCCGTGATGACCACGACGACGGTTTCGGGGTCGCGACCCTTGAGTTCGCGGAGGACCTCGAGGCCCGGCTTGTCGGGGAGCATGAGGTCGAGCAGGACCAGGTCCACCTCACCCTCCTCGGCTTGGCGGAGGCCTTCGGCCGCCGTTGCGGCTTGCGTGACCTGAAAACCCTCGCGGCGGAGCACCGTCGAGAGCACGTCCTGCAACACCGGTTCGTCGTCGATGATCAAGATCCTCATGCACTCCCCCCGTGGGC
This sequence comes from Acidobacteriota bacterium, assembly GCA_004298115.1. Lineage (GTDB taxonomy): Bacteria > Acidobacteriota > Thermoanaerobaculia > Thermoanaerobaculales > Thermoanaerobaculaceae > RBG-13-68-16. The sequence continues at coordinate 2,671 of SCRJ01000086.1, forward strand.
CGGGACTTCGACGCGCATCGTCGTGCCCCCCTCTTCGGCCGCAAGCGCCTGGATGGACCCGCCGTGCGCCACGACGATGTCGCGGGTGATCGCGAGCCCGAGCCCGGTGCCGCCGCGCCCCTGGCGCGTCGTGACGAACGGCTCGAAGATCCGGTCACGCAGCTCCTCGGGCACGCCCGGCCCGGTGTCGCGGACCTCGATCCATACCGCGTCGCCGTTGCACCCCACCATGAGTTGGACCGTGCCGCCCGCTCCGGTCGCTTGAATCGCGTTGCGCAGCAGGTTGTGGATGACCAGCTCGAACTGGACGCGGTTGACGTTCGCGGCGGCGTTCTCGGCCGGGTGGATTTCCAGGGCGACGCCGCCGCGCTCGGCCTCGACGCGCATCTGATTGGCCTCGTCGCGAGCGAGCGCGGAGATGTCGACGAGCTGGCGCTCGAACCCGGAGGGACGCGCCAGCTCGAGCAGGTTCGTCACGATGCGCGACACCCGGAACGCCTGCTCCTCGAGCTTGGCCGCCAGCGGCGCGCGCGGGTCGGCCGGCGGCGTCAGCTCGCGCAGGAGCTGGGCGTAACTGGAGATCCCGGTAACCGGCGTGTTGACCTCGTGCGCGAGGCCGGCGGCGAGGCGGCCCAGGGACGCGAGGCGCTCCTGCTCGGCGAGGCGCTGCTCGAGGTTGAGCTGCTCGGTGATGTCGTCGAGGGCGACGACGCGCCCGTCGAAGCGGCCCGGCTCCACCTCGAGCGCGGAAGTGGACAGCAGGCCCGTGTGCCATTCGCCGCCGGCGGCAAACCGCACCTGGACGCCGGCGAGGTCGGTGGGCAGGAGCGAGCGCCACTCGGGGCGCAACTCGACGATCGCGTGCAGGAACTCCCCGATGAGGAGCCGCGGTTCCCGCCGCAGCAGCGTCGCGGCACGCTCGTTGGCGCGCAGCACGCGCCCCGAGGCGTCGCAGATCAACAGCGCGGCCGCCGAGAACTGGAAGATGCGCTCCAGGTAGTCCTCGAGCAGCCGGTGTTCCTCGACCTGGCGGCGGAGGTTCGCCATCAGCAGGGTGTTCTCGAGCGCGAGGGCGGCCTGCGCCGCGAGCGCCCCGACGAGGCGGCGCTCACCGTGGCCGAGAGGCATCCCGCCGCGGCGGCGCCCGCAGTACACCAGGCCGATCACCCGGCCGTCGCGCTCGACCGGAAACCGATGGGAGAGCCCGCGCGCCGCCAACTCGGCCTCCGCGGCGGTGGGAAACGGGTCGCGCAGGTCGTCGGACGAGAGCACCGGCCAGCGCTCGGCCGCGGCGGAGGGGTACAGCCTCCCGCCCAGCGCCAGGTACGTCACGACCTGATCCACGGTCAGAGCGTCGCGCAGCAGTTGTGCCAGACGCTGCAGCAGCGTCTCGGGGTCGCGGTGCGCCACCGCCTCCTCGGCGAACGTCGTGAGCGCGCGCCTGGCGGCGAGGCGCTCGCGGTACTGCAGACGCTCGAAGCCCTCGAGGAGCAGCCGTCTGGCGGGCACTGTGAGGGTGGCGAGCAGGACGCCGCCCGCCACCGCGACGAAGTTGCGCCAGTTCCCGAGGCGGAAGCCGAACTGCGTGACGGCGTAGTTGAGGAACGCGAAGCTCACCCCGCCGAGCAGGACCGCCACGCCGGTCGCCACGACCTGGCGCGAGATGTCCTCCAGATCCCAGAGCCGGAACTCGAGCAGCGACGACGCGACGCCGAGCGGCACCAGCGCCAAAGGCAGCAGCGAGATCCAGGTCAGGACCTCGAGCTCGGCGCCGGCCCACTGCGGGATCAGCGAGAGCAGCAGGTAGGGCGCGAACCCCGCCGCGGCGCCGAGCGCCACCCACTCGACCTGCCGCCGGCGCGTCGGGTCGCTCCGGTTGGAGATGTACGTACGTACCGAGAGCGCCGCGGCCGCCAGCACCCCGAGGACGGCGAGCGCGGCGGTGGCGCGGTCGAGCGCGTCGGCGACGAGCACGTCGCCGGCGACCGGCGGGACGAGCCCGGTGGCGAGGCCGGTGCGCAGGGCCGCCACGGCGAGCGACGGGACGAACGCGGCCCACAACCACGAGAAGCGCTTGATCCGGGCGGGAAAGCTGGCGAAGAACACGACCAGCAGCGGCGGCAACGCCAGGCGGCCGAAGTCGCGGATCAGGAGGAGGAGCTGCCACGAGGCGCCGCTGTCCTGCGGGATCGGCACGACGACCGCCGCGAAGAGCGCCTCGGCGAGCGCCAGGAAGCGGCCGGCCTGCGGCGTCGGGTGGCCGAGGTACACGACGCCGGCGACGGCCAGCGTGAACATCGCGGCGAACGCCACCAGGAGGTAGCGCACGTCGACCTGGGGGACCGGCGGGTAGTACGCGAGGTCGCGGACCTTGCCCTGCCGCAGCACCGACAGCGTCGAGACGCGGCGGGCATAGAGCGCGTGCTCGAGGTCGCGGATGGCGGTGGTGGGCGTCCCGTCGAGCCCGACGATCAGGTCGCCCGGGGCGAGGCCGGCGCGCGCCGCCCCGCTGCGCAGCCCGACGCTGACGACGAGATACCCCCCGGTCTCGTGCAGGGTGCGGAAGTCGAGGCGCTGGAACTCGTCCACCCGGCGCACCGCCCCGACCAGCCCGGCAGCGGTCGCGACGATGCCGGCGAGGAGGAGAACCAGGCTGCGCCCGCGGTGCTCGTGGAGCTTGAGCCAGCCCCGGCGCGGCAGCACGAACGTCGCGGAGTCGGCCGGCGGGGGCGCTTGCCCAAGGGGGACGTCCATTGTTCCGGATTATATCCGAATTTCCGGACGCATCCGCGGCGCCGGCGTCCGGACTTCCGGATGCCGTGCACCGGCCGGACTCGCCCGAGTCTCTCCGGCGGCCAGCCTAGCGGTGCGTACGGAGGCTCACGTCACCCGACGAGGTATGCACCTCGACCGTCGTTGCCGGGCCCGCCGCGGCGAACGAGAGCCGGTGATCGCGACGTCCCCGCGTGCCGTCGACGCTGGAGTGGATGCTGCCGCTCGTCGTGTTGATCTCACCCGCGAGCGCCGTCGCTGCGGGGACGCGGAGGCGGACGTCGCCCGAGGAGGTGCGGACGCGGATGCTCGCGACGGGAGCGATCCGTTCCCAGCTGGCGGAAACATCACCCGAGGACGCGGTGGCGGAAAGGTCGCCGGCGAGCTTCTCGAGGCGGACGTCGCCGGAGGACGTGTCCACCGTCGCGTGCTCACTGCCGCTCTCCAGGGTGACGTCGCCGGAGGAGGTGTCGGCCTCGAGGCTCACGAGCGGGTGCCGGGTGACGCGAACGTCCCCCGAGGATGTCCGGGCGATGAGGTCGCGCAGGCCCCCTTCGACCGTGAGGTCGCCGGACGAGGTCGTGACGCGGGCCGGTGCTGCGAGCAGCGCACCGCCGCCGATCCTGACGTCGCCGGAGGAGGTGCGAACCTCGAGCCGGCACTCGGGCGGCACGACGAGGTCGATCCGCGCTCTGGCGTTGAGATACCCGAGGACGAAGATCCCGCGGTGGCGGGAGGGCAGTCGGATCTCGAGCGCCGAAGCGGAGTCCTCGAAGACGGGGGTGTGGTTGGCGATCCAACGCTGCGCCGCCCCGCGCGACGACGAGCGCGCGTCGAGATCGAGCGCGGCGGTGATCGCGGTCCCCTCGGCCACGTCGACATGGAGATCGATCGAGCCGACGTCGAGGCGGACGAGCTTGTCGGGGCCGGCGGCGAACGTGTGGGTTTCGTGCAGCGCGAGCGGGGTCCGGACGCGGACACAGCCGGTTCCCGCGACCAGCACGG